>JAJZUU010000007.1 GCA_021848325.1 Pseudomonadota bacterium | reverse complement strand
TTGGGGGACGCCCCGCAGGAAGTCCCCTTGGGGGACGCCCCGCAGGAAGTCCCCTTGGGGGACGCCCACCCGGCTGTTGTCCGTCTTGCCCAGCCGGCCATTCCATTGCCGGGCAACCCCCGCCGAGGGTTCGCCCTTCTTGGCAAAGCCGCTCTCGTCAATCACCAGAGCCGTGCCGCCTCGCCCGAAGTGCGCATTGGCGTCGGCCACCAGTTGCCGGAGCACGCCGGCGCGATCCCGGGCGGATTCGCTCGGCATGTGACGCAGTCGCCGCGGGTGGCTGCCCGCGACGACGTCCGCCATGCGTTCCATGTTGGCCCGAGTGGATCGGTGGAGTCCGCGCAGGTAAGACTTGGCTGCCTCGGCGACCGAGCGCGTCGTGGATTCAAAGCAGGAGATGCAGGGGGCAAAATGGCTGTCCAGATTGGACTGGACATTCGCCGCCGGCGCGAGAATGCGATTGACATATTTGAGTCGGCATGGTTAGCATCAACTCAATAAATATTCATATAAACAATAGATTGCATTATATCATATGACGGCGGAAGATGTTTGAAAATCAATCTGACAAAGTAGACTAAACAACCACCGGCTAAAGCCGGTGGGTTTGAATTACGGACTGAAAGTCCGGATACGCGTCGCCTGAACGACGCGTCTTAATCGGGTTCCATTTTGAAATCATCGTTCGGTCTCGGCTCAAAGTGATGTTCCAAATACTGCTCTATTGAGGTCGGTTGGCAATAGTGGAGTCCAACGAGTTAAGCGGCGAGTTGTTTTGCATAGTATCGCTGCGTGAAGGCAGCGGGTGACAGGTAGCCGAGGCGAGCCTGTTTCCGTTGCCGGTTGTAGAAGATCTCGATGTACTCGGTGATCTCCCGTATTGCTTGCGCTCGGGTGCGGTAGCGCCGATGGTGAACCAGCTCATTTTTGAGCGTTCCCCAGAAGCTTTCCATCGGGGCGTTGTCCCAGCAATCTCCCTTGCGGCTCATGGATGCGGTCATGCCAAATTGCTTCAGCAGTTTCTGGTAATCATGTGCGCAGTACTGGCTGCCGCGATCCGAGTGGAGAATCAACCCCTTGGCCGGGCGTTTGGCGGAAACGCCCCGGAACAAGGCCTGCATGACCAGGTTTTTCGTCATCCGCTCGCTCATGGCGTAGCCGACCAGTTCGCCGTTGAACAAATCCTTCAGCCCGGCCAGGTACAGCCAGCCTTCGTCAGTGGGAATGTAGGTGATGTCACTTACCCACGCCCGGTTCGGGGCGGCCACGGCAAAGTTTCGTTCCAGCAGGTTCGGCGCCACCGGCAGGTTGTGTTTGGAATCGGTGGTCACTTTGAACTTTCTCTTCTGCTTGCAGCGCAGTCCCAGCTTCCTGCGGATACGCTTGATGCGATCCACGCCCACTCGGATACCATGATCGGACAGGTCGCTTTGCAGCCGCTCCGGGCCGCAGGTTTCACGGGTGCGCTGGTGCGCCGCTCGAATCTCGATTTCCAGACGTGCATTCTCTTGTGCACGGGGCGACAAGGGGCGATCCCGCCAAGCGTAAAAACCACTCTCTGAAACCTCAAAAACACGGCACATCACCGCTACCGGATATTGCTGTCGCCATTCGTCCATTCGACCGTACTTCACCGCGACTCCCTCGCGAAGTAGGCCGCCGCTTTTTTTAGCAAGTCGCGCTCCATCCTGACTTCAGCCAACTCGCGCTTGACCCGCGCCAGCTCCAGTTCCAGATCGGTCAGCGGCTTCTGGTTCTTGCCCACTTCGCCCAGCTTGCCCCGGCGCGCCGCATAAACCCAGTTCTTCAGCGTCCCTCCCGGCAAGGACAGCCGCCTCGCTACTTCAGGTATCGTCAGTCCATCCACCTCATGCAGACGCACTGCCTGCTCCCGAAATTCCTGCGTGTAAATCCCTCTTGGTATCCGTTCCATCTCAGTCCTCCGTTTCGTCATTTTACAGAAACGTTGGACTCCATTTTTTCCAGCTTACCTCACGCGTCCTCGGGCGATTTTGCTAGGAGCCTGTCGGACTTAAAGGAAATCGGCTGCAAATCCACCTGACCGGTCCATATTTCGCCGCTTTTTTGGTCAATAGAACGACTATTGACCTGCAAAATCGACAAAATCTGTCCTCGGCCAGCCGAATTTTGCGAGCAGCCGCTATGCGGCTTGCCTGCCTGACCCGCTTCGCTTCGATTCTTCAAGTCCGACAGGCTCCTAGCCGGTATGAATCTTGCGTCAAATACCATTTGCGGCGCAAGCGCCGGCACGACTGTCCCCGCTCAGGGGATGCTGGTGTGGTATCCATGTTTCGAGTGCGCGAGGCGACGTCTCGGACAAGCCGTTATATTTAGCGACGGAACAAGACATGATTCAGACGATCCGGAATATTTTTTCCTACCGGGAACTAATGGCGGCATTGGCGTGGAAGAACATCGCCTTGCGCTACAAGCAGGCCTATCTGGGCATCGCGTGGGCGATTCTCAAGCCCCTGATGCTCATGCTGATTTTTACCCTGGTGAAAAGCTTCGTCGGCATCGACAGCGGAAACATCCCGTACCCCGTGCTGACCTTTGCCGCGCTCATGCCCTGGACCCTCTTTCAGGAAGCGACTTCCGACGGCATAAACAGCGTGGTCGGAAACGCAAGCCTGATTCGAAAAATCTATTTCCCGCGGGAGATATTTCCCTTCACCAGCGTACTCACCAAGCTGGTGGAACTGGGCATAAACTTCATAATCCTTGCCGGGTTGATGGCGTATTATCACATGGTCCCAACAGCTTACGCACTCTGGGTCCCGGTCATCATCGCCTACACGATCCTCGTGTCCCTCACGGTGTCCCTGGTCGGCGCCGCCATGAACGTCTACTACCGCGACGTGGCGACCGCTTTGCCGATCGCGCTTTCGCTGCTCATGTACGCCTCGCCGGTGATCTATCCCCTTGCCCTGGTCAAGCAAAAGCTGCTGGTCCACCAGGCGGCGGGCACGTGGTCGGATTTCCTGTACAGGGTATATACACTGAACCCGCTCGCGGGCATCATCGATGCGTTCCAGCGGGCCCTGCTGCACGGCCAGCCGCCCGACCTGACCGCACTATGGCCCGGGATCGTGCTGACGGCCATAATGCTGCCGATCAGCTACGCCCTGTTCAAGCGGGCGGAATCTTATTTTGCGGATGTGATTTGAACTTAATTGTCCATCGCAAGGTTTAAACCACCGGCTTTAGCCGGTCAGCTTTAGCCTTGCAAATTCAGCAAGCGTGGAACAAACCGAAGCTCGTTCCACCTTGCTGGTGTTGCGCGTTTAGCTGGGCGCGAGCAAGAGGACTTTAGTCCTCTGCGCCTAGCTGCGCTAACCCACCTGCTTTAGCAGGTGGTAGTTCAGTTTGTGTAAGGCGCGTTGCGTGAGGAAGCTGGTGGCGGACATCGGACTGCCAGCGGTCTTCCCCGCGAATCGGGGGAATTGATGGAGCCGATTGCCTCACGGAGAGGGGGGAACTGTACGAATTTCCGGGCAGGCGCCCGGCGGGAGGAAGGGTGTACGGTGCGGTCCGGGACTTTAAACGGGCCCCTATCTCATGGCCAAAATGCTCTCTTCGCCTCGCAGGGTATGGCGCACGTGTCCTACGCCCGCCATATTGACCACGTGTTCGGCGATGTTTCCGGCGTGATCGCCGATGCGCTGGATGGACATGGCCACGAACAGGATGTCCACCGAGGCGGGAATGGCGCGCCGGCCCTCCATCATGAAGGTGGCCAACAGCCGTACGACGGAGCGGAATTCGTGGTGGACCGCGCTGTCTTCCCGGGCGACCTGTGCCGCTGCATTGACCTCCTGGCGGGCGAATGCGTCCAGAACCTTGCGCAACATGCCCAGGGTGACGTTCGCGGCGCTGCGGACTGTCCTGTAACCGGGTAACTGGGGGCGCCCCGAAGCGTGGATGCGCTTGCTGGTGTGGGCGATATTCTTGGCCTCGTCCCCGATCCGTTTCAGGTCCGAGATGATGTTGACCACGGCCGTGCTGAAGCGCAACGCGCCCGGTGCGCGCTGGCGTTGCACCAAGAGGTGGGTGCAAGCCTCGTCGATCCCCGCTTCCATGGCGTTGATTTCCCGATCGCCCTCGATCATCCGGTCCAGCAGGGCGATATCCCCGCTGGCGAGCCCGTCCAGGGTGTGGATAAGCTGCTGCTCGACCTTTTCCCCCATCCGCAGGACGCGGGAACGGAGGGTCTCGAGCCGTAAGTTGGGTTCTTCGCAGGCGGGTCCCACTTGCATGGTTGTCGGCTCCTTAGCGTTGGCGAGGAGCTATTTTAACGAGTTTACGATCCGCTTGTCTCGTTAATTGTCCATCGCAAGGTTTAAACCACCGGCTTTAGCCGGTCAGCTTTAGCCTTGCAAATTCAGCAAGCGTGGAACAAACCGAAGCTCGTTCCACCTTGCTGGTGTTGCGCGTTTAGCTGGGCGCGAGCAAGAGGACTTTAGTCCTCTGCGCCTAGCTGCGCTAACCCACCTGCTTTAGCAGGTGGTAGTTCAGTATCGCGCCGCCCGACCGGCACAGTCGAGCGCGGGGCCGTGCGGGCCCCGGGGATTGCGCCCTCAGCGGAAGTGCGCGAGATCCGGGTCGTCCGATTTTTGCTCCGGCAAGCCGGTGATCCCGGGCAGTTCGGAGAGGCGGGGCATGCCGCCCTTCATCTCGATCTTGCCTCCCTTGTCTTTCCACACCAGCGCCGGCGTGCCGTACGCGCCGAACTTCTGCAACAGCACCATATTGGATCGCAGTTCGGAAGCGATCGCCTGAGAAGGCTTGCTCAAGGGTTTCAGCCCGCCCTCGTTGTTCCGGGCGTCGAATTTGACTTCGTTCTCGCGAAAGGCCGCTACCCGGTCTTTCGCCGCCATGATAGCGGCGGCGCGCCCGAGGGAGCTGGGTTTGAGATAAGCCACGGGTACCCAGCGAACCTGCAGTCCCACTTTTTCGTAGGGCTGCAGCGCCTTCCAGGTGAGATGGCAGTACGGACAGTCCGGGTCGAAGAACACGTACAGCACCGCCTTGGGCGATTTCTGCGTGCCTTCCGCCAGGTAGGTCCTGTGCCCGAGTTCCTGAAAGAGCGAATTCAAATCGGGTTTGGGAACATATTTTTCCCCATATTCCGCGGTCAGGTTGTGCCCCGATTCGTCGATCAAGTCCCCGGCCAGCAGGGTCTTGCCGTCTGGCGTCGTGAAGACCAGGGAGTACTGCCCTTCCTTGGAAAGCACCCAGCCCTTGAGGTGGGAGGCGGCGGGGAAGCTCCTTACCACCTTTACCCCAGAATCGATCGCCAACTGTATCTGTTTGGGGTATTCCGCCGCGCCGGCGGAAAGCGCGGTGGTGAGGAGGCTGGCCAAGGCCAGCTTGGCGGCGGTGTTGGCGTGCTGCATGAATTTTTCTCCTGATCATATTTGGGTGGGACAAGCATGTCCCAGAGCACGCTCTGGAACAACAGCGCGGACAAATTAGTCAACATCGGGGGCGGTTTGGTTTCATCGGGCGACTACAACGGGTGGGGCCGGCAAATTGCGCAATCGGCGGAAGCTCGGTTCGGCTTGCCATGCGAACCGGATAAACCATACTTTTATCGGGGTGGAAGTGATCCGGATAAAGCGTTAAGCTATGGGCTGGCCAGGTCGGGCTCGCGCCGGCAGCGCCCGCTCCAGGCTATTGGCGGCGGTATGAAACATGGTTTTTCATGCCATTGCCTGCCGCCGGGATGGCAGTACCAACCTAAAAACCATGAGGAGACGAGACAATGCACAAACTGCATCTGGCAATTTCATTGACTACCCTGCTCGGATTGTTCGGTATGGTGGGCGGCACGTCTGCCGCCGAAGAGCCGATCAAGGTGGTCTACCACGTCAACGATACGCAGGTGGCGTCGGCCGCCATGGGCAATATCAACAACCACCTCAACGCGGACCCCACTGCCAAGATCGTGGTGGTGACCCATGGCAAGGGCATCGATTTCCTGCTGGAGGGTGCCCAGGACAAGAACGGCAACCCCTATAACATCCCGGTGGAGCAATTGATGGCCCGGGGGGTGCAGTTCGATGTGTGCAACAACACGCTGAATAGCCGCAAGATCGATCCCAAGACGGTGTTGCCCGGGGTCAAGATCGTTCCTTCCGGGGTGGCCGAGGTGGCCAAGCTGCAGGCCAGGGAAGGCTACGTCTATCTCAAACCCTGACCGGCCCGGGGTTGGAAAAAGCGGCCCAGGCCGCTTTTTTCGGTCTGCCCGCCCTATTTGACCCGCATTCCGGGGCGGGCGCCCTCGTCCGGGCCGAGCAGGTAGAGGCTGCCGCCGTCGCCCGCCGCCAGTACCATGCCCCGGGACTCGCCGAAGCGCATCTTGCGCGGGGCCAGGTTGGCCACCATCACGGTCAGCCGCCCCACGAGCAGTTCCGGGGCGTAGGCGGTCTTGATGCCGGCGAACACGGTGCGGGTGTCGGTGCCGATGTCCAGGGTGAGCCGCAGCAGCTTGTCCGCCCCTTCCACATGCTCCGCACTGACGATCCTGGCGATGCGCAGATCGATCTTGGCGAAGTCTTCGATCGAAACCATCGGCGCGATAGCGCCGACGTTTGCCCTCTCTCCCCCCACGGGAGAGGATTGGGGAGAGGGGGAATGCTGCTGCTTCTCACCATGGCGGACCGGAGAGTGTGGTTCCGGCGCGGGCGCGGCCTTGAGATTTTCCCGGTTGGCCGCGACCAGCGCGTCGATCTGTTTCGGGTCGATGCGGGTCATGAGGTGCTGGTAGGGCGTGATCGCATGATCGAGCAGCAACTGCTGCCCGTCCGTCCACTTCAGCGGCGGGATGTTGAGGAAACTTTCAACTTTTTCCGCTAGCTCGGGCAGCACCGGCTTGAGATAGAGGGTGAGCAGCCGGAACAGGTTCAGGCTGACGGTGCAGACTTCGTGCAGCCGGGCCTCCTGCCCTTCCTGCTTGGCCAGTTCCCAGGGCTTCTGCTCGTCCACGTACTGGTTGGCAATGTCGGCCAGAGCCATCACTTCCCGCAGGGCCTTGCCGTACTCGCGGTTGTCGTAGTGGGCGGCGATGAGCGCTTCCCTGGCGGGCGCCCCCGGCCGCTCGCGGCCGAATCGGTCGATTACCCCCTGCGCCTCGGCGGAAAGAGCGCGGCACAACTTGCCGCCGAAGCGCTTGGTGACGAATCCCACCGTCCGGCTGGCGATGTTGATGTACTTGCCCACCAGGTCCGAGTTCACCCGGGCCACGAAGTCTTCCAGGTTGAGGTCGATGTCCTCCATGGAGCCATTGAGCTTGGCGGCGTAGTAGTAGCGCAGCCATTCGGGGTCGAGGCCCTGCTTCAGGTAGCTCTCGGCGGTGATGAAGGTTCCGCGGGACTTGGACATCTTTTGCCCGTCCACGGTGAGGAAGCCGTGGGCGAAGATTTTGGTGGGGGTGCGGTAGCCGGAGTATTGCAGCATGGCCGGCCAGAACAGGGCGTGGAAATACAGGATGTCCTTGCCGATGAAGTGGTACAGTTCGGTCTCGGAGCCTTCGCGCCAGAAGGCGTCGAAATCCAGCCCGCGCTGTGCGCACAGGTTCCCGAAGCTCGCCATGTAGCCCACCGGGGCGTCCAGCCAGACGTAAAAATACTTGCCGGGGGCGTCCGGGATCTCGAACCCGAAGTAGGGGGCATCCCGGGAGATGTCCCAGCTTTGCAGCCCGGCCTCGAACCACTCCGCCATCTTGTTGGCGGCCTCCGGCTGCAAATGCCCGCCCCGGGTCCATTCCCGGAGAAAGGCCTCGCACTCGCCCAGCTTGAAGAAGTAGTGCTCGGACTCCCGGCGCACCGGCTTGGCGCCGGATACCGCGGAGTAGGGCTCGATCAGATCGGTGGGGGCGTAGCTGGCACCGCAGGCCTCGCAGGAATCGCCGTACTGGTCCTTGGCATGGCACTTGGGGCATTCCCCCTTGATGAAGCGGTCCGGCAGGAACATGTCCTTCTGCGGGTCGTAGAACTGCTCGATGGTGCGCGCCTCGATCAGGCCCGCATTCCGCAGCCTGCGGTAGATGCCCTGGGACAACTGGCGGTTTTCGTCGGAATTGGTGGAATAGTAATTGTCGAATCCGACGTGGAATCCGGTGAAATCCCGCAAGTGCTCGCCGTGTACCCGCTCGATCAGCGCCTCCGGCGTGATGCCCTCCTTCTCCGCGCGAAGCATGATGGGCGTGCCGTGGGTGTCGTCGGCGCACACGTACCAGCATTCGTGGCCTTGCATTTTCTGGAATCGCACCCAGATATCGGTCTGGACGTATTCCACCAGGTGTCCCAGGTGAATGCTGCCGTTGGCGTAGGGCAGGGCGGAGGTAACGAGGATCTTGCGCGTCATCGGTGGCGGTCTGCTTGCGGATGGAAACCCCCATTTTAGCCTTTGCGGCGGCGCAATGCATTAACCGCCACCGGACGGGGCGCCGCCGGTGCCCCATTTCCCCTCTCCGGCAAGGGGTTAAGACTGGTCTTTCCGGCGCTAACAATACAGTATGCGCCAGCTTCAATATTGTTTAAACTTGCACACTTTCTAAAGTTACTACTGCGTAAGGAGTCTGGACATGGCAATTTCTGAACTGCAAGTGCAAACCGCGCTGAAGGAGGTCATCGACCCCGACACGCGCAAGGATTTTGTCACGGGTAAAGCGGCCAGAAATATCAAGATCGATGGCGCCAGTGTCTCCCTCGACATCGTATTGTCGTATCCAGCCAAAGGCGTCCTCGACCAGATCAAAAAGCTGGTGACGGACAAGCTGAAAACCATTCCCGGCGTCGGCGAGGTAAACGTCAACGTTACATTCAAGGTCGTGTCCCACGCCGTGCAGCGCGGGGTCAAGCTGATCCCCGGGGTGAAAAACATTATCGCCGTCGCCTCCGGCAAGGGGGGCGTGGGCAAGTCCACCACCGCGGTCAACCTGGCGCTGGCCCTGGCCGCCGAGGGCGCCAAGGTGGGGGTGCTGGACGCCGACATCTACGGCCCCTCGCAGCCCACCATGCTGGGCATCAAGGGGCGTCCCGAGTCCAGCGACGGCAAGAGCCTGGAGCCGATGGAAGGGCACGGCTTGCAGGCCATGTCCATCGGTTTCCTGATCGACGTGGAGACCCCCATGGTGTGGCGCGGCCCGATGGTCACCCAGGCCCTGGAGCAGTTGCTCAACGATACCCGCTGGCGCGACCTGGACTACCTGGTGGTGGACCTGCCGCCGGGTACCGGGGACATCCAACTGACGCTGGCGCAACGGGTGCCGGTGACCGGCGCGGTGATCGTCACCACGCCCCAGGACATCGCCCTGATCGACGCGCGCAAGGGACTCAAGATGTTCGAGAAGGTGGGCATTCCGATCGTCGGCATCGTGGAGAACATGAGCATGCACATCTGCTCCAAGTGCGGCCACGAGGAGCGCATCTTCGGCGAGGGCGGCGGCGAGAAGATGTGTGCGGACTACGAGGTGGAGTTCCTGGGCGCGCTGCCGCTGGATATCCACATCCGCGAGCAGGCCGATACCGGCAAGCCCACCGTGGCCGCCGATCCCGAGGGCCGCATCAGCCAGATCTACCGCCAGATCGCACGCCGCGTGGCGGTGAAGATCGGCGAGCAGGCGGTGGATCACAGCGCCAAGTTCCCCAGCATCGTGATTCAGAATACTTAAAAAACGGTAAGGAGGAACGGGTGATGGGAATTGCGGTCTCATCGCCCATTCCCCGTCACCCGTCACGCACATTACCCAATCTGGCGCTATGAGCATCAAATCAGACAAGTGGATTCGCCGCATGGCCGGGGACTACGGCATGATCGAGCCGTTCGAGGCGAATCAGATCAAGGAGGTGAACGGGCGGCGCGTGGTCTCCTACGGGACCTCCAGCTACGGCTACGATATCCGCTGTTCGGACGAGTTCAAGCTGTTCACCAACCTCAACAGCACCATCGTCGATCCCAAGAACTTCGACCCCAACTCCTTCGTCGACGTCCAAGGGGACGTGTGCATCATCCCTCCGAATTCCTTCGCCCTGGCGCGCACGGTGGAGTATTTCCGCATCCCGCGCAATGTCCTGACCATTTGCCTGGGCAAGTCCACTTACGCCCGCTGCGGCATCATCGTCAACGTGACGCCGTTCGAGCCGGAGTGGGAAGGTTACGTCACCCTCGAATTCTCCAACACCACGCCGCTGCCGGCCAAGATCTACGCCAACGAGGGCGTGGCGCAGGTGCTGTTTTTCGAGTCCGACGAGGTGTGCGAGACCTCCTACAAGGATCGCGGCGGCAAATACCAGGGGCAGCACGGCGTGACGCTGCCCAAGATCTGACCGCCGGTTAGCCCGCTTCTTTAACACCGGCACGAAGGAGGGGTCATGCGATTCCGTTTTCCCGTCATCATCATCGACGAAGACTTCCGTTCCGAGAACGCGAGCGGCATCAATGTCCGCGTCCTGGCCAAGGCCATCGAGGGCGAGGGCATAGAGGTGCTGGGGGTCACCAGTTACGGCGACCTCTCGTCCTTCGCCCAGCAGCAGTCGCGCGCCTCCGCCTTCATTCTCTCGATCGACGACGAGGAACTGTCGGGCTCGCCGGAGCAGGCGCGGGACGCCCTGGCCCGGCTGCGCACCTTCGTCGAGGAAATCCGTTTCCGCAACGCCGAGATCCCCATCTTTCTACACGGCGAAACGCGCACCTCGCGCCATATCCCGAACGACATCCTGCGCCAGCTCAACGGCTTCATCCACATGCTGGAGGATACGCCGGAATTCCTGGCGCGTTACATCGCCCGCGAGGCCCGGGCCTACCTCGACTCCATCGTGCCGCCCTTCTTCCGGGCCCTGACCCACTACGCGGCGGACGGCTCCTATTCCTGGCATTGCCCGGGGCATTCCGGCGGCGTCGCCTTCCTGAAGAGCCCGATCGGGCAGATGTTCCACCAGTTCTTCGGGGAGAATCTGCTGCGCGCCGACGTGTGCAACGCGGTGGAGGAACTGGGGCAACTGCTCGACCACTCGGGGCCGGTGGCCGCTTCCGAGCACAATGCGGCGCGCATCTTCTCGTGCGACCACCTGTTCTTCGTCACCAACGGCACCTCGGCCTCCAACAAGATGGTGTGGCATGCCACCGTGGCCCCGGACGATGTGGTGATCGTCGACCGCAACTGCCACAAGTCGATATTGCACGCCATTATTCTGACCGGCGCGATCCCGGTGTTCCTGACGCCCACGCGCAATCACTACGGCATCATCGGGCCGATTCCCCTGGACGAATTCCGGCCGGAGAACATCCAGCGCAAGATCGAGGCGCACCCGTTCGCCCGGCACGTCAAGTCGAAGCCCCGCATCCTGACCATCACCCAGAGCACCTACGACGGCATCCTCTACAACGTGGACACCATCAAGGATCTGCTGGGCAGCTACATCGACACCCTGCACTTCGACGAGGCATGGTTGCCCCATGCCACCTTCCACGACTTCTACAAGAGCATGCACGCCATCGGCAAGGACCGGCCCCGGTCCAAGGATGCGCTGGTGTTCTCCACCCAGTCCACCCACAAACTGCTGGCGGGCCTGTCCCAGGCCTCCCAGATACTGGTGCAGGACTCCGAGACCCGCAAGCTGGACCACCACCGCTTCAACGAGGCCTACCTGCTGCATACCTCCACCTCGCCCCAGTACGCCATCGTCGCCTCCTGCGACGTGGCGGCGGCCATGATGGAGCCGCCCGGCGGCACCGCCCTGGTGGAGGAATCCATCCTGGAGGCCCTGGACTTCCGCCGCGCCATGCGCAAGGTGGACGAGGAGTTCGGCGAATCCTGGTGGTTCAGGGTGTGGGGCCCGGAGGAACTGGCGGAAGAGGGCATCGGCGAGCGCGAGGACTGGGTCCTGCGCTCCGGCGAGCGCTGGCACGGCTTCGGCGGTCTCGCCACCGGATTCAACATGCTCGACCCGATCAAGGCCACGGTGATCACCCCCGGCCTGGACGTCTCGGGGGAGTTCGCGGAGCACGGCATACCCGCGGCCATCGTCACCAAGTACCTGGCCGAACACGGGGTGATCGTGGAAAAGGCCGGGCTCTATTCCTTCTTCATCATGTTCACCATCGGCATCACCAAGGGCCGTTGGAACACCATGCTGACCGCGCTGCAGCAGTTCAAGGCCGACTACGACGGCAATCACCCCCTGTGGCGCGTATTGACGGAATTCGTCGAAAAGCACCCCCGCTACGAGAAGATCGGCCTTAAGGACCTGTGCGACCAGATCCACAGCATCTACCGGGCGAGCGACGTGGCGCGGCTTACCACCGAGATGTACCTGTCCGAGATGGCGCCGGCCATGAAGCCCGCGGACGCGTTCGCCAAAATGGCCCACCGCGAGATCGAGCGGGTGGAGATCGATCAATTGGAGGGGCGCATCACCAGCGCGCTGCTCACCCCTTACCCCCCCGGCATTCCCTTGCTCATCCCCGGGGAGCGTTTCAACAGCACCATCGTGCGCTACCTTCAGTTCGCGCGGGCGTTCAACGAGCGCTTCCCCGGATTCGAGACCGACATCCACGGCCTGGTGCGCGAGGAGATCGACGGCAAGACCGCGTATTTCGTCGACTGCGTCACCTGAGGCGAGAGAAAATGATGAGGGGCATTTCCACCGGCGCCGTGTTCAGCGCACGCCCATCCCGATAACCTCGGTTCCCCGCAGGAGACCGCCATGCCCAACAGCATCGCCGACATTTACGACACCCATCCCGAAACCAGCCTGGACTTCGCCGTGGTGCGCGAAGCCGTCAAGCAGGGGCACAAGACCCCGTTCCTGCTGATCGATCCCGAGTTGGCGCGGATCAAGGCGCGCCGCTTCAAGGCCGCCATGCCGCGGGTGCACCCCCATTACGCGGTCAAGGCCAATCCCCACCCCGAAGTGCTCGAGATCATGCTTCAGGAAGGGGTCGGTTTCGAGATCGCCTCCATCGCCGAGCTGGACCTGTTGCTGGCCCTCGGCGTGCCGGCCCGGGAGGTCTACTACAGCAACCCCATCAAGTCCAGCGAGTACCTGCGCTACGCCGCCGGCAAAGGGGTGGAGTGGTACGTGCTGGACAGTATCGACGAGTTGCGCAAGATTCATGGCATCAAGCCCGACGCCAAGCTCTACCTGCGCATCGAGACCCAGAACATCGGCAGCGACTGGCCGCTGTCCGGCAAGTTTGGCGCCGCCTTCCCCGAGGCGCGGGAGATCGTTGAAGAGGCGGTGCGGCTCAGGGCGGACCTGGCCGGGGTCACGTTCCATGTGGGCTCCCAGTGCCGCAATCTGGAGAACTGGGCCATTGGCATCGACAACGCCGAGCGGGTGTTCGACATGATGCGGGAAAACGGCCTGGAGCCGCGGCTGCTGAACATCGGCGGCGGCTACCCGGTGCGCCACATCAAGCCCATTCCCTCCATCGAGAAAATCGGCGAGTCGGTCCAGGCGGCCCTGGAGGATATTCCAGACACCATCCGCGTCATGGCCGAGCCGGGCCGCTTCCTGGTGAGCGATTCCGCCTACATGGTAAGCCGGGTGGTGGGCACCGCGACCCGCCACGGCACCCGCTGGATCTACCTGGACGCCGGCGTGTTTCATGGCCTCATGGAGACGGTGGAAGGCATGCAGTACGAGGTCTACACCGACCGAGCGGGGACCGAGATCCCCTGCACCGTGGCCGGTCCCACCTGCGACTCCATGGACGTCATGATGCGCGACGAGATGCTGCCGGAAGACCTGCAAGAGGGGGACTACATCTATATCCCAAACATCGGCGCCTACTCCACGGCCTACGCCAGCGAGTTCAACGGCTTTCCCAAGCCGGAGGTGGTGGTGTTGCGGCACGGAAACCGAACCTAAGGCTGACCGGGTTGGAGTGCGCGGAATGGCCGTTCCATTCCAAGGATTAGGCCGCCTCCAACGCCAAATGCTCAAGGGCGGTAGCCACCTCGGCTACGACGGCGGCCCAGTCTCCCATTGTGGATTGGCGAAAGAGCCGCATGATTCCGGGGTACCATGGCGAATCCGTGCGATCTGTCAGCCAGCGCCAGTCTGCTTTGTAGGCGGGCAACAATACCCAGCACGGCTTCCCGAGGGCACCGGTCAGGTGGGCTATGGCCGTGTCGACGCAAACTACCAGATCGAGGCTCGTCACGACGGCGGCCGTATCGGCGAAATCCTCTAACCGGGATCCAAGGTCGATGAGATGCATCCCTCCGGGTGGCTGCGCTGCCTCGGCTTCACCGGCGCCTTTCTGCAGGCTGATAAGATTCACGCCGGCTATAGCCCCCAAAGGTGCCAACACATCAAGCGACGGAAGAGAGCGGTCGGCATCATTTTCGAATAGCGGGTTTCCCTTCCACACCAAGCCGACGCGGAGACCGTTCCCCGGCAGAAGCGACGCCCACTTCGCGATTCGGCTTGACGGAGCCTGCAGATAGGGGACTTCCCCCGGAATGGAGTCGAGGCGCGTTTTGCAATGGTACGGGATGCTAAAGAGGGGGGTCCAGAAATCCCAGCCCGATGCCGGAATCTGCTCGTCGAAGGAAATGATGGTGTCCACCCCTTCCAGTGCCGCGAACAAGGCCTTCAAGGAGGGGTGGCAAATCATGGTGATCGACGCGGCACCCTGCGCCTTCAACACCGCCGCGTATCGGCAGAATTGAATCATATCGCCGTGGCCGGCTTCGTAGCCGATCACTATCGACTTGCCGGCAAGCGATTCCCCCTGCCAGCGAGGACAGGCAAGATGGGCGGACAGTGCCGCGTACCAGTCGCGCGCCTCAAGACAGTACCAGCCTTCCTCGAACCTGCCCTGGCGCAACAGCAGGTAGCTCAGGTTGAATCGTGCATTTGCGTAGGACTCATCCAGGGCCATGGCCGTGCGGTAACACTGCTCCGCGTCCTCTTCACGTTTCATGCAGGCATAGAGCACCCCCAGATTGGACCAGCCTGCGGGAGCGCGTGGACTGAGCGCGATTGCCCGTCTATAGGCCGCCTCGGCCTCGGTGAATCGCTTCTCTTTCGCAAGGAGCGCTCCCAGGTTGAGGTGGGTTTCCGAATAGGCCGGGTTAAGTTCGATGGAACGCCGATAACAGCTTTCCGCGCCATCTGTTACGCCTCGCCTGTCCAAAAGAAAGCCCAGGTTGGCGTAACCCTCCGCAAAATCCGGCGCAATTCGCACCGCTTCGCGGAAGCACGCTTCGGCGCGGGCAACGTCGCCCGCTTGCATATGGCGATTTCCCTTGAAAAACAGCGCTTCGGCGTTTGCGTGCTTCCGGTTTTTCACGACAGCGGTGGTTTGGTCGGTTAGTATTTGATGGCCGAAAAGACTTTCCTCGCCAGAGTTCCCGTTGCTTCCAATGGATTCGCGCGTATCGCCTTTTCCTGTTCCGCCATCATCAGGAATAAACCGTCCAATGCCTTGCGTGTGATGTAGTCATCCATCTTGGCATCGCGTTCATCCACCAGGCCTAACTTCGCGCCTTTTGCGGCAAACTGGTCGTACGTCTCCGCGAGTTTCACCTTCCGCATCGACTTCGCTACGATCGGCTTGAATTTTCCGGCCAGCGCGGTTTCGGTTTTCCTGCGGAAGTATTGCGTGGCGGCATCGTCGCTGCCCCTGAGGATGCCCTTGGCATCGCTCACGCTCATGCCCTTTACCGCCCCGACCAGCAGGGTTTTCGCTTCGGGAACAGCCGCTTCCGCGGCCCGATTCATCGAGACTTCCAAGTCGTCGGCGTATTTCCCCATGCCCACCGTACGCAGCAGGCTGGCTACTTTTTGCAAGTTTTCCGGCAATGGAATGCGCACCTTGTCATTTCCGAGGTAGCCGTTTTCCTTCGCCAAATTCGATACCGCGGTTTCAGCGCCTTGCGTGAGCGCCTGTTTCAGGCTGCCGATCTGTTCCTTGTTGCTGAAGCTGGCCAAACCGGCGCCGGATGCGGGCGCGTTGTCCGAGGTCTGCGAGTTCTTCGGAATGGCTTTGCCGAGATTGCCGAGTTGCTCGTTGTGGATCAACCCGCCCAAATCAAAGGCGCCGGCCGCCGGGGCCAGAAGCAAAACGGATACGGCAAATACACCGGAAATGAGGCGAGTTCTCGGCATGGGGACCCCTCCTTGCGTTAAGGCGTAGAGAAATAATAACTTGGACATTTGTTGCGGCGAATCCGCAACAAATGTCCAAGTTATTGTTTCTCGACGCCTAATAATGTTGCACGGTGTCGTGAATTAGGAGCCCGAGAGGCCCCCGGCCATTCTAACGCCATATCGGTGGGCGCGGCGGTTTTGCGTATTGAGGAATAGAAGCCGTGCCCTATGGACGCGGCCGTCGGCGGCAAGCCGGGGTGGCGCAATCATGACCCCGTTAGCCAGACATCCCGCCGGGCCGGTCCGGTGAGATATCCGGGTTAGGCGGCCACCCTGGTCTGGTTGCGCCCCGCCCGCTTTGCCTCGAGCAGTGCGCCATCCGCACGGGACAGTGCCATGTTCTCGCTGGCATCTTCGCGCTTGTATTCGCTCAAGCCGCCGCTCCAGCTCAGCTTGTGCAGGACTCCCGGGGCGAGCGGCACTTCCGCGGGCATGCTTTGCCGCAGCCGGGCGGCCAATTCACCCGCTTTCTTGAGGGGCGTGTTGGGGAAGATCACGCAGAACTCGTCGCCGCCGAGGCGGGCGACAAAGTCGCTGGCACGGAGATTTTCCTTGAGCACCTTGCCGAACTGGACGATCAGGGTATCCCCCGCGTCGTGTCCGTAGGTGTCGTTCACCTGTTTGAAGTTGTCGATATCCAGGATCAACAGGCTGTGCACCCAGCCGTCCGCCAGGGTCTTGTAGAGCTCCCGCTGTTTGGCTTCAAAGCTGCGACGGTTGTTGACCTGGGACAGGTGGTCGATGCTGGCGTAGTCCGCCACTTGTTTCTGCTTGCCCACCATGAGTTTGCCCAGCCCGTACATGAGCTCGAAACTTTCCTGGAGGTCCTTGAGCCGGATGGGGTAAGACTTGCGCAAGCGGAAATGGCGAATGTCGGAGAAGAACGCGAGCACGCTGTCCACGTCGCTCAGCAGTGTCTTGCGCAAGGCGAAGTGTAGTCCACCCATGGCAACAATCAGCCAGACGGTGGCGAACAGCCATGCGCCCACGTGTATCTGGTAGGGGTCGCCCGCCTGCTGCACCCAACTGGGCCGGGGCCAGACCACAAGCCGCCAAGTGGTCCCGGGCAGATCGAACAGTTCCTTGAGGGAGTTGGTCTTGAGGGACGCGTCACCGCGATGCAGCAGCACGTCGTAGGGGCCGTTGACGTTGAACTGCTGCAGTTCGACGTAATTGCCCCTCCCGACCAGCCTGCCGAACAGTGTCCGCAACTCGCTCAGCCCCTTGTCGACCACCACGAAGCCCAGCAATGTCTTGGTCCGGGGGTCGGTCACCGGTTGCACGATGGTCAGTACGCCCTCAGACGTGCCATGCGCATCTTTTGCCGCAACGCCCCCGTTCCCGTTCGGCGGCAGCTGCGCATGCACCGCTGACAGGGGTGCCGCATACAGGCCGGCCGCCGCACCGGTGTCGGCCGGCAGCAGGCGGATGGCGACGTCCGGGTACAGCGCCTCGATGTTGGACAACTGGGCCAGGCGCTCCTGCTCGGAGCCGCTCGCCAGGCTGGCGATGGTTTGGGGGTGTTTCGCGATCAGTTCCGCTACGGCGCGCATCCTGCCGGTTAGTCCCACGATTTCGCCGGCGAGCACGCGCTTGGTCTGCTCTCCCCCGGCGGGATAAGGCTGGCTTGCCAGGTCCTTCTCCGACTGGTACAGGAAAAAGATGGTCAGGCTGAGCGCCAGTTCCAGCGTGAGGAAGGCAACAAAACATAAGCGCGCGAGCGACAGTTTCATTTTGCTCGGTATGATGCTGTCCAGAAGTTCCGGGATATTTTATTTGTTAGCGGCCATCCAGGCGCGCCCTGAACCGGTAATGAGAAGCATCTGACCCCCTCCTTGGCGCTAGCCGGGTCCTTGACGACCCATTATATCGTTTTATAAAAAGAAATTAACATATCTTTGTCCGCAAGTGTGTTGCTATCTCATTAATCCTGCGCATGAATTGCACCTGCAGCGGCTTTTGGCGGCACAATCAGCCCGATTGGCGGGGCTATTGCCAATCCCAAGCATATTTTGGGCCGAACGAGGCAATATGCTGTTTTATAATTGCAATACCGGGAAGAACAGGGGCGCGCGGTACGAAGTGTAAGTTTTGCCGACAGTCAGTGCTTGCCTGTGCTGCCGAATCCGCCCGCGCCGCGCGTGCTGGCGGTGAAATCCTCTACCACGTTGAATTCGACCCTCACCACCGGCACCACCACCAGTTGCGCGATACGCTCCAGGGGGTTGAGGATGAACGGCGTCTTGCTGCGGTTCCAGCAGGAGACGAAGATCTGCCCCTGGTAGTCGGAGTCGATCAGCCCCACCAGGTTGCCCAGCACGATACCGTGCTTGTGCCCGAGGCCCGAGCGCGGCAATACCAGGGCCGCCAAGGAGGCCGTGTCCAGGTGGATGGCGATCCCGGTGGGGATGAGTTCGGTGTCGCCGGGGTGCAAGGTGAGCACGTGCTCAATGCAGGCGCGCAGGTCCATGCCGGCCGCGCCCGGGGTTGCGTAACCGGGCAGGTGGCCCTTGAGCCGGTCGTCCAGAATCTTGATGTCCACTTTCGTCATTGCCCTTTTCCTCTCGTTGCCTCAATCGGGTGTGCCGCGGCCCGCAGCCGGATCGGGGCGGTACAGTCCGGCCAAGTGCCGGATCAGTTGCCGCGCCAGCACGATCTTCGCCGCCCGCGGCAGGGGGTGCGCGCCCGCATCGTCGAACAGGACCAGTTCGCTCTCGTTCCCGCCCAGCGCGTCCTGCACCCGGTTGGCGGCCAGCAGCGGCAGTTTCTTGCGCTGCCGCTTGAGCTCGGCGAACTGGTACAGATTCTCGCTTTCCGCGGCGAATCCCACGCAAAAGGGCGGGTTCGGGCGGCCCGCCACCGCGGCGAGGATGTCCGGATTGGGGGCGAGCTCCAGGGTCAGGGTCCCCTCGCCCTTCTTGATCTTTTGCTCATTGGGATGGAGCGGGTGGTAGTCGGCCACCGCCGCCACCCCGATGAAGATGTCCGCGCCGTCCAGGGCGCCGTTGACCGCCTCCAGCATCTCCCGGGCGCCGGTTACCCGGATCAGGCGGGCGTGGGGGGGCGGGGCAAGGCAGGTCGGTCCGCTCACCAGGGTGACCTCGGCGCCGGCCTCCCACGCGGCCCGGGCCACGGCGTAACCCATCTTCCCGGAACTCGGGTTGGTGATGCCGCGCACCGGGTCGATGGCCTCGAAGGTGGGGCCTGCGGTGACCAGCACCCGCGCGCCGCTCAACGGCTTGGGTTGAAAGAAGCCCTCCAGTTCGTCCGCCAGGGCCTCCGCCTCCAGCATGCGCCCCATGCCCTCCTCCCCGCAGGCCTGCTCGCCGCTGGCGGGGCCCAGCAGGATAATGCCGTCCTGGACCAGTAGCGCGGCGTTGCGCTGGGTGGCGGGGTTGTGCCACATCTGCCGGTTCATCGCCGGCGCGATCAGGAGGGGACAGGCGCGGGCCAGGCACAGCGCCGACAGCAGGTCGTCCGCGGCGCCGGTTGCCAGCTTGGAAATGAAATCGGCGCTGGCGGGGGCGATCAGCACCGCGTCCGCTTCGCGGGTGAGTTCGATATGGGCCATGCCGCCATCGGCGCGCTCGTCCCACAGGTCGGTCAGGACCGGCTTGCCGCTCAAGGCCTGCAGGGTGGCCGGGGCGATGAAGCGGCAGGCGGCCTGGGTCATCACCACCCTTACCTGGGCGCCGCGCTTCGCCAGCAGGCGCGCGAGCTCCGCCGCCTTGTACGCGGCGATCCCGCCGGTGATGCCCAGCAGCAGGCGCTTGTCGGCTAGGCCGTCCATGTTCTGTGTCGTCTCATCAGGTTACCGGGCAGGAAAGGCCACGTGGGGCGCAACGGCCCAGATCGCTTTGCACAGTCTTTCTGTTTGCGCTTTAATACCTATTGTCATTTTACGCGAAGGGTCCGGGAATGGCGATTACCGATTGGCCGGAGGACGAACGTCCCCGCGAGAAGCTGCTCGCCAGGGGGGCGGCGGCGCTGTCCGATGCCGAATTGCTGGCGATCTTCCTGCGCACCGGGGTGGTCGGCAAGAGCGCGGTGGATGTGGCCCGGGAACTGCTGGGGCGGTTCGGCAGCCTGACCTGCCTGTTCGCCGCCGGCCAGAGCGACTTCTGCCAGTCGCCCGGCATGGGCGCGGCCAAGTACGCGCAGTTGCAGGCGGTTCTGGAAATGGCCCGGCGCGCCTTGCAGGAGCAAATGCGGCATAGGGACGCACTGACCTCGCCCCAATCGGTGCGGGACTATCTGCGCCTGGCCTTGGCGGGAAAGGAACAGGAGGTGTTCGCCGGGGTTTTTCTGGACGCGCAGAACCGGGTGATCGCGGTGGAGGAGCTGTTCCGCGGTTCCCTGACCCAGACATCGGTGTACCCGAGGGAAGTCGTTAAGCGCGCCCTGCATCACAATGCCGCCGCCGTGATCTTCGCCCACAACCATCCTTCCGGGGTGGCCGAGCCGAGCCAGGCGGACCAGGCGCTGACCCTCGCGCTGAAGCAGGCGCTGGCCCTGGTGGAGGTGCGGGTGCTGGACCACTTCATCGTGGCGGGGGGCGCCTCGCTGTCGTTCGCCGAGCGCGGGCTGCTGTGAGGGCGCGGCGACTGAAAAAGAGGTGCCCAGGTCAATTTCCCGGTCCATAGCCCTTGAGAGTTTTTCCAGAAGAAAATATAATGTTCGTTTTTTCTTTGGGGAGTCATCATCATGGCCCGAGTATGTCAGGTTACCGGCAAGGCGCCGATGACGGGGAATAATGTTTCCCACGCCAATAACAAGACCAAACGCCGGTTTCTGCCCAATTTGCAACAGCGCAGGTTCTGGGTGGATAGCGAAAACCGCTGGGTGAGCATGCGCGTCAGCAGTGCCGGTTTGCGCACCATCGACAAGAAAGGCATCGACGAGGTGCTGGCCGAGATGCGCGCCCGCGGAGAGACGGTATAACCGAACAGTTGCCATGCGCGGCAGCGCCGGCCTGGCTGCATCGCCGGGGCGGAGGCGGAACCCAACACATCAGGAGCTGAAAAATGCGCGACAAGATCAAGCTGGAGTCCACTGCGGGCACGGGCCATTTCTATACCACCACCAAGAACAAACGCACCATGCCGGAAAAGATGGAGATCAGGAAATATGATCCCGTCGCCCGCAAGCACGTGATATACAAGGAAATCAAGCTCAAGTAGCGAGCGAGGCAAGCAGTAGTTAAAACCCGCTGCGGCGGGTTTTTTTCGTACTAACCGACCGGCTCGTCCAGCGGACGGGGGCGGGACAGGGCGTAGCCCTGGGCGTGATCCACGCCCAACTCCCGCAAGCGTTCCACGATCGCCGCGCTTTCCGCGCACTCGGCCACGGTCTGGATCACCATCACGTGGGCCACCTGGTTGATGGCCTCTACCACTGCATGGGATACGGCGTCGGCCAGCATGTCCCGGACGAAGGTGCCGCTGATCTTGATGAAATCCACCGGCAGGCTTTTCAGGTTGGGGATGGTAGAAAAGGCCCCGCCGAAGTTGTCCAGGGCGGACCAGCAGCCCAGTTGTTTGAGTTCCCGGATGAAACGGGCCGCCTGGGGGAGGTTGGCCATGGCCGTGTTTTCGGTGACTTCGAAACCCAGCGCGCCGGCATGGACCCGGTGTTCCCGCAGCAGGGCGCCGATGTGGTCAGGCATGGTCTGGTCCGCCAGCGATGCGGCGGAGAGGTTGATGAAGTAGGCCGGGCCGTCCGCGCCCCCCTCCGAACGCCTCTGGCCGAGCCAGGAAATGACGTGGCGCACCACCCAGCGGTCGATGGCCGGCATCAGGTTATAGCGCTCGGCCGCCGGCAGGAAATCGGCCGGAGCCACCAGCCCGCCGTCCTGGGCCAGCAGGCGCACCAGGACTTCGTAGTAGCCGTGTCCCTTGCCGCCGGCGGCGAGCGCGGTGACGGGTTGGCAGTAGAGCCGCAGGGCGTCGTTCTCGATGGCGCGGGTCAGGCGGGACACCCACTGGCCTTCGCTGCGGCGGCGGGCGATTTCGCCGTCGTCCTCCTGATACACATGGATGCGGTTGCGGCCGCATTTCTTGGCGGCGTAGCAGGCGGCGTCGGCGGCGCTCAGGATGTCCGAGAGACCTTCGGCGCTCCCGTCCACCGCGACGATGCCGATGCTGGCGCCGACACTGAAGGTGTGCCCGTCCCATGAGAAGCGGAAGGACTGGATCGCCTGCAACAGGTCTTCGGCGATGCGCCAGGCCTGCTCCAGCGAACAGCGCTCCAGCAGGGCGCAGAACTCGTCCCCTCCAAGGCGCGCCAGGGTATCCCGCTGGCGTACCTTTTCCTGCAGCAGGGCGCTGATCTGGCGCAACAGTTCGTCCCCCGCCGCATGCCCGCCGGTGTCGTTGACCACCTTGAAGCGATCCAGGTCCAGGAAACACAGGGCGTGATCGGAATTGCCCGTGCGCGCGGAATCCAGAACCCGCCCCAAACGCCGCTCGAATTCGTGGCGGTTGACCAGGCCGGTGAGGGCGTCGTGGGTGGCCTGATAGGACAACTGCTGGGTCAGCCGGTGCTGCTGAGTGACGTCGTGGAACACCACCACGGTGCCGGTCACCTTTCCGTCCCGGTCGTGAATGGGAGAGGCGCAGTCGGTCACCGCGAACTCCGTGCCGTCGCGGCGCGGCAGGATGTTGTGCCGCGCCGGCCCCTTACCCTGACCCTCTCGCAGGCAGCGGGCGGCCGGGTTTTCCGCCGCTTCCCGGGTCTCTTCGTGAACGATGGGGAAGACCTCCCCCAGGGGCTGGCCCCGGGCCTCGGCGCAGCGCCAGCCGGTAATCTGTTCGGCCACCGGGTTGAGATATTCGACCCGGCCCTCGGCATCGGTGGTGATGACCCCGTCGCCGATGGCCTCCAGGGTGACCTGGGCGCGCTCCTTCTCCTGGAACAGCACCTGCTCCATGCGCTGGCGCTCGACGATGTCCTGGCGCAACTGCGTGTTGGCCCGGGTGAGGGCGGCGGTGCGCCGGGCCACCAGTTCCTCCAGGCGGTAGCGGTGCGCCTTGAGCTCTTCCTCCACCCGCTTGTTGTCGCTTACGTCCACCAGGATGCCTTGCAGGAACAGGGGGCGGCCCGCCTCGTCGCCCACCACCGATGCCTGGTCGCGAAACCAGAAGGTGCGCCCATCCCGGGCCAGAATGCGGTATTCGCAACACAGCGGGCTGCCTTGCAACTGCCGTTGCAACATCGCCTCGGCGACCCGCACCCGGTCGTCCGGGTGGATTTGGCCGACCCGGAGCTCCGGGTCGTTCGCCCATTCTTCCGGGGAAAACCCCAGTTCCCTCACCTGGGGGCTGACGTAGAGCAGGGTGCCGGGTTGGTCCGGCGTAGCGATATAGGTGATGGCGGGGATCTGCTCCACCAGGGTGCGGTACTTGGCCTCCGCCTGCCGCAGTTGTTCCTGGGCCTGCGCCCTCTCGGCCAGGGCCCGTTGCTCGCGCAACACCCGCTGGATCACCGCCGGCAGCAGTTCCAGGTAGCGCCGGTCAATGTCCTTGACCAGGTAGTCGCGGGCGCCGCGGCGCATGGCCTCCACCGCGATCGCCGCGTTGTCCGCCCCGGTCAGCATCAGCACCGGAACCGGCATTTTATCTCCCTCCTCGGACAACTCCCGCAGGAACTCCAGGCCGTCCATGTCCGGCAGGTGGTGGTCCAGCAGGACGCAGTCCGGTCGTTCCGACCAGGCGAGCTGCAGGCCCTCCCCGCCGGTTTCGGCCTCGAGCAGGACAAACTGCTCCGGCGCCTGCATTAGGGCCCGCCGGCAGGCCATCCGGTCCACTTTATCGTCCTCGACGACAAGAATGCGAATCTGGGGTGCTGCCATAGACAAGGTCCGAAGAAGGGGTGGCAGGTTCTCGAAACAGGCCCCTACTGGGGCATCTCGCTGATGGTCCAGTAGGTGTTGATGGAGCGCATGACCTCCACGAATTGCCGGTAGTCCACCGGTTTCGCCATGTAGCCCGCCACTCCCAGGTTGAAGCTGCTCACCTTGTCCTCCTGTTCGGCGGAGGTGGTGAGCACCACCACCGGGATACCCTTGAGCTGCTCGTCTTCCTTCACCACCCGCAGGAGCTCGATACCGCTCATCACCGGCATGTTGAGGTCGAGCAGGATGATGCACGGCTTCTGGCCTTCCGGATCGCGCAAGCGGGCCAGGGCGGCCTCGCCGTTGTCTTCGTGCACCAGGGGATTGGTGACGTGGAGTTCCTTCAGGGCGCGTTTTACGGTCATGGCGTCCACCTGGTCGTCCTCCACCAGGAGGATGGGCCTGTTGGCTATTCGCATTGTTTTCCTTTGGTTGTGGGGCCCGTAGGGGCGCAGGCCCGGGGCAGGGTAAAGAAGAAGGTACTGCCCTTGCCGGGCGCGGATTCCACCCAGATGTGCCCGCCGTACAGCTCGACCACCTTCTTGGTCAGGGCCAGGCCGACGCCGGTGCTTTCCACCTTGTCCCGCGGGGCCAGGGTTTGAAACAACTGGAAGATCTTTTCGAACTGCCTCGGCTCGATGCCGGGGCCGTTGTCGGCAATGCTGAAGCGCCAGCCGTCCGGCTGCGCGGTGCAGCCGACGCGGATGGTCCCCTGGGGCTTGTCCAGGTAGCGGATGGCGTTGCCGAGCAGGTTCTGGAACACCTGCTGCATCCGCGTCCGGTCCGCGGTCACCGTGGGCAGAGGGGTGTCGACCGTGATGCGGACATGAGGCGGTGGCGCCAGCAGGTCGATCACGTCGTGGACCAGTTGCTCCAGGTCCACCGGGACGCGGGTCTCCCTGACCCGCCCCACCCTGGAATACTGCAGGATGCCGTCGATCAGGCCGTCCATGCGGCGCACCCTGCTGGTCAGCAGTTGCAGCAGCTCCTTGCCCGCCTGGTCGAACTTGTCGCCGTAGTCCGTGGCGATCCAGTCCGCCAGGGAGCCGATGGCGCGCAACGGGGCCTTGAGATCGTGAGACACCACGTAGGCGAAGCTCTTCAGCTCCTCGTTGGCGCTTTCCAGTTCGCTCACCAGCCGCGCCTGCCGCTCCTCCGCCTGCCTGCGCTCGCTGATGTCGTGAATGGCGGCCATCACCAGCAGGCCGTCCGCGGTCTCAAGCGGGCTCAGGCTCACTTCGGCGGGGAACTCCGTGCCGTCCTTGCGCACGCCGTATACCGTCGGCCCACGGCCGATGGGGCGCTGCAGCGGGCGCCCGCAATACTCCGTGCGCTGCGCCTGGTGCGCCTGGCGGAAGCGCTCGGGAACGAGGGTATCGACCGGGAGCCCAAGCAGTTCGTCGCCGCTGTAGCCGAAAAGCTGCTCCACCGCGGCGTTGGCCAGCAGGATACGGCCGTCCCCGCCCGCGATGATCATCGGGTCGGTGGCGGATTCCAGCAGCCAGCGGAAGCTCTTCCCTTCAAGTGCCGGGTGCGTCATGGGCAATAGAGGTGGGCGCCGTATGGCGGACGAAAAATTTGTGAAACGGGCCGAAGGCCTGCGCCGCCTCGGTACGGGCGGCACGGCGGAAATCGGTGCCGGTCTCCAACGTTATCATCGGGTCTGCTCCCTGCGGGCAAAGGCCCGCTCCCGAATTATAGTTTTGTAGAAATGAATCCCAAGCGGGACCGGGTTCGCGCCCCTGCGATGCCCCTGCCCCAAAAAAGCCGCGGAAGCCTATGCGTAGCGGCGCAACTTCACGGAGAATTCCTGCAATGCCACGATGCCGCTCGCCTCGGCGCGGTGACACCAGTCCTCCAACTGCCTCAGTAATTGTTCCTTGGAGGCGCTGGAGCGCTCCCACAGGGCGGCCAGCTCCATGCGCATGGTATACACGGTTTGCAGGACCTTGCTCATATCGAGCAGCTCGTCGAGCTTGGCCCTGTCCTGGTCTTTCAGCGCCTTTGCATCCAGGTGCAGCCAGCCCCTGACGGTCTTGAGAGGGGCGCCGTCGCCGGACAGCGGGGCACGGCTCCGGAGTTTGCGGAACTCCGCCTTGTAGATGCGTCCGACCGAGCGGGCGAAGCGGGTCATCACGTCATAGCGGTGGGTGATCACCGCCTGCAGGGTATCGATGTCGCACAGGGCCTTGCCGTCGCTGAAGCGGACCTTGGGGGCGACCTTTTTGACCTTCGCCAGGCCCAGGGTCTCCATGATCCGGATGTACAGCCAGCCGATGTCGAATTCGTACCATTTGCTGGACAGCTTGGCGGAGCTGCCATAGGCATGGTGGTTGTTGTGCAGTTCCTCGCCGCCGATGACGATGCCCCACGGCACGATGTTGGTGCTGGCGTCCTCGCAGGCGAAGTTGCGGTAGCCCCAGTAGTGGCCGACGCCGTTGATGATGCCGGCGGCGAAAAGCGGGATCCAGATCATCTGTACCGCCCAGATGGTCAGCCCGGCCGGGCCGAACAGGACCAGATCGATGGCCAGCATCAGGGCGATGCCCTTACCGCTGTGCTTGGCGTAGAGGTTGCGCTCGAGCCAGTCGTCCGGCGTGCCGTGGCCGTATTTTTTCATGGTCTCGGCGTTCTTGGATGCCTTGCGGTAAAGCTCGGCCCCTTCCCCCAGCACCTTCTTGATGCCGAGCACCTGCGGGCTGTGCGGGTCTTCCGGGGTTTCGCACTTGGCGTGATGCTTGCGGTGGATGGCGGCCCATTCCCTGGTCACCATGCCGGTGGTGAGCCACAGCCAAAAGCGGAAGAAATGGCTGGGGATGGGATGCAGGTCCAGGGCGCGGTGCGCCTGGTGGCGGTGCAGAAAAATGGTGACGCCGGCGATGGTGATGTGGGTCAGGACCAGGGCGACGACGGCGTAGCCCCACCAGGGCAGATCGATGATACCGGACAACAACATCAAACGAGTTCCTCAACGATGCGGACGGGGCGCCCCGTCTGGCTTGACTCAAGCAGCGGGAGCGTTTGAGATGAAGTGGGGCTGATAAGGAACATTACAATGGATCGGCCTAAATTACAATGCCCGGCGTCAGCTCCCTTGCTGCGGCGCCGCGGGCGCGGCCAAAATTCTGATATCGCGCTGCGGATAGGGGATCTCGATGCCCTGTTTCCGGAATTCGCGCCAGATCTCCAGGTTGATGTCGGAGCGCAGGGACATCTGCCCCTGTTCCGGATCGCTGATCCAGACCGACATCTCGAGATTGATGCCGTTGTCGGCGAATGCCGCCAGGTAGACCCGCGGGGCCGGGTCCCTGAGCACCCGCGGCTGGTGCAGGGCGGCCTGCAGCATGATCTCCATGGCGCTCTCCAGGGGGCTCTGGTAGCTGACTTGGACGGGGATTTTGACCAGGACGTTGCGGTCCGAGTAGGAATGGTTGATCACGGTGGAGGTGATCAGGGTGTCGTTGGGGATGATGGATTCGGTGCCGTCCAATCCCTTGAGCACCGTGTAGCGGGCGGTCAGCCGCGATACCGCACCGTAGCGGCTGTCCACGGTGATCACGTCGTCCAGGTGGATGGACTTGTCCAGCAGGATGATAAAGCCGCTGACGTAGTTGCTGGCGATCTTCTGCAGGCCGAATCCCAGCCCCACGCCCAGTGCGCCGCCGAACACCGACAGCACGGTGATGTCGATCCCGGCGGCGGGCAGGGCGATCATGATGCCGAGTACGATCAGCGCGGCGCGGATGAACTTGGCGAGTACCACCCGCAGGTTCATGTCCAACCCTTCCGCGTGCATGATGGGGCTCTCCAGCACGCGCCCCAGCCACAGCGCGGCCAGGAAGGTCACCGCGATGGAGATCAGGCCTTGCAGGATCAGCAGCACGGAGACCCGCTGGACGCCGATATCGAAGCTCAGCTCGTCCAGCAGTCTGACGATGTCCGGCAGGAAGCCGGTGATGTGCAGCGCCACCCCGATCCACACCAGGGCGGCGAGCAGACGTTCCGAGGTTTGCAGCCAGCCGCTGGGGGCGAAAATGAAGCGCATCATGTAGACCACAAGCCGGATGATGGCCAGCGAAACCAGCAGCGGCACCGCGATGTTGAGCAGATGGGGGACGTGCCAATGCCTGAACACGGCCTTGCCGACGGTCACCAGCAGCAGGGCGGTCAGCGGAAAGACCATGCGTCTGACGCCGCCGATGTCGAACCGGGCGGCCAGCCCCGAGACGCGCAAACGCCGGTTGACCAGGTAGGCGAGCGCCCACGCCGCGGCCAGGCACAGGCCGAGCGCCAGCAACTGCCACAGCAGGATCGGGTTGCCGACGTCCGACAGCAGGTCCAGAAGGAGGCTGTGGATATGGGGGTTGGGTTTCATCTGCGGCCCTACCCGGGTGTGCGGTATGGGACGGAGTGGAGCCGGTGGCGCTGCCAATTGGCCCGATAGGCGTCGGCCAGCGCCGGGTCCCCCCGGATCAGCAGCACGTTTTCGGCGTTCTTGTGCTGCGCGGCGTAGGTGAAGTTGAAGCTGCCGGTGATCACTACCGGGTCGGCGCCGCCGGCATCGATCACCATCACCTTGTTGTGGGCGCTGGCATGCTCCCCGTCCAGCCAGGTCGCCACCCCGCCCGCGGCCAGCTTCGGCACCATGCCGCGGGCGAGCTTCGCCGTCTGCTCCCGGTCGGCGATCAGGTCCACCTCCACCCCGCGGCGGCGCGCGTCGATGAGCGCCCGGGCGATGTCCCTGCTGGTAAAGCTGAAGGCCTGCACCAGGATCTGCCTGCGCGCCTGCCGGATGGCCGCCACGATCATCCCGGTGGCGTTGTCGCCGGGGGTGAAGGCCACCTGAACGGTCCCCTGGGCGGGCAGGATCCTGCCCGTGGCGGGGGCGGGCAATTGGAAGCCGTGGGCGCCGCCTCCCCGCGCGAGCAGCAGGAGCAGGCACAGCGTGGCTGCCGCCTTGAGGGGGGTAGCGGTTGTGTTCACGGCGCGGGGGCCTTCCGTTCCATCACGGCCGCGAAAAACGCGTCCGTGCCGTGGCTGTGGGGGTAGATCTGCAGATACCGCCCGGTGTCCAGGGGGATGCCCTGGCTCGCCAGGAGCTGCGCGCAGTCGAGCAGTTCGAACTGGGGGGCCTGTGCCAGGAACGCCTGGACCACGTCCTGGTTTTCCTCCGGCAGCAGGCTGCAGGTGGCGTATACCAGGCGTCCGCCGGGCTTCAGCAGTTTGGCCGCGCTGGCCAATATGGCCGCCTGCTTGGCGCGCAGTTCCTCGACGGATTGCGGCGTCTGGCGCCACTTCAGGTCCGGATTGCGGCGCAGGGTGCCGAGCCCGCTGCACGGCGCGTCCACCAGCACCCGGTCGATCTTGCCGTGCAGCCGCTTCACCTTCAGATCGTTCTCGTTGCTGATGAGCTGGGGGTGCAGGTTGCTGAGCCCCGAGCGCTTGAGCCGCGGTTTCAGGTTGTTGAGGCGCTTGGCCGCCACGTCGAAGGCGTAGATGCGCCCCTGGGAGCGCATCAGCGCCCCCAGCAGCAGGGTCTTGCCGCCGGCGCCGGCGCAGAAGTCCACCACCATGTCGTGGCGCCCGGGGGCGACCAGATAGCCCAACAACTGGCTGCCCTCGTCTTGCACCTCCACCTTGCCGCTCAAGAACAGGGGGTGCTTCTGCAGCGCGGGTTTTCCCCCCAGGCGTATCCCCAGGGGAGAGAAAGGGGTGGGCGCCGCCTCCAGGCCCTCGTCCCGCAAGGCCTGCAGCACCTCGTCCCGGCTCGCCAGCAGGGTGTTCACCCGCAGGTCCAGCGGGGCGGGCTGCTGCATGCCGCGGGCCAGAGTGAGGATGTCCTCCTCGCTCATGAAGGTTTGCAGCTTCTCCAGCAGCCATTGCGGGAAATCGGTCCTGACGGACAGGGGCAAGGGGTCGCCGGGGGCCGCCTTGATTTCCTTGAGCCAGCGGACCTCTTCCTGGGTCACGGACCCTTCCAGTTCGCGCAGCCCCAGCCCCGCCGGCCTTGCCAGATAGGCGAGCGCCAGCTTGCGCGGCGTGGACGAGCCGGCGAGATGCTCCAGGAACAGCCTGCGGCGCAGCACGCCGAACACGGTCTCGGCGACGAAGGCGCGGTCCCTGGCGCCGAGTGTGTGGTGTTCGCGGAAATAGCGGCCGAGGGCGACGTCGGCCGGCTCCGACAGCGGCAGCACGGCCCTGAGGGCGCTGACGGCGTGGTCCAGTTGCTGGGCGGAAAGCGGCATATCGCGGTTGCGGTTCAGGGTGGGGGAGGGGCCGAGTGTAAAGGATTTGGCGGATTATTCAAGCGGATCGAGCTGATCACTTGCTCGGCGCTGTCGCCGTCCTTGTCGGTGAGCCGGACCTTGACCGGCAGGTAATGATAGTCCACCCCCAGCCAGATGTCGGTGCCGTCTTCCCCGGGCGGGTGCACTTTGCTCAAGTGCAGGGCCTTGACGCTGCCCATGGGGGTGTCCAGGGTTTCCTCCCCCAGGACCCGGTAGTCGTAGCTGTCCAGCTTCCTGCCGTCGGTGATATGGAGGTGGAGGGTGCCCTTGGGCGGCCCCGCGAAGCCCATCTGGTACACGAAGCTCACCAGGTCCTGGGTGTGCTCGGGCAGGGCGACGGTGCGGCCGTTCTCGTAGGAACCCAGGGTGAGCAAATGGTCCTCCCAGTCGAACCGGGCGGAGTCGGTGGTGTCCGCGGACTGGCCGCGCTGGATCCAGAAGGCGTCGGGGACCAGGCCGTCCCGGGTGATGGTGCCCTGACTGGTCTGCACCAGCCTGCCCGGCTTGAACAGGGAGAATATGCCGCTGGCCTCGGTCACGCTGGTGACGTGGTAGCGTCCGTCCCGAATGCGCCAGATATGCACGGTGCGGCCCACCTTCAGGCCTTGGGTTCCCTTGTACAGGATGTATTGGATCTCCGCCTCGGTGGGCAGGTTGTCGGCCTGGTCGGGCGCGGCGGCCCGGGCCGGTGGCGTTTCGGACGCCGCAGCCGAGGGTTGCGGTGGCGCGGGCGCGGGTTGCGGCGGCGCTGCCGGGGGCGGGGCGGGTTGCGGCGCCGAGGGTTCCGTGACCGGGGATTTCATCGCCAAGGGTTGCGCGGGCGCGGGCGGCGCCGGCGGACGCGGTTCCTGTTTTTGCGCCAGGCGCGCCCTGTGGCGGGGCGCTTTGTGCCGGGGCTTTGCTTCCCGCGGAGGGGCTTTCAGAGGCGCCTTGGGCGGCAGCAGCAGCCGGACTTCCAGCGGCAGGGGCGCGGGCGGGCTGACGGGGACGAGGATCCGGGGGCCGAACAGCAGCGCCAGGTGCACCGCCAGGGAAAAGAGCAGGGCCCAAAACATCGCCCCGGGAAGGGGAAAGGTCGAACGTCGGCCGGCTGTTGCCATCGCGGTGCGGCGGCGCCTATTCGATGTCCAGGCGGGTCAGGGTTTGCTCCAGGGTGCCGCCGTCTTTCTCCTCGATCAGCACCCGTACCGGAAAGTAATGCCTGTCCATGGCCAGCCACACCTCCGTACCGTCTTCGTCGGGCTCGTGTTGCCGGGAATAGTGCAGCGTCCTGAGCGGGCCGGCCGGGGTGGTGAGCGTTTCCACCCCAACCCGGCGGTAGCGGTATTGGTCGAGCTTCTTGCCGTTGGTCATGTAGAACACCAGATCCGCCGGCCGGCGCCGCAGAAACATGAACTGGTACATGAGGCTCAGCCGGTCCTGGCTGCCCGGCTGGAGGGCCACCGTCTCGGTCGCGCCATCATGCCGCAGGTCGAGGCTGTTCGTCTGCCAGTCGAAATCGGCATAGATCGTCCTGGCCGGGTCCGCGCCCCGGTGGTGCTCGAAATGCAGCGGTCTGAGCCCCTTCTTGGTGACCTCGCCGCTGCTCACCAGCCTGACCGAGCCCTTGACCAGCAGGGCGAAGATGCCGACCCCTTTGGTCTCGCTTTCGATCCGGTAGCGGTCGCCGGATCGGGTGAAGGTCTCGTCCACCACCGCCACCGGCTGCCCGTCCTTGAGCAACTGGTACTGGGCGCTGACCCGCTGGGGCGCGGCCTGGACCGACGCCGCCGCTGCCCACAGCAGGAGCGCGGCGGCCCATGTTTGCGCGGCGCGCATGGATCGGCCTTTGCTCAAGTTTCGTCGTCCCAAGGAGAAATCAGCTGTCCCTGAGACAAGCCCTGGCCGATTAGGTTTACCACTCCGTCCTCGCCGACGGCGAGCCGGCCCTCGGCGAACCAGCGGATCGCCCGGGGCAGTATCCGGTGTTCCTGCTCCAGCACCCTTGCCGCCAGGGTGGCCTCGCTGTCGCCGGAGCGCACCGGCACCGCCGCCTGGACGATGATGGGGCCGTGGTCCACCTTGGGGGTGACGAAGTGCACCGTGCAGCCGTGGATCTTCACCCCGTCCCGCAGCACTTCGGCGTGGGTATCGAGACCGGGGTAGGCGGGCAGCAGGGACGGGTGGATGTTGATCATGCGGCCCCGGTAGCGGTTGACGAAGGTGTCGGTCAGGATGCGCATGAACCCGGCCAGCACCACCAGGTCGGGGCGGTGGCGGTCGATCTGCTCCGCCAGGGCCTGGTCGAAGGTCTCGCGGTCGGGAAACCGGCGGTGATCCAGCGCGGCGGTGGGCACCCCGTGGGCCCGGGCGATGGCCAGCCCCGGGGCCTGGGGGTTGTTGCTGATGACCGCGGCGATGCGCACCGGCAGGCCGGCTTCCAGGATCGCCTCGAGATTGCTCCCGCGCCCGGAGATCAGGGCGACGACGGTCTTCATCGCACCACGGTCTGGGGCGCACCGTCGCCGCGCCGGACGATGGCGCCGATGCGCCACGCCTGCTCGCCCGCCTGCCGCAGCAGTTCCAGCGCCCGCGCTTCGTGCTCCGCGGCCACCACCAGCGCCATGCCGATGCCGCAGTTGAAGGTGCGGTACATTTCCCGGGGCGCCACGCCGCCCTGTTCCTGCAGCCAGGCGAACAGGGGCGGCATCTCCCAGGCGTCCTTTTCCAGCACGGCGGCCAGTTCCGGCTTGAGGATGCGCGGGATGTTCTCCAGCAGGCCGCCGCCGGTGATGTGGGCCATGCCCTTGACCGGCAGTTGTTCCATCAGGGCCAGCAGGGGCTTGACGTAGATGCGGGTGGGGGCGAGCAGCACCTCCCCCAGGGGGCGGCCGTGGAAGTCCGCGCCCAGGTCCGCGCCGCTGGTCTCCACGATCTTGCGGATCAGGGAATAGCCGTTGGAGTGGGCGCCGCTGGAGGCCAGCCCCAGCACTGCGTCCCCCTCGCGGATGGCGGCGCCGTCGATGATCCGCTCTTTTTCCACCGCGCCCACGGCGAAGCCGGCCAGGTCGTACTCGCCCGCCGGGTACATGCCCGGCATCTCCGCGGTCTCTCCGCCGATCAGGGCACAGCCCGCCTGCTCGCAGCCGGCGGCGATGCCCTTGACCACGTCGGTGGCGGTCGCCACGTCAAGCTTGCCGCAGGCGAAATAATCCAGGAAGAACAGCGGCTCCGCACCCTGCACCAGGATGTCGTTGACGCTCATGGCCACCAGGTCGATGCCCACCGTGTCGTGCCGGTCCAGCATGAAGGCGAGCTTGAGCTTGGTCCCCACGCCGTCGGTGCCGGATACCAGCACCGGGTTCCTGTATTTTTTCGAGAGCTCGAACAGGGCGCCGAAACCCCCGATCCCGCCCATGACCTCGGGGCGCATGGTCTTCCCGGCCAGGGGCTTGATGTTCTGCACCAGGGCTTCCCCGGCGTCGATGTCCACGCCGGCGTCGCGGTAGCTGAGTGAGGTTTTGGTCGAATCGGGCTGGCTCAAGTTGAGTTCTCGCTTTCTAGCAGATAAAGTAGTGGCCAAAGAAGCTATTTTACCCAAAACGGCGCTTCGATGTAGGTCGGCGTCCGCCGACGGCCGGCAGCGGCTGGACCACAATGACGACACAACGCTCCAACTGGCAGTTCTACTGGGGGCTGGCCCTGGCCGGCGCGGCCGGCCTCCTGCTGTATCTGCTCAGCCCCATCCTGACCCCTTTCCTGCTGGCGGCGATCCTGGCCTACATGTGCGATCCCCTGGTGGACCGGCTGGAGCGGCGCAAGCTCCCGCGCACCCTGGGAACGATGCTGGTGATGCTGTTTCTGCTGCTGGCGTTTGCCGGCTTCGTCCTGATCCTGGTGCCCCTGCTGGATCAGGAGGTCGGCTCCCTGGCCCAGCGGCTGCCCGCCTTGTTCGACTGGGTGCGCACCCAGGCGGGGCCCTGGCTCAAGAGCCGCTTCGGGGTGGATCTCTCCCCGGGGGCCGGAGCGGTGCAGGTATTGCTGTCGACCCACTGGCAAAGCGCGGGAGGGGCGGCGGCATGGCTGCTGCCTTCCCTGAAAAGCGGCGGGCTCGCGGTGGTGGAGTTTGTCGCCAACCTGGTGCTGGTGCCGGTGGTGACGTTTTACCTGTTGCGCGACTGGGACATCATGGTGGCGCACACTGACCATCTGATCCCGCGCCGCTGGCATTCCCAAGCGGCGGGGCTGGCGCGGGAAGTCGACCGGGTGTTGGGGGAGTTCCTGCGCGGCCAGCTCTCCGTGATGCTGCTGATGGCGGTGTACTACGTGGCCGGGCTGTGGCTGGCGGGGCTGGACTACGCGCTGCCCATCGGCATGGTGGCCGGGTTGCTGGTGTTCGTCCCTTACCTGGGCATGATTACCGGGCTCATCCTGGCCACCCTGACCGGCCTGCTCCAATTCCAGGGCTTGGCCGGCCTGATTCCGGTGTGGATCGCGTTTGGCATCGGGCAGGCGCTGGAGAGTATGGTGGTGACCCCCTGGCTGGTGGGCGAGCGCATCGGCCTGCACCCGGTGCTGGTGATCTTCGCCCTGCTGGCCTTCGGCCAGATATTCGGCTTCTTCGGCATTCTGCTCGCCCTGCCGGCCAGCGCCGCCCTGCTGGTGGGGCTGCGTCAACTGCGAGGCAAGTATCTGGCCAGTTCGGCCTACCGCGACTAAGGCGTCGAGAAACAATAATTTGGACAAATGTCCAAGTTATTATTTCGCGACACCTAAATGGCGCCATCCCGAATTGCGTCTGCGGTAAACTGCTGCTCCGACATGAAACAACTCGTTCTCGACATCGCCCCCGCCCCCGCCCCGACCCTGGATAACTTCGTGCCGGGGCGCAACGCCGAGCTGCTGCATCTGCTCAAGGACCTGGCGGCCGGGCGCAGTCGCGAGCGCTTCGTCTACATCTGGGGCGAGCCGGGCTGCGGCAGGAGCCATCTGCTCACGGCCTTCGTCGCGGCCGCGGCGGCAAGCGGCCACGGCGTCGTATGCACGGAAGGGGCCGAAGGCGGTCCCGGCCCGGAGCTGGCCGGCCTCGACGCGGTGGCCCTGGACGGGGTGCAGCGGTTGGACGATGCGGGCCAGATCGCCCTGTTCAATCTCTGCAACCGGATGCGGGAGGGGCGGGGCGCCTTACTGGTGAGCGGGCCCGCCGCGCCCGCGCAACTGGCCCTGCGCCCGGACCTGGTCAGCCGCCTGGCGTGGGGCCTGGTGTACCAGGTGCACGCCCTGAGCGACGGAGAAAAGGCCGATGCCATGGCGGGCCGCGCCCGGCAGCGGGGCTTCGCCCTGGCCCCCGAAGTGGCTGGCTATCTGTTGCGCCACTGGCGGCGCGATCTGCCCTCCCTGCTGGGGATGGTGGACGCCCTCGACCGCTATTCCCTGGAAACCAAGCGCCCCGTCACCCTGCCCCTGCTGCGCCGGATGCTGGCCGCCCCATGACCGGCCCCCACCTGCTGGCGGATATCTCCTTCCACGGCTTCGGCCACCTGGCCCAGACCGCCCCGGTGCTGAACGCGTTGCGGCGACGGGTGCCGGGGCTGCGCCTCACCGTGCGCTCCGGGGCGCCGCGCCCGCTGCTGGCGAGCCGCATCGAGGGCCCCTTCGACCATATTCCCCAGGCCACCGATTTCGGCATGCGCATGGAAAGCGCCCTGGCCGTGCGGGTGGAAGAGAGCGCCCGGGCCTATGCCGTTTTCCACCGGGACTGGGAGCAAAAGGTGGAGCGCGGGGCGAAGCGGCTGGCGGGCCTCGCCCCGGACCTGGTGTTTGCCAACGTCTCTTATCTCGCCCTGGCGGAGGCCGCGTGGGCGGGCATCCCGGCCGCGGCCATGTGCTCCCTCAACTGGGCGGACATCTACCTGCATTATTGCCGGGATTACCCCGGCGCCGCCGAGATCCACCGGCAGATGCTGGAGGCCTACAACAGCGCGGCCTGCTTCCTGCGGCTGCAGCCGGGCATGCCCATGGCGGATCTGCGCCGCGCCGAGCCCCTGGGGACCGTCGCCCGCCGCGGCACCGACCGTCGGGCCGAAATCGACGCCAGGCTGGACCTGGAGCCCGGCGACAAGTTGGTGCTGGTGGCCTTGGGGGGCATCCCTACCCGCCTGCCCCTGGAAGACTGGCCCCGTCTGCCCGGGGTGCGCTGGCTGGTGGAGGACGCCTGGCAGGTGCGCCACCCCGACGCGGTGCCGCTGGAGGCGCTCTCCCTGCACTTCGTGGACCTGCTGTGTTCCTGCGACGCCTTGATCACCAAGCCCGGTTACGGCAGCTTCGCCGAGGCGGCGGCCAACGGCGTGCCGGTGCTCTACGTGCCCCGCCGGGACTGGCCGGAGGAGCCCTGGCTGGTGGATTGGCTGCGGACCCACGGCCGCTGCCGGGAGATCCCGGCCGACGACCTGGCCCAGGGCCGGCTGGGGCAGACGCTGGAGGAGTTGGTCGCCATGCCCGCCGGCGTGCCGGTGCCCGCCGACGGCGCGGACCGGACGGCGGCGATCCTGGTGCCCTACCTGGGGCGCTGAGGGGCCGACCGCCTGCCCCCCGTTTCCTTCGCAACGGTGGCTTGCGGAGGCCGCGTCCATCTTCTATAGGTGATAGGGCGCAGCGCGCAAACCGTTTCCCTTGCCTTCCCCGGCGGATGCCGGCGGCGAGGGCTCCTAAGGTCGCCGGCCCGCTCTGTTCCGGCGTCTCGTCACAGCGCAAGGAGGGTATCCCATGAAAGCCAATCCGCTTACCCGGGCAGCACTGCTGCTCTGTTTCCTGTTCGTCGCCTGGGCCGGCCCCAACGCCGCGGCCCGCGCCGCAGACAACCCGGCTGTCTGGAAATACCAGGTGAAGGGGGATTTCGACACCGTGCTCGCCCACGTGAAGACCGGGCTGGAGGCCAAGCAGTTCCAGATCAGCGGCGAGGAGAACCTGTCCAAGGGACTGGAGAACAACAAGGCGGTCCTGGGCGAGGACAAGTGGAACACCATCGGCTTCCAGAACGCCACCGCGGTGCATTTCTGTTCGCTGGTGTTCAACCGGGAGGTGTTCAACCTCAACATGGACTGGTCGGTGCTATGCCCGTTCAAGGTGGTGGTGTACAACATGAAAAAACACCCCGACCAAATCACCGTCATCTTCACCCGGCCCAGCTATCTGCTGGCCAAGGACCCGCACAAGAAGGCCAAAGAGGTGGGGCACAAGATCGAAAACCGCATCATCGAAGCCATCAAGGAAGGGCTGCACTAACGGTTGAGCCGCCGCGCCCGCCGACCGCCTTTGCGTTGGCCGCGCGGCAACGTTATCATCCGTCCATGACCCTCACCGAACTGCGTTACATCGTTGCGGTGGCGCGGGAGCGCCACTTCGGCCGTGCCGCCGAGGCCTGCTTCGTCAGCCAGCCAACCCTGAGCGTGGGTATCCGCAAGCTGGAGCAGGAACTGGGCGTGACCCTGTTCGAGCGGGGGACCCAGGAAGTGAGCGTCACCCCCGTCGGCGAGCGCATCGTCGAGCAGGCGAGCCGGGTGCTGGAGGAGGCGGCGGCGGTCAAGGCCGTCGCCCAGCAGGGCAAGGACCCACTGGCCGGCCCCCTTCGCCTGGGGGCGATCTACACCATCGGCCCCTACCTGCTGCCCCACCTGATCCCCATCCTGCACCAGCGGGCGCCCCGGATGCCCCTGCTGATCGAGGAGAACTTCACCGCCCGCCTGAGCGAACGCCTGAAGCAGGGGGAGTTGGACGCCATCGTCATCTCGCTCCCCTTCGAGGAACCGGGCGTGGTCACCAAGCCGCTGTACGACGAGCCGTTCCAGGTGGTGGTGCCGGCAGGCCATGGCTGGTGCGAGCGCGACTCCGTGGCCCTGGACGACCTGGCGGCCGAGACCCTGCTGCTGCTCGGTTCCGGCCACTGCTTCCGCGACCAGGTGCTTAAGGCCTGCCCGGCCCTCAACCGGTCCGCCGGCCTCGGCAGCATGCAACGGACCCTGGAGGGCAGTTCCCTGGAGACCATCCGTCACATGGTGGCCTCCGGCGCCGGGATCACCGTGCTTCCCTGCACCGCCGTGGGCGTCTCCGGCCAGGAAAACCGCCTGCTGGCGGTCCGTCCCTTCGCCGCGCCCGCGCCCGCGCGCCGGGTGGCCTTGGCCTGGCGCCGGAGCTTTCCCCGGCCCCAGGCGCTGGAGGCGTTGCGCCAGGCGGTGCTGGATTGCCCCCTGCCCTGCGTCGCCATGCTCGACCGGCCGCCGGCGTAAAGCCGCAGCGGACGGGGCCTGCCGTCTAATAGTCGTTTCCTATCATTGTTATTGTAACAATCAATTAGATCAATCCACCCTCCTTCCGTATGATGGCAACCGTGTGCTGAACGACACAGGGAACAGCCCAGACAATCTACTGAAGGAGATGAGCATGAAGACCGAATCCGTAACCGTCAAAAACATCGAGTCCGCCTTTGCCGGCGAGTCCATGGCCCACATCAAGTACCTCTACTTCGCCAAGATGTGCCGCGCCCAGGGCGACGAAGAAAGCGCCCGGGTATTCGAGGAGACCGCGGCCCAGGAGGTGCAGCACGCCTTCGGCCACCTGGACCTGCTCTACCCCCGGGAGCAGATGACGCCGGCCCGCTGCCTGGAGATGGCCGTCGAAGGCGAGACCTACGAATACACCGAGATGTACCCCTCCTTCCGCCACATGGCGGTGCAGGAGGACCAGCAGGCCGCCGTGACCGAGATCGACGAACAGATCGCCGAATCCCGGGAACACGCCGAGCGCTTCCGGGCGATCCTGGACAAGGCGGCCAAGCGCTTCGCCGCCCTGGCCAAGGTGGAAGAGCGGCACGCAAACCAGTATCGCGCGAGCCTCGGAAAAGTAACGGCTTAATCAACCAAGACAATCAAGGAGATCGATCATGAAGAAATGGGAATGCGTAGTGTGCGGTTTTGTGTACGACGAAGCGGTGGGCATGCCGGAAGACGGCATCGCGGCCGGCACCCGCTGGGAGGACATCCCCGAGGACTGGGCGTGCCCGGAGTGCGGGGTGGCCAAGGCCGACTTCGAGATGGTGCAAATCGCCGCCTGACGACCCGCAGCCGGGGCCGATTAGCGGCCCCGGTTGCCGCCGGGCAGCCAAGACAAGGAATCAGCCATGGAACCGATCATCATCGTCGGCAGCGGTCTCGCCGGCTACACCCTGGCGCGGGAGCTGCGCAAGCTGGATGCCGAAACACCGCTGACCCTTATTACTGCGGACGACGGCCGCTTCTACTCCAAGCCGATGCTGTCCAACGCCCTGGCCGCGGGCAAGTCGGCCGACGCCCTAGCCACCGCCGACGCCGCCCGGATGGCGGAGCAGTTGCAGGCCGAGATATTGACCCATGCCAAGGTGGAGGCCATCGACCCCGGGGCCCGCAGCATCACCGTGGACGGCCGGCCGCGCGGCTATCGCAAGCTGGTGCTGGCCCTCGGGGCAGACCCGGTGCGGCCGCAACTGGCGGGGGACGGGGCGGCGGAGGTGCTGTCGGTGAACGACCTAGCAGACTATGCCCGCTTCCGCCGCGCGATCGAAAACAAGCGGCGGGTGGCCATCATGGGGGGCGGACTGATCGGCTGCGAGTTCGCCAATGACCTGGTCGCCGCCGGCTACCGGGTGGACCTGATCCACCCGGCCGCCCATCCCCTGGAACGCCTGTTGCCGGCACCCGCGGCCGAGGCCCTGGGCGACGCCCTGGCCCGGGCCGGGGTAACCTGGCACCTGGGCGCCAGCGTCAGCCGGGTGGACAAGGCGGCTGGCGGCTATCGCCTGACCCTGTCCGACGGCTCCGCGCTGGAGGCGGAGGCGGTGCTCTCCGCCATTGGCCTGCGGCCTCGCGCCGACCTGGCCCGGGCGGCCGGGATCGATACCGGCCGCGGCATCCGGGTCGACCGCCGGCTCCAATCCAGCGCCCCGGACGTCTACGCCCTGGGCGACTGCGCCGAGGTGGAGGGACTGCTGCTGCCCTTCGTCATGCCGCTGATGCAGGCCGCGCGGGCATTGGCCAAGACCCTGACCGGCACGCCCACCGAGGTGGTCTATCCCGCCATGCCGGTGGTGGTGAAGACCCCTGCCTGCCCCCTGGCCGTGGCGCCGCCATCCCCCGGGGCCGAGGGCGAATGGCACATCGACGATGAAGCGGACGGTGTGTGCGCCCTGTTCCGCGACGCCCAGGGCCGGCTGCGGGGATTCGCCCTGGCGGGTGCCGCCACTACCAAGCGCAGCGCCCTGGCGCAGCAGTTGCCGGCGGTATTGCCGTAAGCACGTGCCGCCGATCCCCTTTTCCGTCGGCAGGAAAAGGGGGACGGGCGGTGGGAAGCGGTAGCGGCTTGCGGCCAAGATCAGTGGCTTACTGCCGGGTACGCCCAACAGACTGCTCGGCAAGTTATTTCATCCTGGAAGGCAGCTTGATGGTCTCGCCGGCAACCATGAACGAGCCTTTTCCGAGGTGATGAATCGTCCGCGGCTGTTTCTCCGAGGGCGCTATCCACGCCTTGAGCACTTCAAGGATAAAGAAGTTGTATTTGGCCACCATCTTCCCGTCGGCGACCTTGCATTCAAGGTTGGCATAGCACTCGGCGACGAGCGGAGCCTTGATGCACGAGGCGGCGACCGGCGTGAGACCGAAGGCCTCGAACTTGTCGACCGTTCGTCCGGAAGTGTTGCCGCAGCCCACCACTTTTTCCGCCAGTTCCACCGTCGGGATGTTGATCGCGCATTCCCCCGTGGCCTCCAGGATGTCGAAGGTGTGGTTCCGGTTGCTGATCACGCAACCGACGAGAGGCGGCTCAAATTCCATCATGGTATGCCACGACATGGTCATGATGTTCGCCCGGCCGTTGCTGGCGGTCGTGACCATCACCACGGGCCCCGGTTCCAGCAGGCCATAGACCTTGGACAAGGGAAGGGATTTCTTCGTCATCTTTGCGCCCCCGCTGAGACGTCTCCTGACGGCTGCATTCGTCTCTCCAATATAACTGCTGGGGCGAGCCTTGCAAGATGGGCGCACTGTGCCCCGCCGCCTGCCTTGAACCTAGGAGCCTGTCGGACTTAAAGGAAATCGGCTGCAAATCCACCTGACCGGTCCATATTTCGCCGCTTTTTTGGTCAATAGAACGACTATTGACCTGCAAAATCGACAAAATCTGTCCTCGGCCAGCCGAATTTTGCGAGCAGCCGCTACGCGGCTTGCCTGCCTGACCCGCTTCGCTTCGATTCTTCAAGTCCGACAGGCTCCTAGAAACGGCAATTGACCGCTCCATTGAAGTTTTAACGACATGCTTGTAATGTAGTTTTCAATGATTTCAGGATTCACCCATTTGGTGAGCCCGTCCAACTACCGTTTCTAGGTTGAATTCGAGTGAGCAGGCTCCTGTCAAAACAGGGGGCGAAAAGGAAAAGTGACGGAAACAGGTTGCCGTTTCCCGACTCGCACCCGGTATTTCACGTCCGGGGTATTTGGCCGCTGGGTTTGTTTTGCTATGATCCCCCGAAGATATACGGCAAATGATCCAATGATGCCCCATGCAGTTTGATTCCGGAGGTGTGCCAGTGACGGATGGCGTTCAAGTGATCGGCCAGGGGCTCCTGGACGAGGTCTCCTCGATGGCGCGGCAGTCTTCGCGCCTGCGCAAGAACTACAATTTCCACGGGTCCGACGAGGAGGCGAGCCACCGCCTGCTGAATGCCATGGAGCCGGACTCCTATATCCCTCCCCATTGTCACCGGGACCCGTCCAAGGACGAAACCATTGCGGTGCTTCGGGGGAGGTTCGGGGTGCTCTTGTTCGATGCACGGGGGGGCGTGAGCGGCAGGGTGGTGCTGCAGCCGGGCGGAGAGGCGGTAGGGGTGAACATACCCCATGGGGTATTCCATACCCTGGTCGCCCTGGCGCCGAACGGGGTCTTTTTCGAGGCCAAGGCCGGGCCTTACCGTCCCCTGCTGCCGGAGGAGAAGGCGCCCTGGGCGCCGGCGGAAGGTGACTCTGGTGCGGGACGCTACCTCGCGGGCCTGAAACGCCTGTTCGACTAGCCGCCATCAACGGACGGCGCTCTGCTCCGCCCGCGGCGGATCACAGGCTGGATACCCGGTTGCGCCCGTTTTTCTTGGACAGGTACATGGCCTTGTCCGCCGCCCGTAGCAGGTCCGAGAAGTTCGGCACGGTCCCGCGCGAGTCCCAGTCGGCGATACCGATGCTGAGGGTGACGCCCAGAACCTTGCCGTCGACCGTAAGCGGGGATGAAACCACGTTTTCGCGAATGCCCTCCGCCCTGCGCGTGGCGCTTTCCAGGTCGCAGTTCGGCATTACCACCAGGAATTCGTCGCCGCCGTAGCGCACCACGAAATCCCCCTCGCGGGTATGGGCCTCCATGGTCCTCGCCACATGGGCGAGCACCCGGTCGCCCACCTCGTGCCCGAAGGTATCGTTGATCGGCTTGAACTTGTCCACGTCGAACCGCATGACCTGGAGCGGCAGGTACCACGGGTGCCCCGCCTTCTCGAAATCGGAGAGCTTTTCCCACAGGGCGCGCCGGTTCCTCGGCTTGGTCAGCTCGTCCGTGTAGGCCTGGATTGCGGCCGCCGAGATTCCCGAGGGGACCCGCCGAGGCATCATACCGCTAAAGTTTTCCGCAATCCAGGCGATATCTACGGATCGGCTTCATTAGCAAAAAATAATAAGCAGGATGGAACAATGCTGATTTACGCTGCCGGTATGGCTGCCGGTATGGCTGCCGGGGAAACTTCGGCCCTGTCCGATCTGATGCTGGCCGGGGCGAGCCGTGAGCGGTATCTGCGCCGGGCGGACTGGTTTGTGTTCGGCCTCGTCCTCCTTTACCTCTTTATCCTGCAACTCAGCCCGCGTGACGGCTTCGAGTCGTTGGCCTCGTACCCGCTGCTGCACGGGCTCCTGGACCTCGGCGCCGGCCTGGCGGCCGTCCTCGCTTTTGCCCTGGGATGGAACGCCTACACCAGGCAGACCCCCGCCAATCTCCTGTTGCTCGCCTGCGGCCTGTTGGCGGTCGGACTGACCCATCTCTCCCATCTTGTGCCCCTCGACGGCTTGCAGTATTGGGCTGGGCCGCGAGCCGCCCCATGGCCGCAGGCACGCCCGCTGCTGGCGGCGGTACTGCTGGCGGCCGTGCTGCTGCCCTGGAGGCCGTTTGCCAGACCGGGTATCCGCCACGGCCTGTTGGGCGCCAGCCTCGCCGTTGCCGTGCTGGGGTATTGCACCGGGGGCTTGCCTTTCGCCCCTCCGGCTACTTCCACGCAGCCTTTCTTCGTCTTGGGCGTCGAATATCTCGGCATCGGGATGTATTCCCTGGCCGCGGTGGCGCTTCTGGTCAAATCCCGCAGCCCTCAGCCGTTCGACGTAAGCGGCTTGCTGGCCGGGGTGTGCATCCTGATGCTGAGCGAGTTGTGCTTTCTCCGGCCGCCCCATGGCCAGGGGGTCTTCGGTCTGCTCGGCCACGTCTACCAGTTGCTCGCCTATTTGCTGTTGTACCGGGTGGTGCGGGTGGACAGCGTGGCCCCGTCTTCCGCGGGGCTCAAGCAACTCCGACAGCCGTTGCCGTGGAGGGAAAACGAGTGCGCCCGGGCGGCTATGGATGCCGTGGATGGGGCGAAAAAAGGATTGCGGGAGGAAGGCCGGCGCTTGCGCACCTTGCTCGACGCCATGCCTGAAGTCGTGTGTTTCAAGGACGGCGAGGGCCGCCTGCTGGAGGCCAACCAGTTCGGTCTGCGCCTGTTTGGGCTCGAGGGGGCTGCCTACCAAGGCAAGAACCCCCTGGAATTGGCAGCCTATAGCTCCTTCCGGCGGGAGGCCTATCTGGCATGCGCGGCGAGCGACGAGCAGGTCTGGCGGGAGGCGAAACCGGTTCGGGAGGAGGCCGCGATACGCATCCCCGGCGGCACCGCGGTCTACGACATGGTGAAGGTACCCTTGTTCCATCCCGACGGCAGGCGCAATGGCCTGGTCATAGCCGGACGGGACATTACCAGGGAAAAAACCCTTGAACGCGAGAGACAGCAACTGATTTCCATATTGGAGGCAAGCCCCGACCTGGTGCGCGTTTCCCGGCTGGACGGGGGGACGGTATATGTCAATACCGCCTGGAGAGACCGGTTCGGCGACGGCCCGGATCGGTGTTCCCCGGAGAACATCCATCCGGCGTGGGCCGTGCAGATGGTCGAGGAGGGCGTCGCGATGGCCGCCAGGGACGGGGTATGGCGGGGAGAAACCGCCATCGTGGAGCGCGACGGGCGCGAAATCCCCGTTTCCCACGTGGTCGTCGCCCACGATAATCCGGATGGCAGCGTCGCCTTTCTGTCCACGATCCTGCGCGATGTCAGCGAACTCAGGGAGTCCGAGTCGCGGCTCCATCACCTCGCCCACCACGACCCGGTCACCGGCCTGCCCAACCGGTTCCTGATCCGCGACCGCCTGGGGCAGGCCCTGGTGCAGGCGCGCCGGCGCAGCCTCACGGTGGCGGTGCTGTTTCTGGACCTGGACCGTTTCAAGACCATCAACGACACCCTGGGGCACGACTTCGGCGACCTGCTGCTGAAGGAGGTGGCGCAACGGATCGGGGGCTGCATCAGAGAGAGCGACTCGGTGGGGCGCCTGGGGGGGGACGAATTCATGATTGTCCTGCCCGATCTGGCCAAGGGGCAGGACAGCATTCACGTCTGCCAGACCATGGTCGGTGCCTTCTCCCGGCCGTTCGCGGTGGACGGGAGGGAGTTGTTCGTCACCTGCAGCATCGGCGTCAGCCTTTTCCCGAACGACGGCGGGGACCGTCAGACCCTGATCAGGAATGCCGACACCGCGCTATATCGGGCCAAGGAACTGGGCCGCAACAACTACCAGTTCTATACTGCGGACATGAATGCCCGCGCCTTCGAGCGCCTGGCGCTGGAAAACGACCTGCGCAAGGCCCTGGAACGGGAAGAACTGCGCGTGTACTACCAGCCCAAGGTGAGCCTGGAAAGTGGCGAGATCACCGGTGCCGAGGCCCTGGTGCGCTGGCTTCATCCCGATCTGGGCCTGATTGCGCCCAACCAGTTCATTCCCCTCGCCGAGGAAAGCGGCTTGATCGTGCCGATCGGCGAATACGTGCTGCGCTCGGCCTGCGCGCAAAACCAGTCCTGGCGCGAGGCGGGCCTGGCGCCCATCAACGTGGCGGTAAACCTGTCGGCCCGGCAGTTGCGCGAAGCGGGCTTTATTTCCACCGTGAGCGGGGTGCTGGAAGAGACCGGCCTCGCCCCCGGCTGCCTGGAGCTGGAGCTGACGGAAAGCATGCTGATGCAGAGCGTGGAAGGCCCCGCAGCGGTGCTCGGGCGGCTCAAGGAACTCGGCATCCTGCTCGCCATGGACGACTTCGGCACCGGCTTTTCCTCGCTGAGCTATCTCAAGCGCTTTCCCATCGACCAGTTGAAGATCGACCGCTCCTTCATCAAAGACGTGGTCACCGACACCAACGACGGGGAAATCGTAAGGGCGATCATCGCCATGGGCCGCAGCCTGAAGCTGAAGCTGGTGGCCGAAGGGGTCGAGGAACGGGAGCAAATGGAGTTCCTGCGGGCACACGGTTGCGACGAGATGCAGGGTTACTACTTCAGTGCCCCCCTGCCCGCCGCGGACTTCACCGATCTGCTGCGCCGGCACCGGATCGGGTCGCAGAAGAACTCGCTCCCGTAGCGCGCGCCCATGCCCTCCCTGTTTCGCGACCAATGAGGACTTCAGTATCGGAAATGATGGTTGTATAATTAAGTCTCGGCCGCCGAATCGTAAGGAACGGGCAGTAGCCTTAAGCGCGGCAAGACTTGGGAACGGGCGTCCCGCGGGCGCCTGTTGCAGAAACGTAAGCCGGGAGTCCACATGAAGCGCATTCCGTATCCGTCCATTGCCGCCGTCTGCAAGGCCGCCTTGCTGCTGGTATTGCTGGGAGTGCTGGGCGCCTGCACCACCATGGAAACCCAGGAAGGCCCCAGCAAGGTCGACCTCCACCCGGTGTTCCCGCCGCCTCCCGACCCGGCCAAGTACATCTTCGAACGCAGCATCACCAGCAGCGCCGACGTGGTCAAGGAGGATTCGACCGAGCGCTTCAAATACATGGTTACCGGCGCCCGGCAAGAAGGGGAGGGGCTGGCCAAGCCGTTCGCGGTGGCGGTGCACCACGGTCGCGTCTACGTGACCGACACGGCACGGCGGGCGGTGTTGTTGTTCGATATCCCGGGCAGGCGTTTCGCCATCCTTGGCCAGGAGGAGGGGCCGGGCGAGCTGGCCATGCCCATGGGCATCGCAACGGATGCGGCGGGGAACATCTATGTGGTGGACGGCAGCAACAAGCGGGTAGTGATCTACGACGGCAATGGCAAGTACCTGTCCGCCCTGGGCGGGCCGAGCTGGTTCCATCGCCCGAGCGGAATCGCCGTGACCCCGGACGGCAGCCGTGTCTACGTGGTGGACACCGGGGGGGTGGAGACGGATGAGCACCGGGTGCGGGTGTTCGACACCGCCACCGGCAAGCACCTGTTCGACATCGGCAAGCGCGGCACCGGCCCCGGGGAATTCAACATGCCCATCTATGCCGCCATCGGGCCGGACCACCTGCTTTATGTGGTGGATGCCATGAACTTCCGGGTGCAGGAATTCAAACTGGACGGGACCTTCGTGCGCACCTTCGGCGCCATCGGCGAGCAGAGCGGGCAGTTCATGCGGCCCAAGGGCATCGCCCTCGACCCTTCCGGGCTGGTCTACGTGGTGGACGCTGCCTTCGGCAACTTCCAGATATTCACGCCCGAGGGGAAACTGCTGCTGGCGGTGGGTAACCGCGGCGACGATGTGCCCGGGCGCTATATGCTGCCCTCCGGCATCGCTATCGATGACGATGGCAGGGTCTATGTGGTGGACCAGTTCTACCGCAAGCTGGACGTCTATCGGCCGGCGGACCTGCCTGCTGACGCGGGCTTCGTCGCCAGGACGCCGCGCAAGGGTTAAAAAGACAAGAGGGTAGAAATATTCTATAATATGGGAAATTCCACGGGCATGTTTTCCCATTTACGGGAATTTCCTCCCGCAAGAACCCGGAAAGGGCGGCAAGGCAGTTGAAACACCAGTAGATTGTACCTCTGGCACGCTATGTGCTTAGGGTAAGGTGGGAAGTAAGCGGGCATTCGGGGGGCATCATCGAACACCGATGCGTCCGGGACGCAAGCAAGGATGGTTCGGACTTGCAGCTTGATTCTACTGAAGGGCCTACAAGAGAAAGGAAGGATAGCCATGAAAACACCATTCACCAAGAAAGCGATTACGCGGGCGGTCGGCGGAGCGTTGATGGCGGGAGGGGCCGCGTTGCTGGTCGCGGGCGCCTTCTCCCCGAGCGCGCTGGCGCTGTCGATTGCAGACACCAAGCACAACCTGAGCGTCACCGGCACCGGAGCTGCGCATCTCGACCCTGCCGGCGCGGTGACCACCACCGAGATCTGCGTGTTCTGCCATACGCCCCACGGGGCCAACATATCGGCCCAGGCGCCGCTGTGGAACAAGGTCACGAACAACCCGACCACCTACACCACCTACGACAAGCTGGGCACCAGCACCCTGAAGGGAACGGTGCTCCCGGTGGGGTCGGTGTCCCTGGCCTGTCTGTCCTGCCACGACGGCACCATGGCGCTGAACGTGATGATCAACGCCCCCGGCTCGGGCGGCTATAACCCGGCCGGCGCGACCTTCGGCACCATGACCGGAGCGGACGTGAACACCGCAACCGGCACGCTTGCCTCCGGCATCATCACCAACATCGGCGTCGACCTGCGGAACGACCACCCGGTGGGTATCGAGTACGGCGGCGGTCTCGCGGCGGGCGGGGACATCAATCTGCCGGGCGACTTCCATGGCAAGACGTATGCCGCGAATGGGGCTCTGAACGTGGGCACCGTTAACGGACAGCAGGTGTGGTGGGTGGATACCAGCGTGGGAACGGCCGCAACGCGGGAGAAGACGGACATCAGTCTGTATACCCGTACCAACACCACCACCGGCACGGTCGAGCCGTTCGTGGAATGCGCGAGCTGCCACGATCCACACTCCACCAATACCACCTTCCTGCGCGTGGCCAATACGGGCAGTGCCTTGTGCCTGTCTTGCCACATCAAGTAAGCGCGGCGGGGTGAGCGGCGCGCGGCGGGCGGGTTTCAGGCCGCCGAGCCGCGGCGCCCAGGCGGACGACGGGCCAGGCGGAGCACGCGCCTGGCCCGTCGTCGTGTTGCCGATTCGGATGCATCCGGCTAGTATGGACGCCTGATGCGAAGGATCTCGAACAACAGTGGATGGAATGGAGTGAAAATGACCGGGGCAATGAGTGGCGCTGCCAAGCGGGTTTGCTGGGCCGTCCTGGGCGGCATCTTGCTGGCGGGGCAGGGTTTCGCCGCCACCGCGGAGCCGCCGGCGGGCAAGGAGGCGATTTTCGCGCGGGTCGGCGATACCGTCATCACCCGGAAGAATTACGACGACGCCTTTCTGGTGGCGGTCCGCAACACCTTCTATCACCCCAATCCGGGCGCGGACAAGCTGGCGGCCCTGCAGCGGAAGGTGGGGGAGCAACTGGTAAACAATGCGCTCCTGCTGCAGGAGGCCAAGAGGCGCGGGCTGAAGCCGGACGAGACCCAGGTCAAGAAGGACGTGGCGGCGTTTGACAAGCGCTACGCCGGCAACGAGAAGTGGCGCCAGAACCGGGCTCGCTTTCTTCCGGAACTCACCGCGGACATGGAGAAGAAGAGCTTGCTGGAGCAGGTCGAGCGGCAGGTGCGAAACGTCCCGGAACCGAGCGAAAAGCAGTTGAAAGCCTATTATCTCAGCCACCCCAAACTGTTCACGGAACCCGAGCAGGTGAGGGTGTCGCTGATCCTGCTCAAGGTCGACCCCTCGGCCCCCAACTCGGCCCGGGAGAAGGCCACCAAAGAGGCGGAGGAGATCATCAAGCGCCTGCGCAAGGGCGCGGATTTCGCCGCCGAGGCGAAGGCCCATTCCGGGGACTCCACCGCCGCCCAGGGCGGCGACATGGGCTACCTGCACCAGGGCATGCTGGGCAGACTGGCCGAGAGCGCCATCGCCAAACTCAAGCCGGGCGAGATTTCGCCTCCCGTGGGCCTGCTGGAAGGGGTGGCGATTTTCCGCCTGGAACAGCGCCGGCCCGCGCGGTTGGACAGCTTTGCTGAGAGCCGGAAACGGGCGCGCGACCTGTGGCGCAGGGAGCAAAGCGACCTGGCCTGGAAGGGCCTGATCGCCAAATTGAGGAAGCAGACGCCGATCCTGATGGACACCTCGTTCTATCGACCGCTTGCCGGAGGAGGGCATGACACGGATGCCAAATAGCGGGGCGAGGCAGGGGCGCGAGGGGTGGCGTGGGTGAACGGCGCGCCACAGGCGGGGGCTCGGCATATGTCCTGATGGCTGCGTGGCTGACGTTCGCCTGGCCCCGTTGCGCGTTGCCGGCGGCGTTTCCCGTGACCGGGGACGCGTTGCGTCTTGCGTTGTCCCGGGACCTGGAAGCGCGAACCGAGCAGTCTGAGTCATCCCCCGAGCCGGAGCCGGCCACCGGCGACGCACTGCATCTGACCCTGACGGATACCTTGGCGGAGCAACAGCCCCCGGGGGAGGGTGGGATCCCCGGCCCGGCGTACCCCGCCGCCGCGAACGGCGCAGGTGTCGAGTCCCCGGCGCCGGGTAATGGGGACGTGGGGTCAGGGACCGGGGAAGAGGGGTCGGGTCCCGGGAAGAGCAAGGGCCTCTTCGAGAAGATCAAGGGCCTCGTCCCCTGGCGCCTCTCTCCCATCCGCACCTGGGGCTCAGTGGGCTACACCTTTCGGAGCGAGGACATCGGGACGCAAAAAACGCGGGACCAGCTCCTTACGGCCACCCTCAACGGCAGCAGCTTTATCTGGCGCCCCTGGTTTGCCTTGGTCAGCGGCGGGATCGGGATCTCCCAGGATTGGACGAGCGGGACACAGGGTGGCAGTTCCCGCGACCTCACCGGAAACGCCAGCCTGGCGCTGCTGCCGGAAAGCCGTTTTCCCTTCGAGGCGCACTACGACGTCACGGACAGCCGGATGGATACGGGCTTGGCGGGGACCATCGGGGCGGCCTACCGCTACAAGCGCCTCGGCTTCAGTCAGACCTACCAGACGCTGCAGGGGAATACCCGCTACCGGCTGGCCTTCGACCAGAGCAGTCAGACCGGGGAATCCGGAACCGTCGGGGACTACCAGCAGAATGGGCTGCAGTTTGGCGCGTCGACCCGTTTCGGGAAACAGAGTGTGGATGTCAGCGGTACCACCAACAAGAACGAGCGTCTCGATACCGGCGAGACTGCGCTGCTCAATACCCTGGACGTTCGCCACAACTACACGCCGAACCAGGAGTTTTCGGTGGATTCCCAGGCCACCCTCAACGACAATCGCTACAACCTCGCCACCACAGGCACCAATACCCGGTTCCTGCAGTTGAACAGCTACGCCTTCTGGCGCCCGGAACGGAGCCCCCTGACCGTGAACGGGGGGGTGCGCCTGTACGCCCTCGACACCGGGCCTACCAGCTTGCGCTCCGCCAACCTCAATGGCGGCGCGATCTATCGGCTGAACAGGAACGTCAGCCTCAATGCCACTGCCAACCTGACTCAAACCGCCAGCGGCGGCACTACCTCGACCAGCACCAATCAGTCACTGGGCGCCACTTACCAGTCCGACACGCTCAATTTCGGCAAGTATCAGTACTATTGGTTCGGCTCGGGTACGGCCAGCAACCGCACCGGATTGGCCGCGGGGCGGCACCTGTCCCTGGCGGCGGGCCACGGCCTGAGCCGCAGCATCGAGACCGGCCCGGGCGCCAGGTTGGCGATGAACCTGAGCCAGAGCATTTCCAGCGACCTGGATACCGCCGTGGCCTCCACGCGGCGCCTGTCCGATACCGCGTCCCTGACCTGGAACAAGGGGGCGGACAAGACCTCGACCCTGCTGCGCTTGAGCGCAACCGATTCGCGCTCCCTCAATGACGGCCGGGACGCCATGCAAATGATCAATTTTCAGGCGACGGTGAATACCCTGCTCAATCGCTACTCCTCCTTGAGCGGGGACCTGACTATCCAGTCCTCGCGTCAGAGCACCATCGACCAGCCTATTAGCCAGTTCACCACCTCTTCCAGCGGGGACTTGACCTACCGGCACCAGCGCGCCTTCGGTGTGCCGCGCCTGCAGTTCATGTCTCAACTCACCCTCTACGGACAGGTGGCGCTCCCCGTCCTGAGCGGACCGCAGGAGTACGAAACCCGTTCCTGGGAAAATCGTCTGAATTACTCCATCGGACGCACCCAACTCGGACTGATCGCGCGGGTGGGCCAATTCGGCAACCAGACCCATACCTCCATCATGTTCAACGCGATCAGGAACTTCGGCGATATGTAGGCGCCGTCAACGGTATCCGGACGGAGGAGGCGCCGACCGGACCGGGGCCGGAAATTTTGGGAACTGGAGTTCTTGAGAAGATCTATGAATATGCTGGTCGACATTAAGCGGCTGGGACTCCTCGGCGGGCTGGCGACGGTGGCCCTTGGGACGCTGATAGTGGGGTGCAGCGTGGAGCCCCCGGTTAGGTACGTGCCTCGCAGTCCCGATGATGCCGTGGCGCGCGCGGCGGGCAGCGAGATGGGGAAACCTGCCTTTATGGCGCCGCCGGAGGTGCCCCCGCCCAGCGGCCCGGTCCCGATGAATCGCCTGTTGAAGCCGGCGCCGCCGCTCAACTTGCCGCCCGCCACGGACGGCATCCACGATCCGGCGGACGACCAGTTGCACCTGCTGCAACGGCCGTCGGAGGTATTCTCCCCTTGGCCGAAGGACCCGTACCGGGCAGGGAATGGGGTAGACTGGATGAAGGTGCTGGCCCAGGGCAAAATCAAGCCCCGCTGGGAATTGGACAAGGCGGGTACGGCTCCCCCGGTGTTTGATCTCAATATCGAATTCAAGGTGAAAGGGAGTACCCCGGACGTGATCTTCTCCCATGGGGCCCATACCCGCTGGCTGGCCTGCGCCAATTGCCATGCCGGCATCTTCGTCCCTCAGAAGGGCGCCAACCGGATCACCATGGAAGGAATCATGCGTGGCCAGAAGTGCGGCGTGTGCCACGGCTCGGTGGCGTTTCCGCCCACCGAGTGTGCCCGCTGCCATACCCGGCCCAAGTCCGACCAGATCATCGAAGAGATGATCCGCGCGCGGAAACGCGTGTGGAAGGTGTATCGATAAAATTTGTTCCCGGCCGGACGGAGGACCGCAAAATCGCGGACGGCTTTGGCGGCCGGGCCGTTTAGGCGATAAAATGGGATATCGGGATGGGTATGGGGTGTGCGCAGGCCGCCCAGGCGACGCACTTGGCAGAGATGATCTTTAGACGGAAGACAAAAGCAGTGATGGGTAGCGATATTGTGTGTTTGTTGCGGAACCGCCGTGTCGGCAGATGGGCGGCCTTGCTGGTCGCGGCTTCGGTCATCGGCGCGGGTGTGGCGTGGGGCGGGACGGTCGTGGCCCCGGTAAAGAACGTCTGGGCGGCGCTCATCAGCGACGGCTTGCACGACCCTGCCAATCCGGATATTTCATTGTTGCAGGAACCGGGCGACTCCCTGTCCAAGCTGCCCCAGGATTACGTCGGCAACAAGGTGAACTGGGACCAGGCGCTGAACGAAGGGTACATCGATCCGCGCAGCAAACTGCAGCCGCAGACCCGGGTCAGGACGCTGGACCAGGACACGATCATGAAAAATACCGGCGGTACGCCCTGGGTGCGGTTTCCCCACAGGCCCCACACGGCCTGGCTGGACTGTACCACCTGCCACGACTCCATGTTCAAGGAGGGCCCCACCCCCGGGCTGACCATGCTGGCCATTCTCAATGGCCAGTATTGCGGCAAGTGCCATGGTACCGTGGCCTTTCCCCTGAGCGAATGCAACCGCTGTCACAGCGTGATTCCAAAATGAAGGAAAGGTGCGCCATGAAACCGTCCCTCCGGCCACCCGCCCGCGGCAAGCGCTGGCTGGCCCTGCTCGCGGTATTGTTGGCGCTGCTGCCGGGCGCCGCGGTGCGGGCGGAATACGGGGATGTGGTGCTCAACAACTGGTCGCAAAAAAACGGCATGCGGCCGGTAATCTTCCCCCACTGGTTTCACCGCGAGCGCTTCCGCTGCAAGGTGTGCCATACCGAACTCGGGTTCAAGCTGCAGGCGGGCGCAGATGACATGGACATGGCGGACATCATCAACGGCAAGTTTTGCGGGGCGTGCCACAACGGCAAGATCGCCTGGTCGGTGGAACATTGCGGCCTGTGTCATTCCGGAAAGCCCGGTTTGAGCACCGGGATAATGAGCGGTGGCACGAGCCAGGGCCCCGGAATTTTCTAGGAGCGGAGTGATGATCGAGGGAGCGCCAGTCTTTGCCCGGCCGGTTGGGGGCACCCGGCTGATACGGCAGATCCGGCGCCGTTCCCCGGTCATCCTGTGGGCGCTTCTGGCGCTGTGCGGCGTGCTGGCCGGGTGCGCCGCCCCGGCCGGAGCCGTCGCGGACAGGCGTGGCACCGATGGAACGTCCCTGCTGGAGTCGTGGGGGGATATCAGCGGCGGGCTGCTCACCTCCGATTTCGGCCAGACGTCCCCCCGCTACGTCACCTTTGTGCGGCCGACCTCGGTGGCCGCCCGGGGCAATTTCGTCTATGTGGTGGATACCGGCGCCAGGCGCATCTACCGCTATGATCGAACCACCCGGCGGCTCACCGCCTACACCCAGCTCGCCCCCGGCGCCGACTGGGAGATCTATGCGGCGCCGGACATGACCGTATACCTGTCGGAGCCGGCGGCGCGACGGATCGCCCATTACGATTGGAACGGCATGCTGATAAACACGTTCAGCGACGATGCCAACCTGGGACGCCCCACCGCCTTCGCCGTGGACGAGGCGACGGGAGAGGTGCTGGTGGCCGATGGGCTGTACCATCAAGTGGTCGGGTTCAATCCCCTGGGCGCGGCGGTTTCCGTCATCCGTCCTTGCGGCGCGAAGGCCGTGGGGATGGACAGCATGACCGCCATGGCGCTCACCCGCGACGAGATCTACCTGGTGGATCGCATCGCCAAGCGGGTCGTGGTGCAGCAGAGACGCAGCGCCGCCTGCCGGGTTCTGGGGGAAGACGACCTGACGGATCCCGGCGCGATCGCCGTGGATCGCTTCCGGCGGGTTTATGTGGGCGACAACTACGACGACACCATAAAGGTCTTTTCCCCGGATGGCCGGCTGTTGGCCCAGTACGGCGGCAGCGGGGCGGGCCCCTCCCATTTCAACCATATTGCGGGCTTGTGGATCGATGCGAACGTGCTGTATGTCGCGGATAGCCTGAACGGGCGCATCGGGATGCTGCTCATCACGCCTCAGCCGACAAAAGGGGAGAAGTAGCTTGAACCATCGATATCTCCGATTGGGCTGGCTGGTGGCATGTTTCTTGCTGCTTTCCGGATGCGCCGACACGCACTACGTGATGCGTCTCGACCCGGATGGCTCCGCCGGCCAGGTCAGGAAGGTGTGGCCCCAGCCGCCGGAGACGCCCCGCTACGCATATGTGGGCGAACTGACCGGCGAGAACAACTTCCACGACGAGAACGAGCAGCAGCGCAGCGCCGGCGTGAAATTCCTGTACTGGCTGGTGGGCCTCACCGCCGGCAACCGGGAGCCCGTGGTGCTGCAGCGCCCCGTATCCGGCATGGTGGACGGGCAGGGCAGGATCCTTGTTACGGACGCCAGCCGCCGCGCGGTATTCGTGTTCGATGGCGTTGCCGGGAAGCTGGATGTGTGGGACCAGGCGAAGGAAAACGTGCGCTTCGAGTCCCCCGTGGGCATCGCCCCGGGCCCCAACGGCCAGATCCTGGTGGCGGATGCCAAGCTGGGGGAAGTGATTCGGCTGGATTCGGCGGGCAATCCGGTAGGCAGCTTCGGCAAGGGGATACTGAAATGGCCCACCGGGCTTGCCCGCGATGGGAAACGGGGGCGGGTGTTCGTGGTGGACACCTATGCCCATGATATCAAGGTGTTCGACGACGCCGGCAAGCTGCTGGATGTGATCGGCCGGCGCGGCACGGGCCCGGGTGAATTCAATTTCCCCACTCACCTGGCCTTGGCGGACGGCGAGCTCTATGTCGCCGACACGCTCAATTCCAGGGTTCAGGTGCTGGACGAGCACGGCGGTTTTTTGCGGCAGTTCGGCGAGCGCGGCCTGTACGTGGGGAACATGGTGCGCCCAAAAGGCGTCGCGGTGGATAGCGATAACAATGTATACGTGGTCGAGTCCATGCACGACTACCTGCTGGTCTTCAACCGGGACGGGAGGTTCCTGATGCCCATCGGCGGCACCGGCAAGAAGATCGGCGAATTTTATCTGCCCGCCGGTGCGTGGACTGATCCGCATAACCGGATCTATGTGGCGGACATGTTCAACGGAAGGGTGGTCATCTTCCAGTACTTGACGGGTATGAAGCATGCGCAGAAGAACTAGCCCCTGGTTTATTGCGGCGGGCCTGGGCCTTGGATTGCTGTGGGCGGGGACGGAGCTGGCGCTGGCGACGCGGATTGCGGACATCCGCAACACCAAGCACAACCTGTCGGTGAGCGGGACGGGCAGCGTGACGGCGGTGAGCGAATCGCAGATATGCGTATTCTGCCACACGCCGCACGGCGCGGAGCCGATCCAGGCGCCGCTGTGGAACCGCAAGCTGGCCGGGTCCACCTACACGCCGTACCTTTCCAGCTCCATGGTCGCCAATCCCGCCGAGCTGGCAGCCGCGCCGGACGGTTATTCCAAGCTGTGCCTGTCGTGCCACGACGGCACCATGGCGCTGGGCACGGTGGACGTGCTGAACGGGCAGAGCCCGGCCAGCATAGCCATGAACGGCACCGGGGTGGGGGGCACCATGCCCACCGGGGCCGGGGCGCTGACCGGCTACACCCGCGACCTCGGGGTCAACCTCACCAACGACCACCCCATCTCGTTCACCTACGACAGCACCCTGGCGTCCAAGGACGGCGAGCTGTGGGCGCCGGACGGCACCACGGTGGGCACGCGGGTGCCCGGCTCGCTAACGAAACCCCTGCTGCCGCTGGAAGCGGGCAAGCTGGAGTGCACCACCTGCCACGACCCCCACATTCGGGACACCGACCCCACCCTGGGGGACATCAAATTCCTGCGGGCCAACCGGCTGCAGGCGGCGGCGCCCACCGGCGGCGCATTCAACCCGAACAGCGACACCATCTGCCTGGCCTGTCACGACAAGGCGGGGCCGACCTGGGCCTACTCCGCCCACGCCAACCCGCTGGTGGCCAACGAGACCTATACCGCCAGCGCCGCCGCCCAGCGGGAATTCCCCAGCGGCACCCAGGTCTGGCAGGCGGCGTGCCTGAACTGCCACGACCCCCACACCGTGCAAGGGGCGCGGCGCCTGTTGCGGGAAGGCACAGACAGCACCGCCGTGCCCAAGAGCGGCGGCAACTCGGCGATCGAGCAGACCTGCTACCAGTGCCACACCAACAGCGCCCAGAGCATCGTCACCCCCACCACCAACGTGGCCGACATCCAGGACGACTTCAGCCTGCCGCGGCACATGCCCATCACCAGCACCGACCAGCCGGCGGGGATGGAGGTGCATGACATCGGGACCTACAACGCCGACGCCCCGACCAATGAAGGCTCGGACTTCATCGAATCGAGGAGCCTGCTGGGATTCGGCAACCTCACCAACCGGCACGCCGAATGCACCGACTGCCACAACCCGCACCGGATCATCCGCAACCAGGTGTTCTACGGCAACCTGGCCAGTCCGGACGCCACGTCCACCCACATCCTGGGCAGCAACATCGCTTCCGGGGCGCTCCGGGGCACCTGGGGGGTGGAGCCCAACTACAGCGCCCACAGCTTCGGGTCGTTGCCCGCCAGCTACACCCTCAAGCGCGGGGACCCGGGGGGGAGCGTGGACTCCACCGTGACCGCATCCTACGTCACCCGGGAATACCAGATCTGCCTCAAATGCCACTCCGACTACGGCTTCGGCACCACCCCGCCGATGCTGGGCTCCTCCGGGGGCGGGACGCCCTCGGGCACCAACGGCCTGCTGCAATTCACCAACCAGGCGATGGAATTCCAGTCGCCGGTGAGCCACCAGGGGGAAGTGACCACCACCGACTCCGGGGCGTTTGCCGGGGTGCCGCCGGGGCAGGGCTACACGGTCAACTTCCAGACCAACAACCACCGCTCGTGGCACCCGGTGATGCTGAACACCGGGCGCACGCCGGCGGTGCGGGGCAACGCCAGCGCGAACCTGTGGCTGAGCCCGTGGAACGCCAACGTGGGTAACGAGACCATGTACTGCAGCGACTGCCATGGTTCCAACACGGCGTCGGGGACGGTGGTGCCCGGCACGGGCCAGCCATGGGGGCCGCACGGATCGACCAACAACTTCATCCTGAAGGGGCCATGGAGCGGGGACAAGACGACGGGGACGGGGGAAGGGACGCCCGGCGACTTGTGTTTCAAGTGCCACGACTACAACCAGTACGGCAACCCCAATCCGCCGACGGTGCTCAAGAGCGGCTTCAGCGGCAGCGGCGGCGGTGGCGGCGCCGGGACCACCAACTGGCACGTCTACCACGCAGCGGTAGTGACCAACTTCCGCTGCAGCCTGTGCCACGTGGCGGTGCCCCACGGCTGGAAGAACAAGGCGTTCCTGGTGAACCTGAACGACGTGGGTCCGGAAGGGGGGCTGGCGGCGGGGACCCAGGTGCGCAACAACACCACCGCCGGCTACACCAATCCGCCCTATTACAACCGGGCGGTGCTGAAGGTGGTGACCTTCGCCAAAAGCGGCAACTGGAGCGCCGGCAACTGCGGCTCGGTGGGGGCGCCGGGCAACGGCCAGACCGGGATTGCCTGGATGGTCGGCATGATGGGCGGCGGCAGCGAGGCCTGCAACAACGTGCCGTGACGGCAGTCGCCGTGGAAGGCGCCGGGCGGGTTGCAGCGGGTCCTGCCCGGCGCTTTTTGGTTTTCCCTTGCCCCAAAGTCGCTAAAGTTTTCCGACCCGGTGCCGTTACGCTAAGATAACGGGTGGGCCGACCGGCGAAGCCGGATTGGCATGCCAGATTTCGGAGCGGGGCGACACATGCGCAGAAGAACTGGCCCCTGGTTTATTGCGGCGGGCCTGGGCCTTGGATTGCTGTGGGCGGGGACGGAGCTGGCGCTGGCGACGCGGATTGCGGACATCCGCAACACCAAGCACAACCTGTCGGTGAGCGGGACGGGCAGCGTGACGGCGGTGAGCGAATCGCAGATATGCGTATTCTGCCACACGCCGCACGGCGCGGAGCCGATCCAGGCGCCGCTGTGGAACCGCAAGCTGGCCGGGTCCACCTACACGCCGTACCTTTCCAGCTCCATGGTCGCCAATCCCGCCGAGCTGGCAGCCGCGCCGGACGGTTATTCCAAGCTGTGCCTGTCGTGCCACGACGGCACCATGGCGCTGGGCACGGTGGACGTGCTGAACGGGCAGAGCCCGGCCAGCATAGCCATGAACGGCACCGGGGTGGGGGGCACCATGCCCACCGGGGCCGGGGCGCTGACCGGCTACACCCGCGACCTCGGGGTCAACCTCACCAACGACCACCCCATCTCGTTCACCTACGACAGCACCCTGGCGTCCAAGGACGGCGAGCTGTGGGCGCCGGACGGCACCACGGTGGGCACGCGGGTGCCCGGCTCGCTAACGAAACCCCTGCTGCCGCTGGAAGCGGGCAAGCTGGAGTGCACCACCTGCCACGACCCCCACATTCGGGACACCGACCCCACCCTGGGGGACATCAAATTCCTGCGGGCCAACCGGCTGCAGGCGGCGGCGCCCACCGGCGGCGCATTCAACCCGAACAGCGACACCATCTGCCTGGCCTGTCACGACAAGGCGGGGCCGACCTGGGCCTACTCCGCCCACGCCAACCCGCTGGTGGCCAACGAGACCTATACCGCCAGCGCCGCCGCCCAGCGGGAATTCCCCAGCGGCACCCAGGTCTGGCAGGCGGCGTGCCTGAACTGCCACGACCCCCACACCGTGCAAGGGGCGCGGCGCCTGTTGCGGGAAGGCACAGACAGCACCGCCGTGCCCAAGAGCGGCGGCAACTCGGCGATCGAGCAGACCTGCTACCAGTGCCACACCAACAGCGCCCAGAGCATCGTCACCCCCACCACCAACGTGGCCGACATCCAGGACGACTTCAGCCTGCCGCGGCACATGCCCATCACCAGCACCGACCAGCCGGCGGGGATGGAGGTGCATGACATCGGGACCTACAACGCCGACGCCCCGACCAATGAAGGCTCGGACTTCATCGAATCGAGGAGCCTGCTGGGATTCGGCAACCTCACCAACCGGCACGCCGAATGCACCGACTGCCACAACCCGCACCGGATCATCCGCAACCAGGTGTTCTACGGCAACCTGGCCAGTCCGGACGCCACGTCCACCCACATCCTGGGCAGCAACATCGCTTCCGGGGCGCTCCGGGGCACCTGGGGGGTGGAGCCCAACTACAGCGCCCACAGCTTCGGGTCGTTGCCCGCCAGCTACACCCTCAAGCGCGGGGACCCGGGGGGGAGCGTGGACTCCACCGTGACCGCATCCTACGTCACCCGGGAATACCAGATCTGCCTCAAATGCCACTCCGACTACGGCTTCGGCACCACCCCGCCGATGCTGGGCTCCTCCGGGGGCGGGACGCCCTCGGGCACCAACGGCCTGCTGCAATTCACCAACCAGGCGATGGAATTCCAGTCGCCGGTGAGCCACCAGGGGGAAGTGACCACCACCGACTCCGGGGCGTTTGCCGGGGTGCCGCCGGGGCAGGGCTACACGGTCAACTTCCAGACCAACAACCACCGCTCGTGGCACCCGGTGATGCTGAACACCGGGCGCACGCCGGCGGTGCGGGGCAACGCCAGCGCGAACCTGTGGCTGAGCCCGTGGAACGCCAACGTGGGTAACGAGACCATGTACTGCAGCGACTGCCATGGTTCCAACACGGCGTCGGGGACGGTGGTGCCCGGCACGGGCCAGCCATGGGGGCCGCACGGATCGACCAACAACTTCATCCTGAAGGGGCCATGGAGCGGGGACAAGACGACGGGGACGGGGGAAGGGACGCCCGGCGACTTGTGTTTCAAGTGCCACGACTACAACCAGTACGGCAACCCCAATCCGCCGACGGTGCTCAAGAGCGGCTTCAGCGGCAGCGGCGGCGGTGGCGGCGCCGGGACCACCAACTGGCACGTCTACCACGCAGCGGTAGTGACCAACTTCCGCTGCAGCCTGTGCCACGTGGCGGTGCCCCACGGCTGGAAGAACAAGGCGTTCCTGGTGAACCTGAACGACGTGGGTCCGGAAGGGGGGCTGGCGGCGGGGACCCAGGTGCGCAACAACACCACCGCCGGCTACACCAATCCGCCCTATTACAACCGGGCGGTGCTGAAGGTGAAGACCTTCGCCAAAAGCGGCAACTGGAGCGCCGGCAACTGCGGCTCGGTGGGGGCGCCGGGCAACGGCCAGACCGGGATATTCTGGATGTGGTCTGGCACCGAGGCCTGCAATAACGTACCATGACGGGATGTTGCGTTTGTTGTCCTCCGTCCGACTCACCCTGGTGGGGATGGCCTTGCTGTGCGCGGGGGTGCTGCTGAGCTACAACCGCCCTGCCGCCCCCCTTTGGTGGCTGGTGGCCCCGTTGGGCCTGCTGGCGGTCAATCTGCTGGCCGCCATCGCGGTCAACCCGGGCATCAACCGCCAGGGCGGGCTGCTGGTGTTCCACCTGGCGCTGCTGGGGATCGTCGTCCTGGCGGCGGTGGGGCGGCTGGTTCACCTGGACGGGGTGGTGGAGGTGACGGAGGACAGCGCTTTTCTGCCCGGCGACGTGCAGGTCCTGGCCAAGGGCCCACTGCACCCCATGGGATTTTCCAAGGTCTTCTTCGTGCAGGGCCCTTTCACCGTGGACTACGGCCCGGAGTTGAGCCGTTCCACCACCCGCAGCCAGGTGCTGGCCCCGGATGGCGCGGGGCGTCTGGTGCCGATGGTGGTCGGCGACGACCACCCGCTCATCCTGCATGGCTACCGGTTTTACACCAGTTCCAACAAGGGCTTTGCGCCCCTGCTTACCTGGATCCCGGAACACGGGAAGCCGGTAACCGGAGCGATCCACATGCCCTCTTATCCACTGTTCGACTGGAAGCAGGACAACAGATGGACTCCGCCCGGGGGGGCGGAGATCAGGTTCTGGCTGCGGCTCAAGACCCCCCTCAGAGCGGATGCCGCCTGGACCATGGACCGGAAGGACAGCAGCGGCGTCCTGATCGTTTCCTCGGGTGGGCGACGGATCGAGCTGAAGCCGGGACAAACGGCGCGCCTGGAGGGCGGCAGCCTGCGTTTCGACGAGTTGCGCACCTGGATGGGGTACAAGATATTCTACGATCCCACCCTGCCGTGGCTGTTTGTCGTGGCGGTGGCCGGCGTGGGCGGGCTGGCCTGGCACTTTTGGCGCCGGCTCGGGTCTTCGGGCCCGGAGCGGACCGGCCGGGCTGCCGGCTTTTCCGCCGGGCATGGGGCCTTGCACACATGAACGCCCTGGCGCGCGCGCCCGAACTGCCCTGGATCTGGATGGCCGTCGCCGCCTATGCCGTCACGGCCGGCGTCGCGGTGGCAGGGGTTGCCCGGGGGCAACAGCGGGAAAAGGTCGTGCTGGGCATGCTGCTCACCGCCCTGGTGCTCGTCTCCGTCGGCATCGCCGCGCGCTGGGCGCGCACCGGGCACGGCCCGTTCCTCAACATGTTCGAGATACTGCTCAGCAACTTATTCAGCCTCGGCGTGGTCTATGCCTTTGCCTATTGGCGGCTGCCGGTGCTGCGGCCGACCTCCGTCGTGGTCCTTCCGGTCATTCTGCTGCTGGGGCTGTGGCTGCTGGTGTTGCGGCCGGCGGGCGGTCCATTGCCGCCGACCTACGATACGCCCTGGCTGTGGGCCCACGTGGCCATGGGCAAGGTATTTCTCGGCACCTGCCTGCTGGCGGTCGGTTTGGCGGGGGTGATGTGGTTGCGGCGCACGCGTCTTTCAGCCTGGTTTCGCGACATGCCGCCGGACGTGTCGCTGGATGCCCTGGCGTGGCGCATCATGACCCTGGCCCTGGTATTCGAGAGCCTGATGCTGATCGCGGGGGCGGTATGGGCCCAGGGCGCATGGGGCCGGTACTGGGCCTGGGATCCCCTGGAAACCTGGGCCTTCGTTACCTGGCTGGCGCTGGCGGCGGCGTTGCACCTGCGTCTGAGCTACCCGATCTCGCCCCGGTTGGGCGCATTGATGATCCTGGGCGTGTTCGTATTGGCGTTTCTGACTTTTTTCGGGGTGCCGTTCGTGAGCATGGCGCCCCATAAGGGGATGATATGACGGGTTGGTGGCGCAACCGGCTGTTCTTGCTGGCGCTGGTGGTTTTCGCCGGCGGCGTGGCGGGCATTTTGCGGACGGCGTCCTCGCCGGGCCACGGGGCCGGCCCCGCAGGGCCGCCGGCGGCGGGCCCCGTTACGCGCCCGGCCGACCCGGTGATGGAGCCCGAGGTGCATGCCAGCCAGGCCAGGCGGGCCGAGATCGATCAGCGCTTCAAGGAGGCCGTGGTAATGCTGCACGCGGGGCGCTACGACGACGCCGCGACGGCGCTGCACCGCCTGCTGGAACTGGCTCCCGACATGCCCGAGGCCAACGTGAACATGGGTTTTGCCATGATCGGCCTGAAGCGCTACGACATCGCCCGCGATTTCTTCCAGACCGCCATCAACCTGCGCCCGATGCAGGCCAACGCCTACTACGGCCTGGCGGAGTCCCTGGAGGGGCTGAAGGACCTGGAAGGGGCCCTGGGGGCGATGCGCACCTACGTCCATTTGTCCAGCAATGCCGACCCCTTCGTGCGCAAGGCGCGCGCGGCCATCTGGGAGTGGCAGGCGGCCCTGGCCAAGAAACCCGCGGGCGCGGCCAGACGATCGCGCGAGGACGGCGGGAAGAATCCTGAAAACGGGAAATAGGAAGACCGTTTTCCCGGAAATGGGAAAATATACCCCGCGGAAGCCGGGTCCCCTCCCGGGGTGGCGGGCTCCTCGGCGACCGCGCACCCATGTCCGGAACCGAATGCAATGGCACCTTTCTTGCTTGATCTGCTAAAATGTTCGATCAAGTCAACCGGGCGAAGCGTGCCCGGAAAATCGCCCTGCCCCGTTGTCCAGGAATGGCACGGCAACTGATCTTCGATGGGACGTACCGATGGCCGAACTGATTGTACCGAAATCCGAATCCCAGAAAAACCTGGCGCTGCGCATATTCGACTTCATCTCTTCCATGCCCACGGCGATCTTCCTGCTGTGCATGGTTGCGGGCCTCAGCGTGATCGGCACCGTGCTGGAGCAGAACCAGCCCTCCGATTTCTACCTGTCCAAGCTGGGCCCGTTCTGGTACAAGGTGTTCGCCGCCATGGGCCTGTACAATATGTACGCCTCCTGGTGGTTCATCGGGATTTTGGCCTTCCTGGTGCTGTCCGTCAGCATCGCCCTGGTGCGTTTCGGGCCGCGTGTCTGGCGGCAGATGCAGCCTCTGGCCAAGGTCCCGGATTGGCCCGGGGATGCCGCCACGATGGAGGTTGCGGGCGAGATTGCCGCCGCCCAGCCCGACCAGGTGCGGGGCGTCCTGCACCAAGCCGGATTCCGCGAATTCGTGCGCGGCCGCGACGGGGAGGGGAACGAACTGCTGGTGGCCCGCAAGGGGCGCTGGGCAAAGATCGGGTTTTTTCTGGTGCACGGCGGTGTGGTGATTATCGCGGTCGGAGGGCTGGTGACCTCGCACTTCGGCTTTCGCGGGGTGATGAACATTCCCACCAAGGACAGCGCGGATATCGTCTACGTGCAGGACGGCAGCAGCTACCGGGAGATCAAGCTGCCGTTCGAGGTGCGCAACAACCAGTTCGCCATCGATTATTACCACACCGGCATGCCCAGCGACTACCGCACCGATCTCGCGCTGGTAGGGGAAGGCGGCAAGGTGCTGGCGGCCAAGCGGATCACCGTCAACGATCCGCTGACCTATAAGGGCATTACCTTCTACCAGGCCTCTTTCGGAGACGCCGGCTCGGCGGTGTCGTTCGTGCTGACCGATCTCACCAAACCCAATTTTCCGCAGCAACTGGTCCACAGCAACGTGGACAAGCAACTGGGCGACGAGATGGGCAACAAGATCAACATCTCGGAATTGCGGCAGCACAATGTGGTCAACATGTCCCAGGACGCCGGCAAACAGATGCTGCGGGACGTGGGACCCTCCCTTGACGTGACCTTGCAGTCCCCGGCAAACGGCACGATTACCTACCGCGTGTACCAGCTTTACCCCAACATGCTGGCCTACGCGCGCATGGGCGACAAGGATATGACCTATGACGACCTGGGCTTTTCGCCGGGCGACGGGAAGATGATGGCGCTTCTTGCCGGCTACCTGAAGCAGCTCGAGCAGAGCGGCGCGGCGACGCCGGACGCCCGCCGTGCGGCATTCGCCGCGGCCATGAAGGAGCAGGGCGTACCCGCGGACCGGGCGGCCGAACTGGGACCGGTGATCGCCCACGCCGCCGATGTGTTGCGGCGCGATGCCCTGCCCATGCTGTTCAGCTTTTCCGACTTCACCCCCAAGATGTACACCGGACTTCAGGTGGCCCGGGACCCGGGTTCGCCCTTGATCTGGATCGGCAGCATCATGCTGATCCTGGGCTTGGCGGTCATGATGTACATGCCGGAACTGAGGCTTTGGGTGCGCTTTCTACAGTCCGGCGGGGACGCGACGCTACAGCTCTGCGGCAAGTCCGCCGGGCGCAGCGAGATGGGGGTGGAACTGCTTCTGGAACGGCTGTGTAGGGGTCTGAAGACGGGTGTGCTGCCCGCCTGACGGGCACGCCGGATCGATAATTGGGGTGCATAATCATGAATGAAAAGACGCTTGAACTGAAGGGTTCGGAATTGTCCGTCAGCCCGTCGAACCGGGTCCTGTACTGGGTCAGCCTGCTGATCATCATGCTTGGCCTGACCGGCCTGACCATCTTTTTCGAGGCGCACTCGGTGGGCCCCGGGACGCCGTTCGACAAGCTGCCGTCGTACAAGTGGACCACCTACGGCAACCTGCTCTTCGCGGTTTCGGCAGTGGTTTACATCGCCCACCTATGGCTTCCCGCGGAGGCGGTGGGCAAGTGGGCGACGGGCCTGGCGACCGGCGGCACGATCGCGGTGCTGGTGGGGTTGCTGGCGCGCTGGTTCGAGATGCACGAGGTGCTGCAGGACGGGCATGCGCCGGTTTCCAACCTGTACGAAGTGACCATGCTGTTCAGCGCAGTCACCGTGCTCATTTACCTGGGAATGGAATCGGCGTACCGGAACCGTGCGGCCGGGGCGTTTGTCATGCCCATCGTGCTGAGCGCCGTGGGGTTCGAACTCTGGCTGGTGTACGACGGCCAGGCCAGCCCCTCCAACCTGGTGCCGGCTCTCAAGAGCTACTGGATGTATTCCCATGTCCTGGCCAACTTCATCGGGTATGCGGCCTTTGCCGTGGCCGCGGCGATGGGTGTCATGTATCTTTTGCGCGCCAATGCCGAGAAGCGCGGCCTGGGTGCCGATGCCTTCGCTATCCGGGCCTTCCCCGAACTGCGCAAGATCGACGGGCTGATATTCAAGGCGATCGCCATCGGGTTTCCGGTGTTCACTCTGGCGACCGTGCTGGGAGCGGCCTGGGCCTACGAGGCATGGGGGGGCTACTGGTCGTGGGACCCCAAGGAGACTTGGGCCCTCATCGTATGGCTAACCTACGCGACGTATTTTCACCTGCGGTTCGTCAAGGGGTGGGTTGGAACCCGCATGGCCTGGTGGGCGATCGCCGGTTTTGGCGTGACTCTGTTCTGTTTTCTTGGGGTGAACCTGTATTTGTCAGGCCTGCACTCCTACGGTAAACTGGGCTGAAACCGCGCCCCCTGAGGCGTCGAGAAACGATAATTTGGACAAATGTCCAAGTTATTATTTCTCGACGCCTAAACACGGGCGGCAGTGTCGGCCAGGGGAAGCAGATTTTTAACCGGAATGAAGGTGGTAACCATGAGACAAAAAACTTTTCGTGTCGGCGTTTTGTTGCACGGCGCCCTGGGCCTGGCTCTGTGGGGTGCGACCATTGCCGCGGTACCCGCGGCGGAAAGCCAGTCGGCAACCAAAATCCCCGTGCCCACGGAACTGCCTCCCGGGGAACTGGGAAAATTCGTGGCGCTGGGGCGTGACATCGTCAACAACACCACCACCAATCCCCTCAGCAAGCCGTATACCGGCAACGCCTTGAACTGCACCTCTTGCCACCTGAGCGGCGGCACGGACCTGAAGGGACTGTCCTTCCTCGGGACCGCCGCTGTATATCCGACCTACACCTCGCGCGAGAAAAAGGTCATCTCCCTGGAGGACCGCAGCCTGAACTGTTTCATGCGCAGCATGAACGGCATCCGGCCGGCAAACGGCAGCGAGGTGTCCACGGCCATCGCCGCTTATATTACCTGGCTGTCCGAGGGCTATCCCATCAAGATGAGCCTGAAAGGCCCCCACGGCCCGAATGCCATCCCGGCGCTCAAGCTTGACCCGGCCAAAGGCAGCGTGGAGCGGGGCAAGTCCCTGTACGACGGCAAATGCGCCGCCTGCCACGGAGTAGACGGGGAAGGCGTGGGCAAATTCCCTCCGGTGTGGGGAGCGAAGTCCTATAACCACGGCGCAGGCCTTGCCAACCCGGTGCAACTGGCGACCTTCCTCAAGAATGCCATGCCGCTCGGCAACGCCAACCTCACCGAGCAGGAAGCCCTGGATATTGCAGTCTACGTGGATTCCAAGCCGCGCCCGAAGTTCGTGCTGGAAGAGCACCTGGGCAAGAAAAAGTAAGCTAGGAGCCTGTCGGACTTGAAGAATCGAAGCGAAAATTCGGCTGGCCGAGGACAGATTTTGTCGATTTTGCAGGTCAATAGTCGTTCTATTGACCAAAAAAGCGGCGAAATATGGACCGGTCA
>JAJZUU010000006.1 GCA_021848325.1 Pseudomonadota bacterium | reverse complement strand
GGCGAATCCGCGCGTCTGCGGCGTTGCGAGCCTTGCCAATGGAATGACCATTGGCCGCGGCTCGCGCCTTGCATCCATCGCGGATTCGCCGCAACAAATGTCCAACTTATTATTTCTCGACGCCTAATGTTAGCGAACCGCTCCCCCGATGGCTAGCCCGCACGAACAGCCGGCACGAACGTGCCGGCTGCGTCACATCAGGGCCACGCTCTTGACCTGGGCGTAGACCGCGCTGCCCGGAGCCAGTTGCAGCAGGCTGGCCGACTTGCGGGTGATCCGCGACAGCAGTTCGGTCTGCCCCACCTCCAGCTTGACCAGAACCTGCGCCGGATTATGCTCCACCAGATGGGTGATCCGGGCCGGGAATACGTTCAGGATGCTGGTCCCCTGCGGGGGGCTCAAGGCCAGGCTGACGTCCTTCGCCAGAATACGCACCCGGGCGGCGTGGCCGGGCAGATAGTCCTGGCGCACCGCGCTGATGCGCCCTCCGGCGAAATCCAGGTAGGTCAGGTGGAACTCGTCGTCGTGGCTCGCCACCACGGCGTCGATCACGGTACCCGCCTCGTCCAGATGGGACAGGGGGAGATCGAGCCGGGTCACCACCTGGGACAACTCGCCGCAGGCCAGCACCCTCCCCTCCTTGAGCAGCACCATGTAGTCGGCCAGACGGGTCACCTCCTCCAGGGCGTGGCTGACGAAGATCACCGGGATCGCCAATTCGTTGTGCAGGCGCTCCAGATAGGGCAGGATTTCCAGTTTGCTGGCGGCATCCAGGGAGGCCAGGGGCTCGTCCAGGATCAGCAGGCGCGGGCCGGCGAGCAGCGCCCGGGCAATGGCGGCGCGCTGCTTTTCCCCGCCGGAGAGCTGCTGGGGCCGGCGCTCCAGGAGTTTTTCCAGGCCCAGCCACTCCACCGCCTGCTCGAACTCCAGGTAGCGCCCGGCCTGCGGGGTCCTGTCCCGGCCGAACTCCAGGTTGCGCCGCACGGAAAGATGGGGAAACAGGCGCGCGTCCTGAAACACGAAACCCAGGGGGCGCCGGTGGGGCGGCAGGAAAACCGCGCTCGCCTCGTCCTGCCAGGTCTCCCCGTTGACGCTGAGGTAACCTTTCGGCGCTCGCTCCAGGCCCGCAATGCAGCGCAGCAGGGAAGTCTTGCCGGAACCCGACGGGCCGAACAGCGCGGTCACCCCGCGGCCGGGGATATCCGTGTCGACGCGCAGGCTGAAGTCCGCGCGAGGCAGCGTGAAACGGGCGCGTATGGCGTTCACGGGCGGCTCGGCCGGAAACGGCGGTTGACCGTGTACACGCTCAACAGGACCAGAAAGGCGAATACCAGCAGCAACCCGGACAACAGATAAGCCTGGTGGTATTCCAGAGCCTCCACGTGATCGTAGATGGCGATGGAGATCACCTTGGTCTTGCCGGGAATATTGCCGCCGATCATCAGCACCACCCCGAACTCTCCCACCGTGTGGGCGAAGCCCAGGGTGGCGGCGGTCAGAAAGCCCGGCCGGGCCAGCGGCACGGCGACGCTGAAGAAGCGGTCCAGGGGGGTGGCCCGCAGGGTGGCCGCCGCCTCCAGCAGCCCCTCTCCCACCGCCTCGAAGGCGTTTTGCAGGGGCTGCACCACGAAGGGCAGGGAATAGACCGCCGACCCGATCACCAGCCCGCTGAAGGTGAATACCAGGGGCTGCCCCCCCAGGCCCCGCCACAGGACCCCCACCGGCCCGTTGGGGCCGAGGGCCACCAGCAGGTAGAAACCCAGCACGGTGGGCGGCAGCACCAGGGGCAGGGCGACCAGCGCTTCGATCCCGGATTTCAGCCGGCAGGAGGTGCGCGCCAGCCACCAGGCCAGGGGCGTGCCCAGCAGCAGCAGCAGCAGGGTCGTCACCGCCGCCAAGCGCAGAGTCAGCCATAGGGGCGCCAGATCGAGGGGGGGCATGGGTCCGCCCCGTTAGGCGTCGAGAAATAATAACTTGGACATTTGTTGCGGCGAATCCGCGATGGATGCAAGGCTCGCAACGCCGCAGACGCGCGGATTCGCCGCAACCCTCCGGGCCGCGGCTGCTTTGCGCACATGCCGGTGTCGCAAGCCGCTTGTTGTGAATGACACAACGGTGCGTCTTGCTTCGTGGCCTGTGCGCAAATCAGTCACGGCAAATGTCCAAATTATTGTTTCTCGACGCCTAAGGGCACGCCGTAACCGAAATTCTCGATCATGGCGCGTGCCGCCTTACCCTTGAGGAACGCCATAAAGGCACGCGCAGCGGGATTGTTACGCCCTTTTTCCAGCAGCACCGCCTGCTGCTCCACCGGCTGGTGGAACGTGTCCGGCACGATCCAGTACGAACCGTGGTACCTGTCCGCCCCCCTCACCTGGGACAGGGCCACGAAGCCGAGGTCCGCGTTGCCGCTGGCCACAAACTGGAAGGTCTGGCCGATATCCTCCCCCCGCACCAGGCGCGGGGCCAGCGTCTGCCAAAGGCCCATCCGTTCCAGGGTCTCGCGGGCCGCCTCGCCGTAGGGGGCGGTCTTGGGGTTGGCCACCGCCAGGCGCTCGAAACGCCCGGATTTCAGCACCTGGCCGCCCGGGTCCACCAGGCCCGCCTTGGGGCTCCACAGGGCGAGCCTCCCCACGGCGTAGGTGAAACGGCTGCCGGCGACCCCCAGCTTTTCCTGTTCCAGCAGTTGGGGGCGCCGCGCGTCGGCGGCGAGCAGGACGTCGAAGGGCGCCCCGTTCTTGATCTGGGCATACAGCTTTCCGGTCGAGCCGGGGCTGAAAATCACCCGGTTGCCGCTGTCTTGCTCGAAGGTCTTGGCGAGTTGGGTGAGCGGCCCGACAAAATTGGCCGCCACCGCCACGTGCACCTCCCCCGCCTGGGCCGGGACGGCCAAAGCGAGCGCGCAAATGCCGGCCAGCAGGCCGCGCACAAGAATTGTCTGCATGGAAAATGCCTCCCAAATGGGTGTGAATCGAGTAACGGCCGGAATGCGCTATATCTGACCGAATATAGCGGAGCGGACCCGGTAGCGTCAAGGGGCCCGGCACCCGGCGGCGGCGCTTGCCTTTGACACGGATTTTGTCAACAATGCTTGTTGTGACGAATCATCCCACCCCAAGCGAATCCATGCTGAACGAACCCGTCCCGGACTTCGAACTGCCGGCCACCGGCGGCAAAATCTTTCGCCTGTCGGCGGCCCGCGGCAAACCCCTCATACTCTATTTCTATCCCAAGGACAGTACTCCGGGCTGCACCACCGAGGCCCAGCAGTTCCGCGGTCTGTACCCGCAATTCGCCGCCCTGGGGGCCGAGGTCTGCGGCATCTCCCGCGACAGCATCAAGTCCCACGAGAACTTCAAGGCCAAACAGGGTCTGCCGTTCGAGTTGCTGAGCGACGCCGAGGAAAAGGCCTGCCATCTGTTCGGCGTCATCAGGATGAAGAATATGTATGGCAAGCAGGTGCGAGGCATAGAGCGCAGCACCTTCGTGCTCGACGGGCAGGGCCGGCTGCGTAGGGAGTGGCGCGGCGTCAAGGTGGCGGGCCACGCCCAGGAGGTGCTGGAGTTCGCGAGGGAGCTGTGTTTAGCGACGTGACCCCTTTCCCCTTGGGGCTTGAAGAAAGGCCCCGGCCGCCCGGCGGTAAGCCGTTTTTTTGCATGAACCGATCTTTCAGCAAGAGGGAACTCTAGATGGCGCGACAACCCCGCGTGCAAACCAAGCTGTTCGTGTTGGACACCAACGTATTGATGCACGATCCCACCAGCCTCTACCACTTCGACGAGCACGACATCTTCCTGCCCATGGCCACCCTGGAGGAGCTGGACCACAACAAGAAAGGCATGTCTGAGGTGGCGCGCAACGCCCGCCAGGCCAGCCGCTTCCTGGACGAGATCGTGCGCGACTACGAACAGGAGATCGAGGCGGGCATCCCCCTCGCCCCCCACAGCCATAACGGCGCCACCGGCCGGCTGTTCCTGCAGACCCGCACCATGAACGGGGAACTGCCCGCCACCCTGCCCTCCAGCAAGGTGGACAATCAGATCCTGGGGGTAGTGCTGTCCCTGTGCCAGCAGCACCCCAAGCGCCAGGTGATCCTGGTCTCCAAGGACATCAACATGCGCATCAAGGCGCGCGCCCTGGGGTTCGCCGCCGAGGACTACTTCAACGACAAGGTGCTGGAAGACACCGACATCCTCTATTCTGGCGTACGGGAGCTGCCGCCGGATTTCTGGGAGACCCACGGCAAAGGCGTCGAGTCCTGGGCGGACGGCGGGCGCAACTACTACCGGGTGCATGGCCCCCTGTGCCACGGCTTCCTGGTCAACGAATTCCTGTACCAGGAGCAAAACCGCCCGCTCTACGTCCTCGTCAAGGAGGTGAAGGGCGACAGCGCAGTGCTGGAAACAGTGAAGGACTACACCCACCAGAAGAACAACGTGTGGGGAATCACCGCCCGCAACCGGGAGCAGAACTTCGCCCTGAACGTGCTGATGAACCCAAACGTCGATTTCGTCACGCTGCTGGGACAGGCGGGGACGGGCAAGACCCTGCTGACCCTGGCGGCGGGCCTGATGCAGACCCTGGAGCACAAGACCTACTCGGAGATCATCATGACCCGGGTGACCGTGCCGGTGGGGGAGGACATCGGCTTCCTGCCGGGCACCGAGGAGGAAAAGATGACCCCCTGGATGGGCGCCCTGGAAGACAACCTGGACGTGCTGAACCGGACCGACGACGAGGCCGGCGACTGGGGGCGCGCCGCGACCCAGGACCTGATCCGCTCCCGGATCAAGATCAAGTCGCTGAACTTCATGCGCGGCCGCACCTTCATCAATAAATACCTGATCATCGACGAGGCCCAGAACCTCACCCCCAAGCAGATGAAGACCCTGATCACCCGGGCCGGCCCGGGCACCAAGGTGGTGTGCCTGGGCAACATCGCCCAGATCGACACCCCCTACCTCACCGAGGGGAGTTCCGGGCTCACCTACGTGGTGGACCGCTTCAAGGGCTGGTCCCACAATGGCCATGTGACCCTGCAGCGGGGCGAGCGCTCGCGCCTGGCCGACTACGCCGCCGAGGCGCTGTAACCGGGAAGTCTGCCGGGTTTTCCGAAAGGCGCGGGGAACCGCACCCGCCCCACGCCTGTCTCACTCGGCATCAATCATTGCCGGATGCGGAAAGGAGCAAGAGATGGACTACGCCAGTGCGGAAAACCAGGTGATGCAGGTGCAGCAGCAATCCCAAACCATGGTCCAGGGCATGCAGGCCCTAGCCCAGAAACTGCGGGCCGCCGCCCCGGACGAAACCGCCGGCAGGGAATGGGCGATGGACCTCCGGGAAATCGCCATGTCCGTGCAAAGCCAGACCCAGGCCACGGCCATGCTGGTGAACCAGATGGCGGAATATATCAAGACCCTGGAAGCGCAGTTGGAGACCCACCCCAACCCCACGGTCCAGCCGCAGGGCTGGACCGGGCGGCCCGGCGGCGGCTTCATGGGCAGCATGGCCAGCGGGCTCGGGATGGGCGCCGGCTTTGCCGTGGCCAACGACGTGGTCAACGACATTTTCAGCCTGTTTTAGGACCTGTTAAGCATTAAGTGTAACACTTAATGCTTAACAGGTCCTTAGGCTCCTAAAACGCCTACTGCTCCACCTTGAACCGCTGGTAGTGGGTGGAAAATACCACCTCCAGCTCGTCGATTACCTGGCTGGCGGGCTTGCCGTGCATCAGGTGCTCGGTCATGCGGCTGGAGGTTTCGTGCAGCAGCTTGCCCCGGTCCAGCATGGGATAGGTGGCCGTCAGCCGCTTGATGGCCTTGACCACGCTTTCCTGCTCCGGCCGGGGGATGTCCAGCGGCTCCGCGACCTTTTCCGCCGCGCCCTCCCGCACCCTCCCCGCCAGAAACTCGGCAAAGGCCAGCAACGTCTGCCGGTCGGGATCGGGCAGGGAACGGAACAGCCGGATCAGGATCTTCTCGCCGCTCAACATACGCGCCCTAAGTTCGCATCGCCTCGATTTCCTCGGCCTTGTTTCTGAACAGGGCGGTGCCCGCCAGAAAATCCAGGAAGGCCTGCAGCAGCTTGGAGCGGAATTTCTCTTGGGGGTACACCAGGGAGAGGGGCCGAATCAGGCGGGGCTTGAGCGGCACGGCCACCAGGTCCCCCAGCTTGAGTTCCTTCAGCACCGTGGAACTGGAGATGATGGCGATGCCCAGCCCGGCCTCCACGGCGCCCTTGATCGCCTCGCGGCTGCCCATCTCCATCACGATGTTCAGGTCGTCCGGAGACACCCCCGCCTCGCGGAAATAGTCGTCCACCACCTCCCGCGTACCGGAGCCCACCTCGCGGCTGACATAGGGCTGTTCGGCCAACTGGATGGGGGTGACGCAGGGTGCGCGGGCAAACTCGTGGTCGGGGGCGCAGATCACCACCAGTTCGTCGTCGCAGCAGACCTCGGTGATCAGGTTGGGATGGTGGGACGACGCCTCGATCAGCCCGATATCCAGGGTATGGTCGGACACCTTGGTTTCGATGGTTTCCGAGTTCGCCACGGTGAGATGGGCCTGTACCTGGGGATACAGCGCCTTGAACTCTCCCAGCATGCGCGGCAGCATGTACTCGGCGATGGTGGTGCTGGCCCCGATCATGAGGGGGCCGCTGATCTGCCCGGTGAGTTCCCCCACCCGGGTCTCCATTTCGGCGCCGAGGCTCAGGATGCGTTCGGCGTATTCCAGGGCCAGTTCCCCGGCCGGGGTGAGCAATATCCTGCCGTGGGTCCGCTCGAACAGGCGGGTATTGAAGTGCTCTTCCAGTTGCTTCACCTGGAAGGTAACCGCCGGCTGGGTCATGAACAGCAGTTCCGCCGCCTTGGTGAAACTGAGCTGTTTGGCGACGGTGTAAAAGACCTGTATGCGGCGATCTGCCATGGTCGACTCGAATTCCTGAAGACTACCGAAAACGGGCCCGCGCATCCTGGAGATGGGCAGGATCTAGACGCGTGCGGGAACCTATAATTGAACCATACTTTTGACGATTAGCATAGGGCGGCCACGGCCGCCGACGGGACTTCCATCCAAGCGGCCGGCGATCGGGAAGGAATCGGCCGCGGCCGTGGCCACCCCCGTCTTTTCATGGTATAAAGCTGGCTGGCGCGCGCCGCCTTCCGGAAATCCAAAGTATTCTTTGACGACCCCACCATCTGATGGATCGCGGCTTCTACACCATCCTCACCGCCCAATTCGTATCCGCTCTGGCCGACAACGCCCTGCTGTTCGCGGCCATCGCCCTGCTCAAGGTACTCAGCGCCCCGGCCTGGCACACCCCGCTGCTGCAGGAATTTTTCGTCATCGCGTACATTCTGCTGGCGCCCTTCGTCGGTTCTTTCGCCGACGCCATCCCCAAGGGGCAGGTGATGTTCGTCAGCAACGCCATCAAGTTCGCGGGCTGCATGGCCATGCTGCTGGGGATGCAACCTCTGTACGCCTATGGGGTCGTGGGCATCGGCGCGGCGGCCTATTCTCCCGCCAAGTATGGCATCCTTACCGAGTACCTGCCCCCCCACAAACTGGTCGCGGCAAACAGTTGGATGGAAGGCACCACCGTGGCGGCCATCGTGCTGGGGGCCATCCTGGGCACCGTGCTGGTGACCCCCGCGGTGGCCGATTGTTTCATTCACCGCTGGGATCTTTCCTGGCTCCGCCCGCCGGAATTCGCCATTGCCGTCATCACGGCCCTGTACGTGCTAGCAGCGGTGATCAACCTGTACATCCCCCATGTGCCCATCGACCACCGGCTGCCCAAGAAGAACCCCCTCTACGTGCTGCACGACTTCTGGCACGCGTTCTCGCTGCTATGGCGCGATCCGCAAGGCCGGGTCTCGCTGGCGGTTACCACCCTGTTCTGGGGAGTGGGTGCGACCCTGAGGCTGGTGGTGCTGGTGTGGGCGGTGGCAGCGCTTCACTTCAAGCCCGAAAACGCGCCCCTGCTGACCGTCATCGTGGCGCTCGGCATCGCCATGGGGGCGATCGCAGCCGCGCGCTTCATCAAGCTGGAGCATGCGGTCAAGTCCCTGCCCGCCGGCATCGTCATGGGGCTGCTGGTGGTGGTGATGGTCCTGGTGCAACATTTGTGGCTCGCCGCCGTGCTGCTGTTCCTGATCGGCGCCATGAGCGGCTTTTTCGTGGTACCCCTCAACGCCCTGCTGCAACACCGCGGCCACCTGTTGATGGGGGCCGGCCACTCCATCGCGGTGCAGAACTTCAACGAGAACATCGGGATCCTGCTGCTGCTCGGGGCCTACACGGTAATGGTGGGAACGGACCTGCATATCAACGCCATTATCGTAATGTTCGGACTCTTCATCAGCGTTACCATGGCCGCCATCTACCGCCGCCATAGGCCACAGCCGGCGCACGGCTGACCGGGAAGCCCCGCTTTCGCCTAGCGCGCCTCCGTCCCCTGGCGCTCCGCCATGGTCTGCCTGGCCAGGCACAGGTCTTCCCAGGCCTTGGCCTTGTCCGGCAAATTGCGCAGCAGGTAGGCCGGGTGGTAGCTCACAATCAGCGGAATGCCGCGGTAATCGTGCACGGTGCCGCGCAGGCTGGCGATGGTCGCCTCCTTGCCGAGCAGGGTCTGGGCCGCGAACTTGCCCAGGGTGACGATGAGCCGGGGCCGGATCAACTCGATCTGCCGCGCCAGGTAAGGCTCGCACCGGCGCACCTCGTCCGGATGCGGGTTGCGGTTGCCCGGCGGGCGGCACTTGAGCACGTTGGCAATATACACGTTGTCACCGCGCCCAAGGCCGATGCTCGCCAGCATATTGTCCAGCAGCTTGCCCGCCTGGCCCACGAAGGGCTCGCCCCGGGCGTCCTCCTCGGCCCCCGGCGCCTCTCCCACGAACAGCCACTGGGCGGCTTCGTCGCCCACGCCGAACACCGCCTGGGTCCGGGTCTGGTGCAGGGGGCAGGCGGTGCAGGCCGTCACCCGCTCCTTGAGCGCCGCCCAGTCCAGGCGCGCGATCTCCGCCCCCCCGCCGTCCGCCGGGGAAGCCCCTTCGCCGGCCGGCAACGGGACGGCCTGCGGCTGCGTGCCCTGCGCCGAGCCGGCCGCCTGTCCCTGGCGCAGCCGCCACAGCGGCCACAGCCCCATCTCCCTGAGATAGGCCGCGCGCATCCCGCTCACAGGGAAAGCCCCATGATGACGGCGTCCTCGCGCCCCTTGTGGGCAGGGTAGTAGTTCTTGCGCACCACGATCTCGGTAAAACCCAGGTCCTCGTAAAGCCGGTGGGCGGCGATATTGCTCGGGCGCACCTCCAGGAACATGAATTCGGCGTGGTATTCCCGCGCCACCTTGATCAGGTGCTGCATCAGCTTGCGCCCCATGCCCCGGCGCTGCCATTTTCGGGCGATGGCCACGTTCAGCAGATGGGCCTCCCCCGCCGCCAGCATCATTACCCCGTAGCCCACCACGGCCCCATTCACCTCGTACACCCAACAACCATAGCCGGCCTGAAGGGAATCGCTGAAATTTCCCCTGGTCCAGGGGAAGGGGTAGACGTCGCACTCGATGGCCAGCACCGCGCCCAGGTCCTCCCGACCCATCGGCCTGAACATCGGGGTCTCCTTCAAGAGGGCGCTCATCGCTCGCCGACCTTCAGGGCGACCTTGTCTCTGATGTAAAGCGGGGCCGCATGCCACGGCTCCACCGCCGCACCATCCTCGAACAGCGCGACAGCCAGGGGCGCCATGTGGCGCGCATGGGGGAAGACCTCCCCCATCACGCCCGTGAGCCGCTCCCCGTACTGTCCCCGCAACTGCTCGCCGTAGGCGGCAAATCCGCTGCCGCAGCCGATCCAGCCGCCTCCGTCCACGGCCGGCACCTGTTCCGGCGAATAAAGCCCGGGTATGCTCAGGGTCTGCCAGCGCTCCTCCCCCCTGACATACGCGGCGTGGTACACCTCACCCATGCGTGCATCCAGGCAAGCGATGACCCGCTTCCCACCCGCCCCCTGGGCCAGGGCTTCCAGGGTGCACACCCCTGCCACCGGCAGATCGGCGCCGAAGGCCAGCCCCTGGGCCACCCCGCAGGCAATGCGCAGGCCCGTGAACGACCCCGGCCCGGAGCCGAAGGCGATGCCGTCCAGGGCGCCCAGCGTCACCCCCCCCTCCGCCAGCAGTTCCTGCAACATGGGCAACACCAGCTCGGAGTGGCGCTGCCCGGCCAGCGCCTCGCGCGAGACCACCTCCCCTTCCAGCCACAGGGCGAGCGAGCAGTATTCGGTAGAGGTGTCCAGGGCGAGGAGTTTCATGAAGAAGATAAAGGCATTCCGATCCCGGCATTATAAACCTAAAAAAGCGATTGATCCGCCGGGGACGCAGACGCATCCCACGGGTTAGGAAGGGTCACATCGTCTCCGGGCAGGTGATCCGCCATGCGCGCTCATCCACTGATTTTCGTATGTGTTCCCCGCGCCCTCTACGAACGCATACGATCCTGGGATATCCTCCCCGGGACGGTGGCCGGTATGCAACGGCCGCGCCGTGCGGTTATGATGAACGGCAAACGAAAAGGAAGCCCATGAGCGACAACACCCTCTACTGGCACGATTACGAAACCTCCGGCATCGATGCCAGGCGCGACCGTCCCCTGCAATTCGCCGGCATCCGCACCGACGAGGCGCTGAACGAAATCGGCAAGCCGCTGGATATCTATTGCAAACCGGCCGACGACCTGTTGCCGAACCCGGATGCCTGCCTGGTCACCGGCCTGGCGCCGCAGGACCTGATGGACAAGGGCGTGACCGAGGCCGAGTTCATCCGCCTCATCCACGCCGAGCTGGCGCGGCCCGGAACCTGCGGCTGCGGCTACAACACCCTGCGTTTCGACGATGAATTCACCCGCAACACCCTGTACCGCAATTTCTACGACCCCTACGCCCGTGAGTGGCAAAACGGCAACTCGCGCTGGGACATCATCGACATGGCGCGCGCCACCCGCGCCCTGCGCCCGGCGGGGATCGAGTGGCCCGACCGCGAAAACGGCAACCCCGACTTCAAGCTGGAGGCCCTGACCCGGGCCAACGGCATCGCCCACGAGGCGGCCCACGACGCCCTCTCCGACGTGCGCGCCACCATCGCCGTCGCCCGCCTGATCAGGGAGAGGCAGCCGCGGCTCTACGACTACCTCTACCGCCTGCGCAGCAAGCGGCTCGCCGCCGGGCAAATCGACGTGCGCGAGATGAAACCGGTGCTGCACACCTCCGGGATGATTTCGGGCGAGTTCTGCTGCACCACCCTGGTCGCACCGCTGGCGATGCACCCCGCCAACAAGAACGGCGTCATCGTCTACGACCTGCGCTACGACCCCGCGCCTCTGATCGAGTTCGACGCCGACACGATCCGGGAACGGCTGTTCACCCCCCTTGCCGAGCAAGGGGAAGGCGCCGAGCGCATCCCGCTCAAGACCGTGCACCTCAACAAGTGCCCGGTGCTGGTCACGCCCAAGACCCTCAACCCCGGGGCCGAGGCACGTTTGCAGCTCGATGTCGGCCAGTGCCTGAAGCACCTGGAAAGACTCAAGGCCACCCATGGGCTGGCGCAGAAGATCGGCGAGATATTCGAGGCCGGCCGGTTCGAACCGGAAACCGATCCCGACCTTGCCCTCTATGGCGGCAGTTTCTTCAGCGACAAAGACCGGGCACGGATGGAAGTCATTCGCAGCACGCCCCCGGCGGAACTGGGCAAGCTCGCCTTGCCCTTCGACGACCCGCGCATTCCCGAGATGCTGTTCCGCTACCGGGCCCGCAACTACCCGGAAACCCTCGCTGCCGGAGAGCAAGCCCGCTGGCTGGAATACCGCGGGCAGCGCCTCAGCAACCCCGATGGCGGCGGCAGCATCACCCTTGAACAATACTCCGCACGCCTTGCGGAATTGAGCGCGGAGCCCGGCACAACGGCAGCGCGACGCGCCCTGCTCAACCGGCTCAAAGCCTACGGCGAGGCGCTGCGCGCAAGCCTGTAGGCCCGCTCACCCCGCACCAGACAAACCACGAACGTCAGCGGAATCGGTCCCACATTCCAGCATTTTGGCATGAAACATGGGGGAGCCCTTTTGCCGCCCCCGAGGCGAGGCGACGGTCCGAGGGGGAGAACAGAGATACAGACGTTCGGCCAAGAGCTTGGCCGATTCAGTCGATACGGAGAGGGGACTACTTCAGTGCGCGCAACAGGCTACCGCGAAGCGGCTTACTTGGATAGCGTGGTGGCGGGCATGCTGGTGCTGAGCGAACTGGGCATCTCCATCGCGCCGATCCTCGCCACCGCGGGAGCGGTGGTGATCCGCTGCCGCTTCAAGGTGCTGCCCCTGGAGCAATGGGGCGTGCGCCGGGAGTTCCTGCGGCCGCGGGGACACGCAGCCGGGCCGACCGCAAGTCCCGCTCCGGAAATGATTCAGAGGCATATTTTTCGCTGATATCGCGAACTCTGGCCCGGCGCCGACGTCGAACAGTGCCCACTGAGCCTGTAAAATGGTCCGAATGCCGGAAGTCTTTGCCAGCCGTGATAATCTTGATAAGGCCGTTCGCTTGAAACCCGATGCGGAAAATCCGCGCACCCGGTTACTCGCGGGAGTTGGCCGGCCACGTCCGATTCTGTCGCGATCGCGGCGCGCAATAAGCTACGGCCGATGGGGCAAGATCCTGCATTATGGACATATCTGATCGGTCTGTTCCCTGGATGCTATTCGGCGCAGAACTGGCCGGCACGGCCATTCTCGTCGCGGTGGGGCTGTCGATCGTGATCCTGGACTTCGGCCAGGGCAGCCCCGTGGTTCAGCTTCTCCCCAGCGCCGGTTGGCGGCGGCTGATCACCGGCTTCCTGTTTGGCACAACCGGTGCCCTGATCGCTCTTTCGCCGCTCGGCAAAGAGAGCGGGGCGCATATCAACCCGGTCGTTACCCTGGGATTCTGGCTGATGGGCAAGCTGAAGGCCCGTCATGTCCTGGGCTACGTGTTCGCGCAGATCGCAGGTGCGGTGGTAGGGGCGGTGCCGCTGCTGGCGTGGGGGGCAATGGGGCGCAGCATCGCCTTCGGCGCGACGCTGCCTGGTGCCGCTTACGGCGCCGGTTGGGCGCTGCTGGGGGAGACGGCGACCACTTTCGCCCTCATCTTTGGATTGTTCTTCTTCCTTCAGCACCGGCGCTTGCGGGCCTTTACGCCGGCGCTTTTTCCCTTCCTCTACGCGGTCATGGTTTTCGTCGAGGCGAATGTCTCCGGAACCAGCACCAATCCGGCGCGCAGCTTTGGGCCGGCCCTGATCTCCGGCGACTGGCATGCCTGGTGGGTGTATTGGTTGGGCCCGTTGCTGGGCACGCTGCTGGGGGTGGCCGTGTATCGACTGACCGGGCGGCGTTGGTCGCCGATCGCGGTGGCCAAGCTGCACCACTTCGAGCATGACCGCTACGGCGTTTTTCGCTCCTGAGCCGGGAGCTTGGCTCCTTTTTTGTCTTTGCCTTACTTTTTCTCCTATCCCCTGCAAGTTTGACGCGGCGCGACCATCTTGCCGGCGCGCGGCTTTTGTGTTGCCCCGGCAGAGATGCCCTTTACGGCTATTGCACGAATTTATGAACCATTCGGGCAAAACCCTGGTCTCTTCACCATAACAATCAACACGAAAGCCCCTATGAAAGCACCACAGGCAGCCTCTTCGCACCCTACTTGGGCCCACGCCGGCAAGGATATGGTGGGCACCAGCCTCGGCTCTTCACGGCTCTGGTTTACCGTCGCCGAGGGCATCGTCACGGAAGTTTACTACCCGCGCATCGACATCCCCCAAATCAGGGATCTCGGCTTTATCATCGCGGATGACCGGGGATTCTGGGTCGAGTTGCGCCGACTCGGGAACTACGAAGTGGCCTTGCCCAAGCCCGGAATACCCACCGTCACGGTCGTTCATCGGCACCCGCGTTTTACCTTCACGCTGCAAATCTGCCCTTCGCAACAACGCGATACGCTTCTGCTGCGTTATCGGCTGGAGGGGGATGAAGGCCTGCGGCCCTATGCACTTCTGGCGTCCCGGCTGGGGGGAGATGCGGAAAATAATGAGGCCGCCGTCGCCAAGCACAACGGCCGTACCGTCCTGTGGGCGAAGCAGGGACCCTTCGGGCTGGCGCTGGTGGCGATGGGAAAAGACGGTTCCGACGCCTGGCGGCGTTGCTCCGTCGGCTGCCTCGGCGCGAGCGACGGCTGGCAGGACTTCGACCGGCACGGACGCATGACGTGGCAATACGACAGCGCGGGGCCGGGAGTGGTCTCCCTGATGGGCGAACTGCCGCGCCAGGCCACCCTCGCTCTCGGCCTCGGGACGAGCAGGAGGTCGGCGGCAACGCTGGCGATAGCGAGCCTTATGGAAGATTTTTCGACGGCCTGGGGCACGCAATGCCGGGTCTGGGAATCCTGGTTGGGAGGATGCCGATTTCCCGATTTACCCGGCCATCTTCGCGAAATGGTCGCGCTTTCCGCCATGGTGCTCAAGGTCCATCAGGATCGGACCTATTCCGGTGCCGCGGTGGCAAGCCTCGCCGTACCCTGGGGGGAAAGCAGCCAGAGCCGCGGCGGCTATCACCTGGTGTGGTGCCGCGATCTGGTGGAAACCGCGGGCGCGCTGGTGGCCATGGGGGCGCTGGAGGATGCCCGCGACGTGCTGCGTTACCTGATCGCCACCCAGCAGGAGGACGGGCACTGGCTCCAGAACCAGTGGCTTGGGGGCGACGCGTTCTGGCAGGGCATTCAGCTCGACGAGACCGCCTTCCCTGTCCTTCTGGCTTCCGCGCTGCGCGAGCGGGGCGCCCTGGACGGCATCCCGGTCACGGACATGGTGCGGCGGGCACTCTCCTTCATCACCCGCCAGGGCCCCACCACGGGCCAGGACAGGTGGGAGGAGGACCCCGGCATCAATACGTTCACCCTCGCCATCGCCATTGCCGCGCTGGTGGAAGGCAGCACCTTTCTCGACGGGGAGGCGCGGGAATTCGCGCTCCTGCTCGCGGACATCTGGAACGCCCGGCTCGATGACTGGACGGTTGCGAAGGACACGGCGCTGGCGCGGCGCCTCGGGGTGGGGGGGTATTACATCCGCACCGCTCCGCCGGATGCGCTGGTGCACGATGGCGCCCAGGCGGAGCATATATTGATCAAGAACCGCGCCCGCGACCCGGACTTGCCCGCCGATGAGCAGATCGGGACGGACTTCCTGCAACTGGTGCGCTACGGACTGCGCCGACCGGACGATCCCTTCATTCTCGACAGCCTGAAGGCCGTCGACCAGATGCTCAAGACGGACACCCCAAACGGCCCGGTCTGGCACCGATACAACGGGGACGGCTACGGCGAACATAATGACGGCGGCGCCTTCGACGGCACCGGCCGCGGGCGGGGCTGGCCGCTCCTGACGGGAGAGCGGGGACACTATGCGCTCCTCGCGGGGGAAGATCCCCTGCCCTATCTCGAAGGCATGGCCGCCATGACCGGCGCCGCCGGTCTCCTGCCGGAGCAGGTTTGGGATTGGAACCCCTTCCCGGAGCACCGTCTGGAGCCGGGCAAACCGAGCGGTTCCGCCATGCCGCTGGTGTGGGCGCATGGCGAGTTCATCAAGCTGTGTTACAGCCGCGCGCTGGGTTATCCAGTGGACCGGCCCGTGGCCACCTGGGAGCGCTACCAGGGAATGCGCCCCAAGATTTCCCATGACATTTGGGGCCCGCGCTATCGTCCGCGCCGCGTACGCGCGGGCAACCAATTCACCATTGCGCTCAGGGCGCCGGCCCGCGTGCATTGGGGCCTCAACGGCTGGAAAGCCCCCCGGGACAGCGACACCAGGGATACCGGGCTTGGCGTATACGTGGTCGATCTCCCGCTCGGCGGGCTCAACGCGGGAGAGACCGTTCAATTCACCTTCTACTGGCTGGATCGGAACATATGGGAAGGCCGGGATTACGAAGTGCGGGTTACCGAGTAGCAAAAGGAGAACAGTGTGATTGCAATCGAACTTCAAGGCCGCAAGGCGCTTATCACCGGCGGGGACTCCGGTCTGGGCGCGGCGACGGCGAAATCCCTTGCCCAGGCGGGCGCCGATGTCGCGATTACCTATCGTTACGAGTCCAAAGCCGCGGAGCAGGTGGCAACCGTGGTGCAGTCTTTCGGCGTGAAGGCATACGCCTTCCGATTGGACAATATTTCACAAAAGGAAGACGTGGATGCGCTCTTTAGACAGGTGGATCAAGAACTCGGCGGCCTCGACATCCTCGTGAACAATGCCGGCACCGACGGCCCCCGCGCTTTATGTGCCGACAGCGACGTCGCGGCTTGGCGTCAGGTCGTAGAGATCGACCTGTTCGGCCCTTACTACTGTGCCCGGGAGGCCGTGGCGCGGATGGGCAGGCAGGGCCGCGGCGTCATCGTCAATACGAGCTCCGTCCACGAGTTCATCCCGTGGGCCGGATACAGCGCCTACACCAGCGCGAAAGCGGCGCTGAGCATGTTCAGCAAGACATTGGCGCAGGAGGTGGCGGCCCAGGGCATCCGGGTCCTCGCCATCGCTCCCGGCGCGGTCAAGACCCCGATCAACGCCAACGTCTGGCAAGACCCCAAGGGACTTGCCGATCTTGACGGGAAGATCCCCATGGGCCGGGTCGGCGAGCCGGACGAGATCGGCCATGCCATTGCCTTCCTGTGCAGCGACCTCGCCAGCTACATCACCGGCATCACCGTTCCGGTCGACGGCGGCATGCTGCTTTATCCCGATTTTCGCCAAGGCGGCTGACATCGCCCGTCTCCCAAGCCGTTACGAAGTTGTGTTTAAAATTTTAAACAATGTCTCTACTGCGCACCCTGCTGCTGTTCCTCTGCCTGCTGCCACCCGCCCTCGCCGGCGTGGTGACGCTGCCGGCGCGCGCCGTCGACTACCAGCCCGAAGTCCACGCCTGGGCGCGCGTGGAAACGCTGGCGCCGCTCACCCTGCGCATGCCGCTGGCGGCGCGCGTGGCAGCTCTCAACGCCCGCCCCGGCGAGACGGTGGCGGCGGGCGCACCGCTGGTGCGGCTGGGGGGGCCGCAAATGGCCGGGCAACTGGCCGCGGCGCGCGCGCGTGTGGCGGCGGCGGCGCAGGAACTCGCGGCGGCGCAGCAAAGCGCCGCCTCGGTAGCGCGTACCTTCCCGGCGCTGACTAACCGCCGGGCGCTCGCGGCAGCGCGGGCCGCCCTGGCGGCCGCCGCGGGGCGGCTCGCGCAGGCGCGGGCGGACGAACAGGCGCTGCGCGCGCAAACCTGGCTGGCCAGTCCGCTGCCTGCGGTGGTGAGCAGCGTGAGCGCCGCGCCGGGCGCCGACCTGCCGGCCGGCGCGGCGCTTTTGACGCTGTTGCCGCAGGGCCACCTGTGGCTGCGTGCGGAGGTGTTCGGCCGCCTGCCGCTGGCCCCCGGCACGGCGGCGCGCTTCGTCTCCGCCGACGGGCAGACCGTGACCGTGCGCCTGGCGGACGAGCTGCCGGCGCGTGCCGCCAACGGCGCGCGCGTGGTGAATTTCGCGCCGCGCCGCGCGGCGCCGCACTGGCAGGCGGGCGAGAGCGGCGAAGTCGTCATTGCCGGCGCGCCGCAGCCGGCGGTGGCGGTGCCGGCCGGGGCCTTGATCCTCGATGCCGGACGGTGGTACGTGCTGAGCGCGGCGGCGGGCAAGCTGACGGCGCTGCGCGTCAAGCCGGGGCCGGCGCGCGGTGATGAGGTGCTGATCCTGGCCGGACTTGCGCCCGCTACGCCGGTGGTGGTGCGCCAGGCCTATCTGCTTTATCACCGCGATTTTGCGGCCCATTACACGCCGCCCGACTGATGCGCCTGCCCGATCTGCTGCGCCGCCCTTTGTTGTGGGCCATGGTGTACGCGGCTTTGCTGGCCTACGGCGCATATGCCCTTTGGCGCATTCCCGCCGAAGTGCTGCCGCGCTTCGATTTCCCGCAGATCGGCGTCATCGTGCATGCGCCGGGCTACTCCGCCGTGGAAATGGAAGCGCTGGTGGCGCGTCCGCTGGAAGGCCAGATCATGGGGCTGCAAGGCCTCTCGACCCTGCGCACCACGCTTGCCCAGGGCAGCGCCCAGTTCACCGCGCGCTTCCGCGAAGGCAGCGACCCCCAGCTTGCCCTGCAGGCGGTGTACGGCGCCCTCGACCGCGCGCATGCCAGCCTGCCGCCGGGGCTGGCGCCGTATGCCGAAATCATGGGCAACGCCATCAACGAGGTGGCCGATTACGGCGTAAGCCCGCCCGCCGAGGTGCCCGCCTGGCAGGTGGAAAACGCCGTGCGCACGCGCGTGCTGCCGGCGCTGCGCGCCATCCCCGGCGTGCAGCGCGTGGAGCTGTTCGGCGCCGGGCCGCCGACGCTATGGATCCAGCCCGACCCCGCGGCACTCATCCAGCACCATGTCGGCATCGCCGCGCTGGCGCGCGCGGTGGGCGACGCGGTAGTGCTCAGGCCCGCCGGGCGCCTCGATCTCGGCCACCAGGACGTGCTGCTGGAAGTGCGCCATCTACCGCTTGGCGCGCAGCAGGTCATGGACATCCCCGTGCCGACGCCGGGCGGGCCGCTGCCGCTGGCCGCCCTGGCGCACGTGGTGAAGTCGCCGCCGCCCATCCATTACGGCCTACAACTGGACGGCCGGCCGGGGCTGGGGCTCATCGTCTTCAAACAGCCGGGGGCGTCCACCGTGCCGGTGGATGCGGCGATCACAAACACCCTGGCCGGCCTGCAAAACCAATTGCCGGGCGGTGCGCGCTGGGTGCCCATTTACCGTCAGGCGCACCTGGTTGCGCTCATCGGCCGCGACCTCTCGCGCAACCTGCTGATCGGCGGCGCGCTCGCCATCCTCGTGCTGGTGTGGCTTTTGGGGCGCCGCCAGGGCGTGGGCGTGCTGGCGCTGTCCATCCCCACCGCCCTGCTGCTCGCCATCGGCGGACTCTATGCGCTGGGGCAAAGCCTCAACTTGCTCACCCTGGGCGCGCTCACCGTCGCCGTCGGCCTGCTGGCGGACGACGGCATCATCGTCGTCGAGGCCATCCACCACCGATGGGAAAGCGGCGCAGCCGGCTGGGACGGGGTGCGCGCCGGGCTGCGCGACATCGCCGCGGCCGACATCACCGGCACGCTCACCACGGTGGCGGCCTATCTTCCCCTTTTGGCGGTGGGCGGCCTGGCGGGGCTCTTCATGCGGCCCTTTGCGCTCGCCATGAGCCTGGCGCTGCTGGCCTCGCTGCTGGTGTCGCTCACCCTCATCCCCCTGCTGCTCGCCCACCGCGGCGGGGCCGGCGCCGCCCCGGCGAGCGGACGGCGTTTTCTCGGCTGGCTGACACAAGGCAACGAAAGGCTGCTCGACTTCACGCTGCGCCGGCCGCGCGCGAGCCTCGCCGGCGCGCTGGCCGCCTTCGCGCTGGCCGTCGCCGCGCTGGCCGTGGTGCCGGTAAACTTCCTGCCGCTGCCTAACGAAGGCGTGCTCCTGGACAGCTTCACCCTGGCGCCGGGCACCTCGCTCGACGAAACCGTCGCCACGGTGGACCGCATGAGCGCGGCGCTCAAACAAAACCCCGCGGTGGCGCACGTGTTTGCGCGCATCGGCTCGGCGCGCGACACGGCCTATACGGAAAAAAGCTTCGCCGGGGAAATCCAGGTGCTGTTGAAGCCCGACGTCAACGCCAACCACCTCGACCGCCTCGCCGCGCAATTGCGCGACGAGGCGAAACAGCCCGGCGCGCAGCAGAGCTTCGACACCCCCACCATCGAGCGTCTGGGGGAAAGCCTCTCCGGCCTGCCGCAGCCCTTCGAGGTGACCATCTTCGGCAACCGCATCGCCACCCTGCGCAGCCTGTCCGAGGCCGTTACCGCCCGCCTCAAGACCGTGCCGGCGCTGGCGGACATCTTCAACAACGACGCCTACCCGGTGACGCAACTGGTGATCAGCCCCCGTTCCGAGGTAATGCGCAGTCTCGACCTTACCCCGGCAAGCCTCGCCGCGCAGCTCGATCTGCTGCTGCGCGGGCGCGTGCTGGCGCGGCTGCCCGACGGCGTCAGCCATCTGGACCTCTATATGCGCCTGCCCGATGCGCCCTACCTCGGCCTCGACCGGCTTGGTCGCCAGCCCATCCACACGGCGGCCGGCTGGGTGCCGCTGGCGCGCGTGGCGCGGCTCGAATTGCAGACCCAGCCCAACCAGTTGCGCCATCTGAACGGCGCGCGCGCCCTCGAAATCCTCGCCACGCCGCTGGGGCCGCTGGGCAGCACCGTCGCCGCCGCCCAACGAGCCCTGGCGGGACTGCATCTGCCCGCCGGCTACCGCGTCGCCTTCGGCGGGCTCTACTCCGAGCTGCTGCACACCGCCGAGGGCATGGGGGTGGCGGCCGTCGGCGCCCTGTTCCTCACCCTGGGAATACTGGCCCTGCAATTCGGCGGCCTGCGCCTGCCCGCGATCCTGCTGCTGCAGGCGCCGCTCGCCTTCACCGGCGCGGCGCTCGCCCTCGCTGTCTCCGGCGTCGGCCTCAACGCCACCGGGCTGATCGGCTTCCTCACCCTGGTCGGCGTCAGCCTCAACCACGGCATCGTGCTGCTGGCCTATGTGCGGGCGCACGAAAAGCAGGGTCTGGCACCCGAAGACGCCGTGCGCCGCGCGGTGCGCGAACGCTTCCGCCCCATCGTGCTGACCACGCTCACCGCCGTGCTCGGCATGCTGCCCACCGCGCTCGGCTTCGGCACCGGCGCGGCACCCGAGCAGGGCTTGGCCATCGTCGTGCTGGGCGGCGTGCTGTGGAGTTCCGTTCTGTCCACCAATCTGCTGCCGGCGCTTTATCTGCGCTGGGGGCGCAAGCTTGAGAAAACCCTTCCTTGATCTGATACTTTTGATGAAGCTGCGCCCCGCCTTTCTCGTCCCCCTGCTGCTGGCCGGCTGCGCCAGCTACCGGCCCCTGCCGCTCGACACCCACGTGCGTGCCCCGGCCAATCCCGCCGATATCAAAGTCAGCGCCGCAGCCATGCCCCTGCCGGAACTGCGCCACCACGTTTTCGACCCGGGCAACGGCCTCGACATGACGGAAGTCGCCATGCTGGCGGTGGCCAACAACCCCGAACTCAAGCTCGCCCGCGAGGGGCTCGGCATCGCCCGCGCCCAGGCCTTCGCTGCCGGTCTGCTGCCCGACCCGGTGCTGGGCATGGCGCGAGATTTCCCCATCAGCGGCCTTGCCACCGGCACGGCTTTCGATCTGGGCCTGTCCTACGACATCACCTCCCTGCTCACGCGCTCCACCGCCAGGCAGGCTGCCCAGGCCTCGGCGCGCCAGGTCGATCTCAATCTGCTTTGGCTGGAATGGCAGGTCGTCAGCGCCGCGCGCCAGCTCTTCATCCGCCATGACTACGAAGAGCAGGCGCTCGCCCTGCTCACCCAGGAGCGGGAACTCCTGGCGCAGCGCCACGCCCGCATGGTCGAAGCCTACCACCACGGCGACGTGATCCTGGGCGCGGTAAGCGCCGACCTCGCCAGCCTGCAGGCCGTGGAAACCCGCGCCAACGGCCTGCAGCGCCAACTGGCGGCCACCGGCCAGGCCTTGAACTCCCTTCTCGGCCTCTCCGCGCGCGCCAGACTCGACCTGGTCGGTCCGTCCGCCATCCCTGCCGTCACCGACACTGCCGTGCGCCGCGACCTCGCCGAACTGCCGCGCCGCCGCCCCGACCTGCTGGCCCTGGCGGCCGGCTATCAAAGCCAGGAAGCGCACTATCGGCAGGCCATCCTGCAGCAGTTCCCCGCCATCGACGTCGGCTTCGTGCGCGCGCGCGACACCGGCGGCGTCAACACGCGCGGCTTCCGGATTTCCCTCACCCTGCCCATCTTCAACCGCAACCGCGGCAACATCGCCATCGAAAAGGCCACCCGGCGGCGCCTGCACGACGAATACGCGGCCCGCCTCATGAGCGCGCGCGCCGACATCGAACGCATCCTCCAAGACCAGGCCTTGCTGCAAAGCCAGCGCCGGGAAATCGAACAGGGCATCGCGCTCGCAGCGCAAACCCTCAAACGTGCGGACGCGGCGTTGGCGCAGGGCGATTTGTCCGAAACCGACTACGTGCTGCTGAAAACCGCCTGGCTCAACCGCCGCCTGGATTTGCTCAACCTCAATCAAAGCCTGCTCGAACAGCAGGCCGCCCTGCAAACCCTAATGGGTGGGGCGGTGCCGGAGTTGAGAACCAAGTAAGGCCCTTATCTGGGCTTGCACGCATGGAGATGGTTCGAAAAGCGCCCCCGTTGCCAAACTTACCGCGGCGCTTCAAGATTGCGGTCGTAGGGTGGCACTCATCGGCGGTCGGTATGATTTCGCAGGTTTCATCTGCCATCGGTGCCCCGGCCAGGGGCGGCGAGGGCGAAATGCGAGTGTCTAAAGTTGAGTCGCCCCAAGTCGACAGGTCTTTAACGCAACCCCAGCACGTCCTGCATATCGTACAAGCCGTTGTCACGCCCCGCCAGAAACCGGGCGGCGCGCAGGGCGCCATTGGCGAAGGTGGCGCGACTGGAGGCCTTGTGGGTGATTTCCACCCGCTCGCCGATGCCGGCGAACATCGCGGTATGGTCGCCGACGATGTCGCCGCCGCGCACGGTGGAAAAGCCGATGGTGGAGGACGGGCGCTCGCCGGTAAGGCCTTCGCGGCCATAGATGGCGCATTCGGCGAGGTTCCTGCCGAGGGCCGCCGCGGCCACCTCGCCCATGCGCAGCGCGGTGCCGGAGGGGGCGTCCACCTTGTGCCGGTGATGGGCTTCGATGATTTCGACGTCGTAGCCCTCGTTCAGCACACGGGCGGCGATCTCGATCAGCTTGAAGGTGAGGTTGACCCCCACGCTCATGTTGGGGGCAAAGACGATGGCGATATCCCGGGCGGCCTCGGCGATCCGCTGCTTGTGCTCGGGGCCGAAGCCGGTCGTGCCGATCACCATCTTGACCCCGTGCCGGCGGCATTGTTCCAGGTGGTCGAGCGTGCCTTCCGGGCGGGTGAAGTCGATGAACAGGTGGGCGCCGGCCAGCGCCGCGGCCACGTCAGCCCCGATCGCGACCTCGCATGGCGCGCCGAACAAATCTCCGGCATCCTTGCCCAGATAGGGGCTGGACGGGCGTTCCAGCGCCCCGTGCAGACGCATGTCGGGCGATTGCGCCACGGCCTCCATGAGGGCGCGCCCCATGCGCCCGGAGCTTCCGGCCACGACGATGTTCATTGTGTTCATACCTTCCATTCGCATCCAAGCCTGTCGCCGGAGGGGCCTACCCGCCCCCCTCCGTTTTCGGCTGGGCCTGAGGCGCATCGGACGCCCCTGCCGGTTGCTTGCCCTCACCCGGTTTCGCGGCCACCACGTCACCCTCTATCCGCTGGAGGGCGTCCCCCTTGAACACCACAACGATTTTGCGCCGCTCGGTGAGCACCCCGTGCTTCTCGAACAGATACACGTAGTCCCAGCGTTCGGGATGGAACACGTCGGTGATGAGAGGGGTGCCGAGGGCGTAGCGAACCTGGGCCTTGGTCATGCCGGGCTTCAGCTTGGAGACCATATCCTGGGTGACCACGTTGCCCTGTTGCACGTCGATCCTGTAGGGCGTCAGGAAGGAGAAGCGAGAGCACGCCGCCAGCAGCAGCGCCGCCAGGACAATCGTTATTTTGCGCATGAGCGATTCGTCAAAATGGTTTCTCGATCCAAGCCGGTCATTATACCTTTCCCAGACCGAATTGCCATGAGGCGGCAACGGGTTCCGCAACGCCCGCTTCCCGGGCCAATGTCGGAACGGATTCGTGCTCGACCCCCAAAGTTTTGCAAAGGAGGGGGAAAACTATATGATATCCTGTACTATATCGATTCAGGCACTCCGCGATGAGCGACCCCAGCGAGTTGAAAAACATCGGCCTCAAGGCCACCCTGCCGCGCCTCAAGATACTCAATCTCTTCGAGCAGAGCACCACCCGCCATATGACCGCCGAGGATGTGTATAAGCGCCTCCTGGCGGAAGGGGAAGACGTGGGGCTGGCGACGGTGTACCGGGTATTGACCCAGTTCGAACAGGCCGGGCTGCTGGCGCGCCACCACTTCGAGGGCGACAAGGCCGTCTACGAGCTGAACCAGGGCGGGCATCACGACCACTTGGTGTGCCTGCAATGCGGCCGGGTGGAGGAGTTCTTCGACGAGGAGATCGAGCGCCGCCAGAAAAAGATCGCCGAGGAACGAGGCTTTTCCATCCGCGACCACTCCCTGTACCTCTACGCCGACTGCATCAAGAAGGCGTGTCCCTACAAGGAAAAGGGCGGCGCGTAAGGCCGGCTTCACGACAACCCGAGCATCTCCGCGGCATGGGAGCGGGTGGTTTCGGTGATGTCCACCCCGCCCAGCATGCGCGCCACCTCTTCCACCCGGGCCACGCCCTCCAGCACGGAGATGCGGCTGACCACCGCGCCGTCCCGGGAGATCTTGGCCACCTGCCAGTGATGGTCCCCCAGGGCTGCCACCTGGGGCAGGTGGGTGATGCACAGCACCTGCCGTTCCGCTCCGAGCCGCTTCAGCATTTGTCCCACGATTTCGGCCACGCCCCCGCCGATGCCTACGTCCACTTCGTCGAACACCAGGGTAGGCACCAGGGATACCCTGCTGGTGACCACCTGGATCGCCAGGCTGATGCGGGAAAGCTCCCCCCCCGAGGCGACCCTGGCCAACGGCCTCGCGGGCAGCCCGGGATGCGCGGCGACCAGGAATTCCACCTGCTCCAGGCCGAAGGCGCCGCCCTCGGCAAGGGGTGCGAGTTCAACCTGGAACCGGCCCCCGGCCATGGCCAGGTCCTGCATGGCGGCGCTCACCTTGCCCGAGATTTCCACAGCCGCCTTGTTCCTTCCCGCGCTCAGCTTCTGCGCCAGGGCGAGATAATCCGACCGGGCGGCCTCCTCCTGCTGCCGCAGCGCCTCGCCGTCGCCGCCGCCACCTAGTTCCTGCAGGCGCGTCTCCCACTCGGCCAGCAGTTGCGGCAACTCCTCGGGCACGGTACGGTACTTGCGCGCCGCGGAATGGACGGCGCTCAGCCTTTCCTCGCACTGGCGCAGTCGCTCCGGGTCCAGGTCCAGCCGTTGCAGATAATGCCTCAGGGCATAGGCGGCCTCCTGCAACTGGATCTCCGCCGGTTCCAGCATGTCCAGAATTTCCTTCAGCGCCGGGTCGTGTTCGGACAGGCTGCCGAGACGCGAGGTAAGGCCGCCGAGCTGCGGCAGGCAGGCCGCGCTTCCCTCGGAAAGCAGCTCCAGGCCGAACTGCGCGCCCTCCATCAGGCTCGCCGCGTTGGACAGCCGACCGTGCTCGGCAAGCAGTTCGCGCCACTCGTCCGGGCCGAAATTCAACGTCTTTAGCTCGCTTGCCTGCCACTCTAAGCGTTCGCGCTCGGCGGCGAAGGCCTCCGCGTTCTTCTCCCCGTCCAGGCGCCGCCTGTGCAATTCCTGCCAGCGGCGATAGGCCGCGGTCGTCCGCGCGCCCAAATCGTGCGTCCCGGCATAACCGTCCAGCAAGTCGCGCTCTGCCTCGGGCCTGAGCAGGGACTGGTGCGCGTGCTGGCCGTGGATGTCGACCAGGAACTCCCCCAGGGCGCGCAACTGCTGCTGGGTGGCCTGGCGGCCGTTGACGAAGCCGCGGGAGCGCCCGCCGGCCTCGATCACCCGGCGCACCAGGCATACCCCCGGGTCGCCGACGAATTCGTTTTCCTCGAGCCAGTCCCGCACCCCCGGCACGCCGCTGACATCGAATTCGGCAAGCACCTCGGCGCGCTCGCGGCCCACGCGGACCATGCCGGCGTCACCCCGTTCGCCGAGAACCAGCGCCAAGGCATCGACAAGGATGGACTTGCCCGCGCCGGTTTCGCCGGTGAGCACGGTGAAGCCGCGATCGAATTCGAGCTCAATCCGGTCGACGATGACGAAATCCTGAACGCTCAGGTGATTCAACATAATTTCAAAAACTGGCTGAAAAGTTCTGGACGCAAGGGCAAGGCGAAGTATCCCGCCGCCGGGATGGCGCCCGCGAGGCGCGCCGCTCCCGCTACAGTTTTTCGCCCCAATGCAGTTTTTGCCGCAGCATATCGTAGTAGCTGTGGCCGACCGGGTGCAATAGGCGAACGGTATTCTCGGCGCGCTGGATGATCACCCTATCCCCTTTCCGCAGGTCGAAATGCCGCTGCCCGTCGAAATGGACCCGGGCATCGTCGGCATTGATCACCATGATCTCCACCGTCGATCGGCCACTGACCGCGATCGGCCTGGCCGCCAGGGTGTGCGGGCAGATGGGCACCAGGACGATGACTTCCAGCGAAGGGTGCAGGATGGGGCCGCCGGCGGACAGCGCGTAGGCGGTGGACCCCGTGGGCGTGGCCACCACCAGCCCGTCCGCCCGCTGGCTGTTGACGAATTCGCCGTCGATGACGGTCTCCATCTCGATCAGGCGGCCGATGTTGCCCTTGTTCACCACCACGTCGTTGAGCGCGCAGGCATCGAACACCTTCTCGTTGCCGCGCCGTATTTCCGCGCGCAGCAGGATGCGTTCCTCGCTGTTGAACCGGCCCGCCAGCATCTCGTCCATGGTGTCCAGCATGATTTCCACCGAGACGTCGGCAAGAAACCCGAGCCGGCCCTGATTGATGCCCACCAGCGGGACCCTGAAGGCGACCAGGTTGCGGGCGATGTTGAGCATGGTCCCGTCGCCGCCCAGCACCACCGCCAGATCGGCCACTTCGCCGATCTCCGACAGATTCGCCATGGGATAGCCGGCCGAGCCGATGGTCTCCGCCGTCTGCCTGGCCACGACCACGTTGTAGTGCCGCTCCTCCAGGAACCTGGCCAGGCGCAGCAGGGGCGCGCTGATCTCGGGGCTGCTGTACTTTCCGATCAGCGCGATGGTCTTGAAGGTGTGGGACATGGCCCAATTATAGCTTTCGCGGCCCCTTTTGACACGTTATCCAATCCCGCGATTTTGTGTAGAATGCAGCCATGCTGACCCAACGCGCGCAAATCCTGTTGAAGACGCTGGTCGAACGCTATATCAGCGACGGCCAGCCGGTCGGCTCGCGCATGCTGTCCAAATATTCCGGGCTGGACCTGAGCCCGGCCAGCATCCGCAACATGATGGCCGACCTGGAAGAGATGGGACTGATCAGCAGCCCGCACACCTCCGCCGGCCGGGTGCCGACGCCCAAAGGCTTTCGCTTTTTCGTGGACACGCTGCTGACCGTCAAGCCGCTGGAGGCCATCGAGATCCACCAGGTGGAAACCCAGCTCCACCCGGACGACCCGCACAAGGTGCTTTCCGCCGCCTCGCACCTGCTGTCCGATCTGACCCGTTTCGCCGGGGTGGTGCTGATCCCCAAGCGCCGCAGCACGGTCTTTCGCCAGTTGGAATTCGTCAGGCTTGCAGAGAAGCGCATCCTGCTCATCATCGTCACCCGGGAGGGGGAGGTGCAAAACCGCATCATCCTTACCGAGAAGCCCTATTCCCCATCCGAACTGACCCAGGCCGCCAACTTCTTCAACCAGAACTACAGCGGCTGCACCTTCGACCAGGTGCGCGAACGGATACGCAACGAACTGCAAAAACTGCACCGGGACATGACCTCCCTGATGACCGCGGCGCTGGAGGCGGGCAGCCAGGCCATGAAGGACGACCAGGAAGACTGCGTCATTTCAGGGGAGCGCAACCTGCTGCACGTGCAGGACCTTTCCTTCAACATGGGCAGTCTGCGCCGGCTGTTCGACGTGTTCGAACAGAAGACCGAGCTGCTGCAACTGCTGGACGTGAGCCAGTGCGCCCATGGGGTGCAGATCTTCATCGGCGGCGAATCCGGCCTGGTCCCCCTGGACGAGTGCAGCGTAGTGACGGCCCCTTACGAGGTGGATGGGCAGGTCGTGGGCACCGTGGGGGTGGTCGGCCCCACTCGCATGGCCTACGAGCGGGTGATCCCCATCGTGGACATCACCGCCAAGCTGTTGAGCAGCGCCCTGTCGTACCATTGAGCCGGCGGGGGTTGCCTCCCCCCGCAACCGTCACCCCGTGAGCAGCCATGCCAGCCTATCGCCCTGAACCCCCGTTCGATCACGGCAGCAGCCGCAAGATCGGCATCCTGCTGATCAACCTGGGCACGCCCGAGGCCCCCACCGCACGCGCCCTGCGCCCGTACCTCAAGGAGTTCCTGTCCGATCCGCGGGTGGTGGAGATGCCGCGGGCGCTGTGGTGGCTGGTCCTGAACGGCATCATCCTCAACACCCGCCCCAAGAAGTCCGCCGAGAAATACGCCCAGATCTGGACCCGGGAGGGTCCTCCGCTAAAGCTGCACACTGAACGGCAAACGAAGCTGCTCAAGGGTTATCTGGGAGAGCGGCTGAAGGCGCCGCACCGGGTCGAATACGCCATGCGCTACGGCGCCCCTTCCGTCGAGGGCGCCCTTTCCCGCCTCAGGGAGCAGGGCTGCGACAGGATCCTGGTGCTGCCCCTCTACCCGCAATATGCCGCCAGTTCCACCGGCACCGCCTTCGATGCGGTGTTCCGCGCCCTGCAGCGCATGCGCAACGTACCGGCCGTGCGTACCGTCAGGCATTACCACGACCATCCCGACTACCTCCGCGCCCTGGCGCAGAGCGTGCGCGACTATTGGGAGAAAAACGGCCGCCCCGACCGGCTGGTGATGAGCTTCCACGGTGTGCCGCGCTTTGCCCTGGACAAGGGCGACCCCTACCACTGCGAGTGCCTGAAGACCGGCCGGCTGCTGGCGCAGGCGCTGGGGCTGGACGAGAACCGCTACCAGATCTGCTTCCAGTCCCGCTTCGGCCCCGCCGAATGGCTCAAGCCCTACACCGCCGCCACCCTGGAGGCCCTCGGCAAGCAGGGCGTTCCTCGGGTGGACGTGGTCTGCCCGGGCTTCGCCGGCGACTGTCTGGAGACCCTGGAAGAGATCGCCATGGGCGGCAAGGCCACCTTCCTGAAGGCGGGCGGCAAGGAATTCCACTATATCCCGGCGCTCAACGAGCGCGACGACTGGATCCGCGCCCTGAGCAACATCGTGCTGGAGAACCTGCAAGGCTGGGAAAACGGCGCGGAAGACGCCGACACCGCGCAGCAACGGCGCACCAGGGCCCTGGCCGCGGGCGCCAGGGCATGAGCGCGCGGGCCGCACCCTCGATCCCGGTCGAGGTGTTGATGCAGATCGAGGCCCACCGCCCCGATCTGACGCCATTGATCCACGAGTTGGCCATCGCCTCGGACCCGGACCGGATGCGGGCCCTGGAGCGGCGGCTGGCCGCTGCCTATCTGGCCGGCGCGAGCGCCCTGGAACCGGAACAGGCCTGGATGCTGTCCGCCTGCCTGGACGGCAGGCCCTACGGCGAGGCGGCCAAAGGACGCTTCCACTAGTACGACAACCCAAAAAGGCGAATTGATGAGCGACACCGAGCAACGCCCGGCCCCACCAGACGCCCTGCTACTGCTGGCCACCGGCTGCCCCCACTGCGGCGCGGTGCTGGAGGGACTGGGCAAGCTGCTGAAGGAAGGGGCGATCGGCCGGCTGGAGGCGGTCAACGTGGCGCTGCTGCCGGAGCGTGCCAGGGAACTGGGAGTGCGCTCGGTGCCCTGGACCCGCATCGGACCCTACGAACTGGAAGGGGAGCAATCCCCCGGGGAGCTGCGGCGCTGGGCGGAAGGCGCGGGCACCGTCGAGGGCATGGCGCAGTACTTCTACCAGCTCTTGATCAGCGGCAGGCGCGGCCGGGTGGAGGAAATGGCGCGCCGGGAGCCTCGGCGCCTGGAGGCCCTGGCGCACCTGCTGGAGGACCCGGAGACCAGCATGGCGGTGCGCCTGGGCATCGGCGCGGTGCTGGAAGAGCTGCAGGGCAGCGGCATCTCCGAGGTAATGATCCCGCGCCTGGGCGCCCTCACCCGCCACCAGGACGCCCGCATCCGGGCGGATGCCTGCCATTTCCTGTCCCTGATCGGGGGCAGCCAAGTGCTGCCCTATCTGCGGGCCTGTCTGGCCGACGCGGACCGGGAAGTGCGCGAGATCGCGGCGGAGGCCCTGGAACAGGCGGGGGAAGGCGGCGCGCCCGGCGCCTGATTCCAATTCTAATTCTTTCCTGAAGGGAGAGACGGTTGGCGGTTTCCCGGACGAATCGCGCGTGGCGCACGGCCGGGCTGATCGCGGCGTCGGTCCTGTGCGGGATCCTCGTAGCGGGGGTGGACAGATGCCCCGAAATCCAGTTCGAACTCGGCTATGCATACGAAACCGGAAACTTCCACGGCTGGTCCCCCGGTTTCGCCCAGGATTACCGAAAGGCGGCCCATTGGCTGGGGCCCACCTGGCCCTGGGCAGGTTTTATGAGCGCGGGGAAGGCGTGTCGGCGGACGCAGCCCGGGCCCTCAAATGGTACGCCCTGGCTGTGCATTTCTCCCGATCCCGGCCCGGGTTGTTCGACAACGCGGCATTCGCAGGGCGGGCCCTTGCCGCCCGCGATGCGCTGGCCGCACGGATGGCCCCTTCCAGTGCCGAACAGGGTCGGACGCTTGCCCGCGAGTAGCCCGTCAACCTGCCGCTGAACCCGGCGAGCGGCCATGCAGGGGTTATTTCTTGGCGTTTTCTTTATCTGTAGCTCAAACAGGCTACTTCGAGCCCTTGGCAGGTCGCCCGGTCTTGATGACTTCGAGATGCTGAATCGCGCCAGCCAGCGATGCATCGCTTAGCTTGGCCAGATTCGCAATCGCCGCGCGCAGAATCTCGCTTTTTTTCGCAGGCACCCCAGATTTCTGGCAGCGTTCCTTCAACGTTGCAATAACGGTATATTCCCCTTTTGGCATGGCGAAGCTGTCGCGCACCAGCTTGGGCTTTTTCACCTTGCCGGGTTTTGACGCCCCCGTTTTCTTGTCCGCAACCGGCAATGCCTTAACGACGGCTTTTTCCCCAGTGATCGATTTTTTCGCCACTGCAGTACGATTAATCGATTTGGATGCAGTTGTCGGCTTGGCTTTGGTAGCGGATGCGGGACGTTTCCTTGATGCTGTCGAACTCGAAGCGGGGGCAGTCCTGGGAGTTCTTGGCTTCGCTACAGGTCTGGCGGCGGGGGCTGTAGCGCTCGTGACTGCTTGGGGTTTTCCGGATGCTTTTTCAGCGGGCTTGTCGGTATCATCGATCATGATCGGGCTCCAGTCATAATAAATAAACGGCATATACAGTTTACATAGTTATCCCGCTTATTCAAGTATTAATCAGGACGTTTAAAATGTAACAAAAACTTAACTTTGCCGACCTAATTCTCTTGATGACGGAAAAAACCCGCATCCTGGACTCGCTGTTGGAATGACCCCCTCTAATCCTTGCCCAGGCAGCAGTGCTTGTATTTCCTCCCGCTTCCGCAGGGACAGGGGGCGTTGCGGCCCTCCCGGGAATGCGAGACGGCCCCCTCCAGGTACAGCCATTGCCCGTCTTCCCGCAGGAAGCGGCTGGTCTCGCGCAGGGCCTGGGGCTGGCCGCCGAGTTGGTAGCGGGCGATGAATTCCACCGTCCCTTCCCGCTCCCCCGGGCCCCCGGCTTCCGTCCCCAGTACCTGCAACCCCAGCCAGCACGCCTCGCCGCCGCCGCTCAAGTCCAGTTCCTTCGGACGGGTCGCGGGGTGCCAGGTGCGCAGCAGGTAGACCCGGTCCCGGCGCACATAGGCGCTGTAGCGCGAGCGCATCAGCGCCTGGGCCGTGGGGGCCTGCCGCAGCCCCGCCAGATAGGGGTCGCAGCAGGCGGAGAAGGGTTTGCCGCTGCCGCAGGGACAAGGTTCTTGGCTGTCCATCCGCCTCGCCTATCCATTCGATATGTCTCGTCGTTCGCATCGTTCGCGCCTCGCACTCCGGACGCTCGCGACGGTTTCTTCACAACCTCTCAGTGCTGCAGCTGTCCGTAGAGGCGGCGGTAGATGCCGTCGCTGCGCAGCAGATCTTCGTGCGCCCCCTCCTCGATGATGCGCCCGCCGTCGAACACGTAGACCCGGTCGGCCTGCTTGACCGCGCTCAGGCGGTGGGCCACGATGAGGGTGGTGCGGTCCTTGAGGAATTCGCGCAGGGCCTCGTGCAGCCGCGCCTCGGTCTCGCTGTCCAGGGCCGAGGTGGCCTCGTCCAGGATCACCACATGAGGTTTCGACAGTATCATTCGGGCGATGGCCAGGCGCTGGCGCTGGCCGCCGGACAGGCGCACCCCGTTGCGTCCCACCACGGTATCCAGGCCGTTGGGCATCGCCTTCACCGTGGCGCGCAACTGGGCCACCTCCAGGGCCTGCCACAGTTCCTGTTCCGAGAAGGTGCGGCCCAGGGTCAGGTTCATGCGCACCGTGTCGTTGAACAGGGCCGGGTGCTGCAGCACCGTGGCCACGTGCTCCCGCACCACCTCCAGCCCGATCTCGGTGAGCGGCACGCCGTCGAAGTAGAGCATGCCGGACTGGGGGGTGTAGAGCCCCAGCAGCACCTGCACCAGGGTGGATTTCCCGCCTCCGCTGGCCCCCACCAGGGCCACCTTCTCCCCGGGGCGGATATCCAGGCTTACCCGGTCCAGCACCAGCGGCCCCTCGCCGTAGGCGAAGGATACGTCTTCCAGCCGCACCCCCACGGTGTGCTTGCCGGCGAACGGGTCCTTGAGGTGGGGGTATTGGGGCTCGGCGCGCAGAGTCAGCAGGCGGTTGATGCGCCCCAGGGCGGCGTTGGCGGCATAGTAGGCGTACTGGATGCCGAGGATCTCCTGCACCGGAGACATCATGAACCACAGGTAGCCGAACACCGCCATCATCTCGCCCACGGTGAGATTGGAGAACACCACCATCAGCATGCTGATGGCGCGAAACGCGTCGAAGCCGACCAGGAACGCCATGAAGGAGAAGCGGCTGGCCGCGTCGCTCTTCCAGGAATACGCCGCGGCGTGGGTCTTGATGCCCCGCGCCCGGTCGATGACGCGGCCGATGTAATGGCGCTCCCGGTTGACCGCCCGGATCTGCTGGATGGCATCCAGGGTCTCGGTGAGGGCCTGGTTGAACAGCTCGAAGGCGGAGTTTTCCCGCCGCTTCAGCTCCTTCACCCGCTTGCCCAGTACCGTGGTGAAATAGATCACCACCGGGTTCATCAGCAGGATGAACAGGGCCAACTGCCAGTGCATCCACAACAGGATGGCGGAAGTGCCCACCAGGGACAGGACCGCCACCAGGAACTTGCTGACGCCGGCCCCCACGAAATCGTCCACCGCATTGAGGTCGGTCACGAAGTGGGAGGCCACCGCCCCGCTGCCCAGGGTTTCGTACTCCGACATGGCGATCCGCCGCAGGCGCTGCAACAGTTCCTGGCGCATGCGGAAGGTCGCGTCCTTGGCGATGAGGGTAAAGTCCCGGGTCTGCCACACCCCCAGCAGCAGCCCCGCCAGCCGCAGCACGACAGTGAGCGCCAGGACCGCGCCGATATAGAGCAGCGGGCCATGCCAGGCGGCGGGGAACAGGGCGTCCACCAGGGCCAGCATGCGTCCGGGCTTGTGCAGCAGAACCTCGTCCACCAGCAGCGGCATCAAGAGCGGGATCGGCACGCTGGCCAGCACCGCCAGGATCGCCACCCCGTGGGCCTTGACCAGGCGCCGCTTGTGCCGCAGGACGATGGAAACGATGTAACGCCAGTTGTAGCGGGCGCCCTGGGGCAAAACGGTGTGAACGGACATGGTCTTCCCGATGCGCCCGGACCGGGCTAGTTAAGCTGGATCCTCTGGCCCCACGGCACGGCGGCCTTGCCCTTGACCAGCCAGATCACCGGGTACGCGGGTGCGCCAGGCGGGAACTCCCCTTCCGCGTCGGTGAAATAAAGCAGCAGGTCGGGCCGCAGGTTTTCCCGCTCCACCCATTCGAACACCGGGGTGAAGCGGGTGCCGCCGCCGCCGCTCACCGCGCGCGGCAGGCTGACCGGATCCCAGGACTGAAACACCCAGGGGCCGTGCTCGCTCAGCCGCTCGTCGCAGGCGTGCAGGGTGACCCGTGCGCGCACTTGGCCCTTGAGGGCGTCGATCTCGCCCACGAATTCGCGCATTTCCTCGTCGCTCACCGAGCCGCTGGTGTCCAGGGCCACCACCACGTTCACCTCGCCGCTGTACAGGCTCGGCAGCAGGGCGTCGTCCTCGCGCCGGGACTGGCGCTGGAAGCTGTAGTCGTCCCGCGCCACGCTCATCATGTAGCGCGCCAGCAGCATGCGCCACGGCAGTTTCGGCTGCAGCAGATCGTCCAGGGTGCGCATCCAGGATTCCCCCAGCCGGCCCGCCTGCCTAGCCTGCTGCGCCACCGAGGCGAGGCGCTGGCGCCATTGGGCGGCCAGTTCTTCCTTCTCGCTCACGCCCGGTTGGTCGGGGGGCCGCCGGCGCAACTGGGACTGCCACTCGCGGTTATCCTGCTCCTCTCCCTGGCCGCTCCCTTTGTCCGGTTCGCCCCGGGCGCTGCGGCCGCCGCCCTGGCCCTCCCGCTCGTCGCCCTCCTCGCCGCTGTCGCGCCGCTCCCCTTGCCCCCCTCCGCCGGCCGATTGCTCGACGTCGGACTCGCCTTCGCCCTTGCCCTGGTCGTCGTCGCCCATGCCGTCGAACAGATGATGGTCCAGGGTCTTCTCGGAAGATCCCTGCTGGATCAGGGGATAGATCTCCTCAGCGGTCAGGTTCTCGTACAGATGGTTGAGCAGGGCGCCCTCCGGCGGCTTCATCCCCTCCGCCACCAGCAGCAGGTTGACGGCATGTTCGCAGGCCACGTCCCAGCGGTGCTTCATGCGGTGGTGGCGCCGCGCGAAATGGCCCAGGGCGCAGTGCAGCGCCTCATGGGCCAGCATGAACTGGGTCTCGGCCAGGTTCAGGGTGTCGATGAATTCCGGGTTATAGTAGAGCGCCTTGGCGTCCGTGGCGGTGGTGCGGCACCAGGAACCGGCGGCGGCCACCAGGGGCAGATGCATCACCAGGGCGCCGATGAAGGGCTTTTCCAGGATCAGCCGGGTGCGCGCCGCGCTGAGCTTGGTCCCGATTTCCGCAAGATCGTACACCATGCCCGCTCCCTCCCGGCTTAGTCCGCCTTGCTGGAGGACCACTTCAGGTCGTACAGCATCAGGTCGGTGATGGTGTTGGCCCAATCCGCGAATTCGGGGACGGCGAACAGCGGCTTGCCGATGGCCCGGTGCATGTCGGTCACCAGCATCACCCCCATCTCGCGCTGGGGGAAGCGCTTGGCGTACTTCAGGATGTTGCCGAACACCCCGTTCGCCCCGCAGGAAGTCCCCTCGGGGGACGCCGCGGCGCTGTCCCTGGCCTGCACGGCGCGCCGCACCAGCGCCGCGGCCACCCCGTATTGCAGGTCGATGCCCTTTGGCACCTGGGCCTCCTCGCCGCGCACGATGCCATCGATGTCGGGCAGTTGCGCCATGTTGTCGATGAAGGCCTTCAGTTCGATCCCGGCGGTGGGCCCGACGCAGGCCTGCAGGGTGTCCAGCATCAGCTGCGGGATGTCGGCGAACTTGTGCAGGGCGCGATGGGCATATTCCCAGGAGCGGGGCGACGGAAACGCCACCGGATTGTGCGCCGGATCGAAATCGAACAGCATGTCGGGCCTGAAGCGGAGGAAGGCAATGATGCGGGGGTCGATGTCGTAGCCGTGGGCCCAGGACACCCAGTCATCCAGGTGCGCCTCCACCTCGTAGTGGGTGAAGCGGTTGGCCAGGGGCGCCGGCATGACGTAGGTCACCCCCCGGTCGCCCTGGCGGTTGCCGGCGGCGAAGATGGCCCAGCCCTCCGGGACCGCGTATTCCCCCAGGCGGCGGTCGAGAATGAGCTGATAGGCCGCTGCGGAAACCGTGGGGGGGGCGGAATTGATCTCGTCCAGGAGCAGGATGCCCTTCTCCCCGTGCCGCTCGGCGTTCGGCAGGGCGGCGGGGACCGACCATTCCACCAGTTCCTGGCGCCGGAACGGGATGCCGCGCAGGTCGGTGGGCTCCATCTGCGACAGGCGGATGTCGATCAGGGGCACCCGGTGGCGCTGGGCGATTTCCGCGATGATCTGGGACTTGCCCACGCCGGGCGGTCCCCACAGCATCACCGGCGTGTGCTGCTTGTTCAGCGTGCTGGAGAACTCTCGGTCGAGGATGGACAGGATATGGGAGGGTCGCATGGTGGTTGTTCCGCAAACAGGATGCCAATTCAGATTACATCAAAATCCGTCAAGATGCCTGGGGCGGGCCGCCGCTTGCGGGGTCTAAAACTTGACCAAAACCGCCAACTTCGTAATGATAGCAAGTTTATTCCGATCAGCCGCCTAAGGCGCATAACAACCATAACATCCGGCGCGCCGCCGGTCAAAGCGCACTGCGGGGAATTCGGCCGCCGCCGGGCGTGCCGCTGACGATTTTTCGGGATTCGGGGGGGGGCTTATCCGCTGCATCCGGCGCCACCCGATTGCAAGAATTTTACTGACTTTGACGGAAGGACCCCAATGAACTTGCAAGACAAAAAACGCGTCCTGCGCGAGATGGTGCTGGGGCGCCGCTTCGAGGAGCGCTGCTACCAGGCATACATGGAGCGCAAGATCGGCGGTTTCCTGCACCTCTACCCGGGCCAGGAGGCCTGCGTCAACGGTGTCATGGAGGCGGCGCGGCCGGGCCAGGACTACGTGATCACCGGCTACCGCGACCATGTGCACGCCATCAAGTGCGGCGCCGACCCGAAAGAGGTGATGGCCGAACTGTACGCCAAGGAAACCGGCTCCTCCAAGGGGCGCGGCGGCTCCATGCACATCTTCGACGTGAAGCACCACTTCATGGGCGGCTATGCCCTGGTAGGCGGACCGTTCCCCCTGGCCACCGGCATCGCCAAGGCGATCCAGATGAAGGGCGGCGACGAGATCGCGATCTGTTTCCTGGGCGACGCGGCCAACAACCAGGGCACCTTCCACGAAACCATGAACATGGCCAAGCTGTGGAACCTGCCGGTGCTGTTCGTGTGCGAAAACAACCAGTACGGGATCGGCACCGTGATCCACCGTTCCACCGCGGTGCTGGACCAGTTCAAGCGGGTGTGCGGCTATGGCATCGAGGCCGCCCAGTGCGACGGCCAGGACTTCGACGTGGTGTACGAGCATGCCAAGACCGCCGTGTCCCATGTGCGCGACCGGAAGGGCCCGTATTTCCTGGAACTGATGACCTACCGCTACCGCGGCCATTCCATGTCCGACTCCCGTTCCTACCGCACCCGCGAGGAAGAAGAGATGTGGAAGCAGCGCGACCCGATCTTCATCCTGCGCGACCGGCTGGTGGACGCCGGCGCCATGACCATGGACGAATTCGCCGCCCTGGAAAAGGAGATCGACGGCTATATCGAGAACGAGGTGATCCGGTTCGCCGACGAGTCGCCGGAACCGGACGTGGCCGATCTGGAAAAATACGTATTGGCTTAGAGGCATTCACTGCAGAGGGCCCGGACTGAATACGTGAATACGGGGGATTGCAGGATCCGGGGAATCGCCCCGCTCGATTTTGCATTCCTCCGGGCCCCTGGGGCAAAGAATTCGAAAAGGATACGAAGATGGCAGAAATGATGTACTGGGAGGCGATTCTGCGCGCCCACGACGAAGAGATGGCACGGGACCCCCTGGTGATCTGCATGGGGGAAGACATCGGCGTGGCCGGCGGCACCTACAAGGCCACCAAGGGCCTGCACGAGAAATACGGCCCGCTGCGGGTGATCGACACCCCGATCTCGGAAAACGGCTACACCGGCCTGGGCATCGGCGCCTCGTTCCTCGGCGTGCGGCCGATCATCGAGATCATGTCGGTCAACTTCGCCTGGCTGGCCACGGACCAGATTGTCAACACCGCCGCCAAGGTGCGCTACATGTCGGGCGGCCAGCTCGCCGCCCCGGTGGTGATCCGCTCCCCCGGCGGCACCGCGCACCAGTTGGGGGCGCAGCATTCGGCGCGCATGGAAAAGGTGTTCATGGGCATCGCCGGGCTGCGGGTGGTCACCCCGTCCAACCCGAAGCAGGCCTACGGCCTGTTGAAGTCCGCGGTGCGCAGCGACGACCCGGTGTTCATCAACGAGCACGAGCTGATGTACAACATGAAGGGCGAGGTGCCCGACGGCGAATACTTCCACCCCCTGGAGGGCTCCGAAGTGACCCGCGTCGGCCAGGACGTCACCCTGTTCGGCTACAACATCTCGGTGCACTGGTGCCTCAAGGCGGCGGACATCCTGGCCAAGCAGCACGGCATCAGCGCCGAGGTGGTGGACCTCTACGCCCTCTCCCCCCTGGACCGGGCGGGCATCCGGAAGTCCGTGGCCAAGACCCATCGCGCGGTGATCGCCGAGGAGGACGAGGCGCCGGTGGGGGTGGGCGCCGAGGTCATCGCCATCATCAACGAGGAGTGCTTCTTCGAGCTGGACGCGGCCCCGGTGCGGGTGCACGCGGCCAATGTGCCGATCCCTTACAACCACAAGCTGGAGAAGGCCGCGATCCCCGACCACGAGGATGTGGTGCGGGCGGTGCTGAGGCTATTCGGCAAGGCGTAGCACGACCGGCAGCCCGGTACGAAAACAGTTTCTCCCGATCAAGCGTTCAGGAATTCCCATGTCTTCACATCACGTCATCACCATGCCGCAGCTGTCCGACACCATGACCGAAGGGGTGGTGGTCACCTGGGAAGCGCAGCCCGGCGACAAGATCTCCCGCGGCGACATCGTGGCCACGGTGGAAACCGACAAGGCCATCATGGACGTCGAGGTCTTCACCGACGGTTACCTGGCCGGCCCGCTGGCCGAACCCGGGGCCACCGTCCCGGTGGGCGCGGCCCTGGGCTACATCAGCGACACCCCGGGCGACGTGGCCGTGTCCCCGGACGAGGTGGTCAGCCACCGGGTCCCCGCGGACATCATCCCCCACGATGCCGGCAGCCCGATCCTGATGCCGCAGTTGTCCGACACCATGACCGAGGGCACCGTGGTGACCTGGGAAAAAGCCCTCGGCGACCGTCTGGCCCGGGGCGACATCGTGGCCACGGTGGAGACCGACAAGGCCATCATGGACGTGGAGGTGTTCCAGGAAGGCTATTTGTCCGGCCCGCTGGCCGCGGCGGACAGTGTGGTGCAGGTGGGCCATCCCATGGGCTTCGTCGTCGCCGAGCAGGAAAAGGTGGTGGAGTCCGAGGTGGTCCTGTCCGCTGAGCACAAGGTGGTGGAGCAGCCGGCCCGGCCCGCCGCCGCGGCGGCGACGGCCACCGCCGTGGCCCGCCCCGATCTGAGCCATGTGCCCCGGGTCAAGGCGAAACCGGCGCCACGCCCGGCCAACCGCTACGCCAGCCCCTACGCGCGCAAGATCGCGGCGCAGATGGGGGTGGACCTGAACCAGGTCTCCGCCGGCGGCGCCAACGGCGTGATCGTGGCCGCCGACGTCACCAGGGCCCGTCCCAGCATGGCGGAGGTGGCGCACCAGTTGCCCCAGGTGCAGGTGCCCGGGGAAGGACGCCCCATGACCGCGATGGAAAAGGCGGTGGCCCATTCCATGAGCGCCGCCCTCACCCTGCCCACCTTCCACGTCACGGTGAACATCCGTCCGGAAAAGCTGATCGCCGCGGCCAAGGCCAAGGGCGTGTCGGTGACGGTGGCCATCGCCAAGGCCTGCTCGGTGGCGATGCAGAAGCATTCCATGATGAACTGCGCCTATCAGCCCATCGACCGCGTGGTGGAGCGGAGCAACCACGACTTCGGCCTGGCGGTGGCGGCGGACAGCGGCGGCCTGGTGGTGCCGATCCTGCGCAACATCGAGGCCAAGACCCTGGAACAACTCCAGGCGGAGTGGAACGACCTGATGCCGCGGGCCCGGGTGCGCAAGCTCGCCCCGGCGGAATACGCCAACCCCACCTTCACCATCTCCAACATGGGGATGTTCGGGGTCACCCACTTCACCGCCATCCCCACCCCGGGCATCGCCGCCATCATGGCCATCTCCGCCAACGGGCCGGATGGCATGCCGGTCAACGTCACCGCCGACCACCGGGTGGTGAACGGCGCCCACGTGGCGGCCTACCTGGCCGACCTGAAGGAAGTCGTGGAGAACCCCGGGACCTGGATGGAAGGCGCCGCAGCACCCGCCGTCTCCCCCATCCCGCAAGGCGAGTGGGACTTCCCGGTGGTGGTGATTGGCGGCGGGCCCGGCGGCGAGGATTGCGCCCGCGACCTGGCCGAGCACGGCGTCAAGGTGGCCATGATCAACGACGCCCCGTTCCCCGGCGGGGAGTGCCTGTGGCGCGGCTGCATCCCGTCCAAGGCCTGGCGCCACGCCGCCGACCTGGTGCGCGACCGGGCCCACGACGGGGCCAAGGGCATCCAGGGCACCGACCGGCCGAAACTCGCCTGGGACACCCTGGAGGCGCACCGCAAGAACGTGCTCGCCACCCGCGGCGAGATGGCCCTGAAGACCGACAAGGGGATCAAGATCGACGTGCGCCAAGGCTATGCCCGCTTCGTCGACGCCCATACCGTGGAGGTCGAGCCGGTGGAGGGCGACCCTTACCGCCTGACCTTCGGCGCCGCCGTGATCGCCACCGGCGCCCCGCCCTTCGTGCCGCCCATCCCCGGGGCCGGGGAAGGCCTGGCCGCGGGCGGGGTGATCACCTCCGACACGGTATGGGACCTGCCCCGGCCGCCCAAGCGCCTGGGGGTGATCGGCGGCGGCGCCATCGGGGTGGAAATGGCCCAGATCTTCCACGACTTCGGGGCCGAGGTGCTGCTGCTGGAGGCCAAGGACCGCCCCCTGGCGGAGGTGGAGGAGGAGATCGCCAGGCACCTGACCGAGATCCTCGGCCAGGAGCCGCGCCTGACGGTTGTGACCTCGGCCAAGATCGGCGAGATCACCGGCAAGCCCGGCAAGATGACCCTGAAATACGCCGGGCCGGAAGGGGACCCCCGGGAATTCCCCTGCGACTACGTGCTGATGGCCACCGGCAAGCGCCCGGACACCTCCGGCCTCAACCTGGAGGCGGCGGGCGTCGCCCTGGACGGCGCGACGATCCAGGCCGACGCCGCCTGCCGCAGCAGCGTGCCCCACATCTATGCGGTCGGCGACGTGATCGGCGGCTACATGCTGGCCCACACCGCCGGCACCCAGGGCCGGGTAGCCGCCGCCAACCTGCTGGGCGAGCCCCTGAAGTACAACCAGGACCTCGACTGCGGCGTGATCTTCAGCCGCCCCCAGGCCGGCTTCGTGGGATTGAGCGTGGCCCAGGCCAAGACCAGGGGGATCGACGCGGTGGAGGCCAAGATGCCCATGAGCATCGACGCCAAGGCCATGATCTCCCTGGAGACCCACGGCATGATCAAGCTGGTGGCGGACAAGGCCAGCCAGCGGATCATCGGCGTGCACCTGCTGGCCGACCACACCGACACCCTGATCGGCGAGGCGGTGATGATGGTGGCCGGGGGCCTGACCCTGACCCAGGTGGCCCAGGCCATCCATCCCCACCCGACCCAGACCGAACTGTTCGGGGAACTGGCGCGCAGGCTGCTGGCGCGGCTCCGCAGAACGGCCAGGAAATAGCGCGAACCCTCGCCCGGAACGGCACGAAGACAGGCGCCGCGGCCGGGCCTGCCCGCCCGTGTGCCACGAAACGTTGGGAGACAAGCCCGCCATGCCTGAAGGCATCGACCTGGATAACGCCCGAACCCGGGAAATGGTCCAGGAACTGGAGCAATGCATCCTCAGCCATAGCGCTTGGCTCAAGAACCTGCACCGCGCCCTGCTGTGCCGGCTCCCTCCCAATCCCGACGACCTGGAGCCGGACGCCCACTGCCGCTGCGATTTCGGGCGCTGGTACTACGGCTGCCCCCATCCCGGCCTGCCCGCCGCTGCGGGCTTTCGCTCCCTGGGCGAGGGGCACCACACCATGCACGACCGGGCACGGGATCTGCTGCACAAGGCAGGCGCGGGGGCGCCGCTGGAGCCGGCCGACTATGATCGCTTCATCGACCTCTCGATCGCCTTCGTGTCCCGCATCCGCGACCTGCAGCTGAGCATGGTGGCGCGGCTGTCGGACAGCGACCCCCTGACCGGCATCCCCAGCCGGCGAGGGATGCTGCCGCGGCTCGCCCAGGAGCGGGAGCGCAGCCTGCGCATCGCCCAGCCCTGCTGCGTCTGCATGATGGACTTCGACAACTTCAAGAACGTGAACGACATCTACGGCCACCAGGCGGGCGACCAGGTGCTGCGCGCGGCGGTCCAGTTCGTCGCCACCCTGCTGCGCAAGTACGACAGCATCTACCGCTACGGCGGCGAGGAATTTCTGCTGTGCCTGCCGGACACCGCCCCGCAGGGGGCGAAGAACATCGTGGACCGGTTGCGGGCGGGGCTGGAGGCGCTGCCCATCGCCCTCAAGGACGGTACCTCGGTACAGGTCACGGCCTCCTTCGGGATCGCCGAGATCGACCCCGGCGCCTCCGTGGAGGAGGTCATCGCCCGCGCCGATCGCGCCATGCTGGCGGCCAAGGACGCCGGGCGCAACCGCGTCCTGCTGTGGAGCGACCTGGCACCGGCCAAGCGCGCCGGCTGGAGCGGCTGACGTCCCGCCATGATCTATCCCCTGCTACGCCCGCTGCTGTTCCGTCTCGACCCCGAGACTGCCCATCGCCTCACCCTGGAGGCCCTGGACGCATCCTACCGGTGGGGGCTTTCCAGCCTCCTCTCGAAGGCGCCCCCCTGTCCGCCCCGGACGGTGATGGGCCTGCGTTTTCCCAACCCGGTCGGGCTCGCCGCCGGCCTGGACAAGAACGGCGCCCACATCGACGCCCTGGCCGCCCTGGGCTTCGGCTTCATCGAGGTGGGCACGGTCACCCCCCGCCCCCAGCCGGGCAATCCGAAGCCGCGCCTGTTCCGCATCCCCGAGGCGAACGCCATCGTCAACCGCATGGGATTCAACAACGAGGGGGTCGACCGGCTGGTGGAAAACGTGAAGAAGGCCCGCTACCGTGGCATCCTCGGCATCAACATCGGGAAGAACTTCGACACCCCCCTGGAACGGGCGGCGGACGACTACCTCACCTGCCTGCGCAAGGTCTATCCCTACGCCGGCTACGTGGCGGTCAACATCTCCTCCCCCAACACCAAGGACCTGCGCCTGTTGCAGCAGTCCCACGAACTGGGGGCCCTGCTGGAGGCCCTCAAGGGGGAGCAGCAGGCGCTGGCCCAAAGCCACGGCAAGTATGTCCCGCTGGCGCTCAAGATCGCCCCCGACCTCTCCACCGACCAGATTGTCGCCATCGCCGGGTTACTTGTACACTACGGTGTCGACGGGGTGATCGCCACCAACACCACGGTTTCGCGCCGGGGGGTGGAACACCTGGCCCACGGAGCCGAGACCGGGGGGCTGAGCGGCGCGCCGCTGCGGCTCCCGTCCAGCGCGGTGGTCAAGCAACTGAGCCTGGCGCTGCAAGGCAAGATCCCCATCATCGGCGTGGGGGGCATCATGGACGGGCTGGATGCCCAGGAGAAGATCAAGGCGGGGGCGAGTCTGGTCCAGATCTACAGCGGCCTGATCTACCGCGGGCCCGCACTGATCGCGGAAGTCGCCGGGAGCCTGTGCCGACCGGCATGACGGCTCGGGCGCTCCCATCCACCACAACTCGGCGCGAACATCATGCTCATCGGCATTCCCAAAGAGATCAAGGACCACGAGTTCCGGGTAGGGGCCACACCCTCCGGCGTGAGGGCGCTGGTAGCCGCCGGCCATGCAGTGCGGGTGGAGTCGGGGGCGGGGGCGCGCATCGGCTTCGGCGACGACCTGTACCGGGCGGTGGGTGCGGAGATCGTGCCCGGCCCGGCGGAAGTCTACGAAGCGGAGATGATCCTCAAGGTGAAAGAGCCCCAGCCCGGCGAGTTCCCCCTGCTGCGGGAGGGCCAGATCCTGTTCGGCTATCTGCACCTGGCGCCGGCCCCGGAACTCGCCGCCGCCCTCCTGGCGCGCAAGGTCGTGGGCATCGCCTACGAGACGGTCACCGACAGCCAGGGCGCCACGGTGCTGCTCACCCCGATGTCCGAAGTGGCGGGGCGGCTGGCCGCCCAGGCCGGCGCCAGCGCCCTGCAAATGATCAGCGGCGGCAACGGCACCCTGCTGGGAGGGGTTCCCGGCGTGCCGCCGGCCCGGGTGGTGGTGCTGGGCGGCGGCACGGTGGGGACCAACGCGGCGAAGATGGCGATCGGCCTGGGGGCGGACGTGACGCTGCTGGATATCAGCCATGCCCGCCTGCGCCGCCTGGACGACGTCTTCGGCTCGCGGCTGAAGACCTGCTATTCCGAGCCCCAGGCGATCGAAGAGTTTACCCGCGCCGCCGATCTGGTGATCGGTGCAATCTATCTGCCGGGGAAACGGGCACCCAAATTGTTGAGCCGCGCCACCGTGGCCGCGATGGCGCCCGGCTCCGTGCTGGTGGACGTGGCCATCGACCAGGGCGGCTGCGCCGAGACCTCCCGCCCCACCAGCCACTCCGCCCCCACCTACATCGAGCACGGGGTGGTTCATTACTGCGTCACCAACATGCCCGCGGCCTGCGCCCGCACCTCCACCCTGGCGCTGACCCAGGCGACCCTCCCCTATGCCCTGCGGATCGCGGCGAAAGGATACCGTCAGGCGCTGACGGACGACCGCGGGCTGCGCGACGGCCTCAACCTTTGCCTGGGGCAGATCACCCACCCCGCCGTCGCCCAGGACCTGGACCGCGCCTTCGTTCCTCCGGATCAGGCGCTGGGCGGCACCTGAGGCGGGCCTCTCCTGCGCCCGTTGCCCGGCGGGCAATATATGCGCGTGCGTCATGGTTGAAACACGGCGTCCGGCGGGCGATAATCCTCCCCTTGTGCAAGCGGCCGCCACCCACAATAAAGGCTCATGGAAAGCTATCTGCTGCTGATCGTCGGCGCCGTGTTCGTCAACAACATCGTGTTGGTGAAGATACTCGGCCTGTGTCCCTTCATGGGGGTCTCCAAGAAACTGGAGCCCGCCATCGGCATGGGCGCGGCCACCACCTTCGTGCTCACCCTGGCCTCCGGCTCCAGCTATCTCATCAACCGCTATCTGCTGGGCGCCGACCTCGCCTATCTGCGCACTCTGTCCTTCATCGTGGTGATCGCCGGCATCGTGCAGTTCACCGAGATATTCATCCGCAAGGTGAGCCCGGTGCTGTACCAGGTGCTGGGCATCTACCTGCCACTGATCACCACCAACTGCGCCGTGTTGGGCATACCGCTGCTCAATGTCCAGGAGAAGCACAATTTCCTCCAGTCCCTGGTGTTCGGCATGGGGGGCGCCGCGGGATTTTCCATGGTACTGATCCTGTTCGCCGGGATGCGGGAGCGGCTCGAGGCAGCCGATGTGCCCGGGGTGTTCCGGGGCACGGCCATCGCCATGGTCACCGCCGGCCTGATGAGCCTGGCGTTCATGGGCTTCGGCGGGCTGGTCAAATGAGGGCGCGGCCGAAAGCCGGATATCCATGCTAGCCGCCATCTTGGTCATGTCGGGGCTGGCCGTGGTGCTGGGGGCGGTGCTGGGATTTTCGGCGGTCAAGTTCAGGGTCCAGGATAACCCCCTGGTGGAGAAGATCGACGCCATTCTGCCCCAGACCCAGTGCGGCCAGTGCGGGTTTCCGGGGTGCAAGCCCTACGCCCAGGCCATTGCCGAAGAGCGGGCCGACATCAACCAGTGTCCGCCCGGGGGCGAGGAGGGCATCCGCAAACTGGCCGAACTGCTGGGCAAGGAATTCAAGCCCCTCAACGCCGAGCACGGGGCGCCCAAGACCAAGTCGGTGGCGGTCATCGACGAGCGGCTGTGCATCGGCTGCACCCTGTGCCTCCAGGCCTGCCCGGTGGACGCCATCCTGGGGGCGGCCAAGCAGATGCACACCGTGCTGGCCGCCGAATGCACCGGCTGCGGGCTGTGCGTGCCCCCCTGCCCGGTGGACTGCATCGCCATGGTGGAGTTGAGGGAAGAGATCGCCACCTGGAAGTGGAAGTACCCCGTATACCAGTTCAAACGCGCGTCATGAGGCCACTATACCGTTTCAACGGCGGCGTGCACCCGCCCCAGCACAAGGAGGAGTCCAGTGGACACCCCATCGTCCCGGCCCCGCTCCCCGCGCGCCTGGTGGTGCCGGTGCACCAGCACATCGGCAACCCCGCCAAACCCCTGGTCCAGCCCGGCGACAGGGTGCTGAAAGGGCAGTTGATCGCCCAGGCGGAGGGCTATGTCTCGGCGGCGGTCCACGCCCCCACCTCCGGCACCGTCAGTACGGTGGCCATGCACCTGGTTCCCCATCCTTCGGGGCTGCCCGACTTGTGCATCACCGTGGAGGCGGACGGCGAAGACCGCTGGATCGAGCGCCAACCGATCGACTACCGGGAACTGGATGCCAGCACCCTGCGCAACCGGCTGCGGGACGCCGGAGTGGTGGGGCTGGGCGGCGCGGTGTTCCCCACTTTCATCAAGCTCAACCCCGGGGCGCAGCAAAGGGTCCCGACCCTGATCCTGAACGGCGCGGAATGTGAGCCGTGGATCACCTGCGACGACCGCCTGATGCGGGAGCGGGCCGCCCAGATCGTGGCGGGCATCGCCGTCATGCGCTTCATGCTGGGCTCCCAGGAAGTGCTGGTGGGAATCGAGGACAACAAACCCGAGGCCATCGCCGCCATGGCCGAGGCCTGCGCCCAAAGCGCGTTCCCGATCGAGGTGGTGGCGGTGCCCACCCTCTATCCGGCCGGCGGCGCCAAACAGTTGATCAAGGTGTTGACCGGCAAGGAGGCGCCCTCCAGCGGACGCTCCACCGACGTGGGGGTGGCCTGCTTCAACGTGGCCACCGCCTACACCGTGCACCGCGCCGTCGATCACGGGGAACCGGTGGTCTCGCGCGTCGTGACGGTGACCGGCAACGTGCGGGAGCCCCGGAACTTCGAGGCCCTGATCGGCACTCCGGTGAGCGATCTGGTGGCGGCCGCGGGCGGTGCCAGGGAGGGCACGGACCGGCTGGTCATGGGCGGCCCGATGATGGGATTCGATTTGCCATCGCCCGAGGTACCCCTGGTGAAGGCGTGCAACTGCGTCATCGCCGCCTCGCCGGCCCTGTTCAAGCCCGCGCCCGCGCCCATGCCGTGCATCCGTTGCGGCCGCTGCGCCCGGGCCTGCCCGGTCGAACTCCAGCCCCAGGAGCTGTACTGGTTCGCCCGCGCCAAGAACTTCGGCAAGGCGCAGGAATACGCCCTGTTCGACTGCATCGAGTGCGGCTGCTGCAGCTATGTCTGCCCCAGCCATATCCCCCTGGTGCAGTATTACCGCTTCGCCAAGAGCGAGATCTGGGCGCGGGAAAAGGAAAAGAAGGCCGCCGACCTGGCACGGGAGCGGCACGAATTCAGACAACTCCGGCTGGAGCGGGAAAAGCGGGAGCGGGCGGAGAAGCTTGCGCAGAAGACCGCCGCCAAGGCGGCGCCCGCCCCAGGCGAGGCCGACGCCAAGAAGGCGGCGATCCTGGCCGCCGTGGAGCGGGCCAAGGCGAAGAAAGCGGCGGCGGCCCCCAGGAACGTCGACAACCTGCCCCCGGAGGCCCTGGAGGAGATCGCGAAAATCGAGGCGAGACGGGCGCAGGTAAGGGACATGGCGCGCCGGCCCGTGGCGGAGGAAAAGGAACCGTGAACCCACCCTACGTAACCGGCAGCAGCAGCGTGAGCACCATCATGCTCAAGGTGCTGCTCGCCCTGCTGCCGGCGGTCGCCGCCTACGTGCTGCTGTTCGGGCCCGCCATCCTGATCGGCATCGCCCTCGCCAGCGCCACCGCCCTGGCCTGCGAGGCGTTCATGCTGCGCCTGCGGCGCTATCCGATCAAACCCTTCCTGCTGGACGGCAGCGCCCTCGTCACCGCCTGGCTGCTGGCGCTCGCCATGCCTCCCCTGGCCCCGTGGTGGCTGGTGGTGGTAGGCACGGCGTTCGCCATCGTGGTGGCCAAGCAGCTTTACGGCGGCCTGGGAAGCAACCTGTTCAACCCGGCCATGGTGGGCTATGCGGTGATGATCATCTCGTTCCCCGCCCAGATGACCCAATGGCAGGCCCCCCATGCCTTGGCCAGCCTCCATCTGTCCTTCCTGCAGGAACTGCAGTACATGTTCGGCGGCACCCTGCCCGACGGCGCCAAACTGGACGCCGTCACCATGGCCACGCCGCTGGATACCCTGCGTACCCAACTCAAGCTGGGGCACTCCGTGGAGACCATCCGGCAGATGCCCATTTTCGGGGCCTTCAGCGGCAAGGGGAGCGAAACGGTGGCCTGGTGTTACCTTGCCGGCGGCCTGCTGCTGTGGCAGCAGCGGGTGATCACCTGGCACATCCCCGCCGCGTTCCTGGCGACCCTGGCGCTGGCGGCCGGGGCGTTCTACCTGCACGACCCGGCCCACTTCGCGCCGCCCTGGTTCCACCTGATGAGCGGCGGGGCCATGCTGGGGGCCTTCTTCATCGCCACCGACCCGGTGACCGGGGCCACCACCCCCAAGGGCAAGCTGATCTTCGGGGCCGGGATCGGGCTCCTCACCTACATCATCCGCGCCTTCGGCAACTTCCCGGACGGCGTGGCGTTCGCCGTGCTGCTGATGAACATCTGCGTCCCCCTGATCGACGCCTATACCCAGCCGCGGGTGTTCGGCCATCCTACCAAGCCCGGCCGGGGGACGCAGCAGTGAAGCCGGCGATCCACAAGCTTACGGCGCGCACCGCGGCGATCCTTCTCGTCTTCGCCGTAGTCGGCACGGCCCTTCTGGCCTTCACCTTCAACATGACCCGGGGCATCGTCGCGCGCAATGAGGAACAGGCGAAGCTGGCCCTCATCGGCCAGGTGCTGCCGCCAGATCTGTACGACAACGACCTGCTGCACGATACCCTCACCCTCCCCCCCAGCGCCCAACTGGGGACGGACGAAGCCAGTCTCGCCTACCGCGCCCGCCTGCGCGGCCAGCCCAGCGCGTTGGTAATGGAGGCCAACGCACCGGACGGCTACGGCGGCGACATCAAGCTGTTGGTGGCCATCCGCAGCAACGGCGAGATCGCCGGGGTGCGAGTGCTGGCGGACCACGAGACACCCGGCCTGGGGGACTACATCGAGATCGCCAAGAGCGACTGGATCAGGATATTCGACGGCGCCTCCCTGCGGCGCTACGCCCCCCAGGACTGGCGGGTCAAGAAGGACGGCGGCAAATTCGATTATGTCACCGGCGCGACCATCTCCCCCCGGGCGATAGTCAAGGCCGTGCACAACGCCCTCGAATATTTCGGGCAACACCGGGCCATGCTGCTGGGCCCGCCCCAACCCCCTGCCGACCGAACGGGCAAAGCGCAAGGAGAACAATCACCATGAGCGATATCGGCTACAAAGAGATCGTCCTCAACGGCTTGTGGCGCCAAAACAGCAGCCTGGTGCAGATCCTGGGCATGTGCCCGCTGCTGGCGGTAAGCACCACCCTGGTGAACGGCGCCAGCCTGGGCCTGGCCACCGCCCTGGTGATGGCCCTGAGCAACGGGGCGGTATCGGGGGTGCGCAACCTGGTACCCAACGAGATCCGCATCCCGGTATACATCCTCATCATCGCGGTCCTGGTGACGGTGGTGGAACTGACCATGAACGCCTATTTCCACCACCTGTACCTGGTGCTGGGCATCTTCATCCCGCTGATCGTCACCAACTGCATCGTGCTGGCCCGGACCGAGGCCTTCGCCGCCAAGAACCGCGTGCTACCCTCCCTGGTCGACGGGCTGATGATGGGACTCGGCCTTACCCTGGTGCTGGCGGTGCTGGGCGCCATGCGCGAGATCTTCGGCAAGGGCACCTTGCTGTCGGGCATCGAGCTTGCTTTCGGCGAGCCGGCCAAGCATTGGGTCATTCACCTGCTGCCCGGCTACCACGGCTTCCTGCTGGCCATCCTGCCCCCGGGGGCATTCATCGGCCTCGGGCTGCTGATCGCCCTCAAAAACCACATCGAACAACGCAAGACCGAGGCCACGCCTCGGCGGGCTCAGGCCGGCCCGGTTGCGGCCTAGCCGGCAAATGAACGCCCAGAAGCGCCGAGAGATCTTCGCCCGGCTGGCCGCCGCAAACCCCGCCCCCACCACCGAGCTGGCCTACAGCAGCCCGTTCGAGCTGCTGATCGCGGTCATCCTGTCCGCCCAATCCACCGACAAGGGGGTAAACCTCGCCACCCGGAAGCTGTTCGCGGTCGCCAATACGCCCCAGGCGATCCTGGACCTCGGCGTCGCCGGGCTCGAACAATACATCAGGAGCCTGGGGCTGTACCGCAGCAAGGCCAGGCACATCATCGAGACCTGCAGGATCCTGGTGGCGGATCACCGGGGCGAGGTGCCGGCCAGCCGGGAGGCGCTGCAAAAACTGCCCGGGGTGGGCCGCAAAACCGCCAACGTGGTGCTGAACACCGCATTCGGCCACGCCACGGTGGCGGTGGATACGCACATCTTCCGGGTGGCCAACCGTACCGGCCTGGCCCCGGGCAAGAGCGTCCTGGAGGTGGAAAAAAAGCTGCTAAAATACATTCCAAGGGAGTTCTTGCAGCATGCGCACCACTGGCTCATCCTGCACGGGCGCTACCTATGCAAGGCGCGCAGGCCCAACTGCGCGGAATGCCCCATCAGCGACCTTTGCGAGTACAAGGGCAAGCCTTCTTCGGCGTAGTCAGATGAACATTGCAACCGGCCTTGCGGTAGGTCACACCGCAACACCCGACCTTGCCAGGCAGGCGGTAGCGCAGGCCATGGACCAGGCCGGATTGGATATCGCCAACAGTGTGCTGCTGTTTCTCACCTCCGAGTTTGCCCGCGATCCCCAGCCCGCGCTGCTGGCGGCTGCGCGGGCCAGCAACTGCACCCGCATCCTCGGCTGTTCGGCGGCCGGCATCTTCACCGAGCAGGAATGGGTGCTGGACTCCCCGGCGGCCGCCGCAATGGCGTTCGGGGGCAGCCTGGGTCTGGCGCCCTGCAACGACGCCGGCGCGGACGATCTCATCCTGTCCATGGCCGCACCCAGCGCCATCAACACCACCTGGCTGTCGGAACCCGGCATGCGCTACGGCGGCGTGTCCGGGGACGCCACCGGGCAGGGGCCGTTCAAGGTCTGGTGCGGCAGCAAGGAAAGCCCCACGGGCCGTTGTGAAACCACCATAAGGGGGGCCCGTGGCGCGGTCGGCGTGTCCCAGGGGATACGCCCGATCAGCGTGCCGCGGGAGATTACCCGGCTGAGCGGCTACGACGTGCTGACCCTGGCCGAACAGCCGGCGCTCAACATCCTGGCCCGGGAACTCCCCCTGGAAGTAAGGGAAATGGAGCGCATCCCGCTGCATCTGATCATGGCCGGCGTGACATTCGGCGACACTGCCACGGCGGTCGCGGAAGGCCGCTTCCACCTCACCCCGATCATCTCCACCAACGCCGAGGACCGTTCGGTCACCCTTTCCACCCGGCTGACCCGGGGCGAAAAGCTGTTCTGGGCGCTGCGCCAGCCCCTGGCCGCGGAGCGGGACATGCGTTTGACCATCGATCGGCTGCAAGACCGGTTGCCGGCCGCTCCCGACTTCGGCCTGCTGTTTTCCTGCATGGGACGCGGGCCGTATTTCTACGGCGGGGTCGATCGCGACCTGGACCTGGTGAAGCAGCGCTTCCCCGGCCTGCCCTTGATCGGTTTCTACGGCAACGGGGAGATTGCGCCGCTGCACGGGGCCAGCCAGTTGTTCCAATACTCCGCGGTGCTGGGACTGTTCGCCGCCGATGTTTAGCCCCAGCCGCGACCAGGCGCGCCGCTTCTTCTTCGAGACCTGGCGCAAGTACCTGGAACGAACGCCGCTCATCGGGCTGGAAGGCACGGCGCTGACGGTCCTGCTGCAGCACCCCGAATATCACCCGATGCTGGCCGACCCGGAAGCGTACGCAGACCGCGACTATCCGCCCGAAGGGGGGGAAACCAACCCGTTCCTGCACCTGAGCATGCACCTTGCCATCGAGGAGCAGCTTTCCATCGACCAGCCCCGGGGCATCAAGGCGCATTATCAGCGCATCACGGCCCAGGGCGCCCAGGCCCACGACGCGCAGCACCGGGTCATGGACTGCCTGGCCGAGGTGATCTGGCAGGCACAGCGCCATCACACCGCCTTCGACGGCGCGCTTTACCTGGACTGCCTGAAACGCCAAGCAACGGCGGGGACACGCTAGCCCCGGCGCCCGGCTTCCCCGTCACCGCCGCCAGGCCACGCAACTCTGGCCGCGGTTTACAGGCGGGCCGGAATTATCGGATAATCCGCAAGTTTAGACTATTCGCGCCTTCAAAATACCATTGAGAACAGATCGGAACGCCGCATTGAAAGACATCCTCGCTTGTAACGTCTGGCTTTATAAGGTATTTCCGTTCCTGCGCTGGGCGCCCATGGTCACCAGGGAAAGCGGCCGCGCCGACCTGATGGCGGGCTTAACCGGCGCCATGATCGTGTTGCCCCAAGCAGTCGCCTTCGCCACCATCGCCGGCATGCCACCCGAGTATGGTCTGTACGCGGCCATGGTGCCCGCCGTCATCGCCGCTCTATTCGGCTCCAGCTGGCACTTGGTGTCCGGGCCGACCACCGCCATCTCCATCGCGGTATTCGCCTCGGTGAGTCCGTTCGCGGAGCCGGGTTCCCCGCAGTTCATCAGCATGGTGCTCACCCTCACCTTCCTCACCGGGGTTTTCGAGCTGATCCTGGGGCTGGCGCGCATGGGCGCGCTGGTGAATTTCATATCCCATACCGTGGTGATCGGCTTCACCGCCGGTGCCGCGGTGCTGATCGCATCGAGCCAGATCAAGCACTTCTTCGGCATCAGCATTCCCCGCGGCACCCCTTTCCATGAGGTGATCCATCAGGTGTTCGCCCAGTTCGGCGACATCAATCCCTATGTCACCACGGTAGGGGTAATCACCCTGATCTCGGGTATTTTCGTCAAGCGTTTCTTACCGAAGTTCCCCTACATGATCGCCGCCATGATCATCGGCAGTATCGTCGCCGTTATCGTCAACGCGGCGGTGGGCATCGACACCAGCCATATCGGCGCGGTAGGGGCGCTGCCGTCCGGGCTGCCGCCGCTTTCCCATCCCGACTTCTCGCTGGCCTCCATCAAGCACACCGTGTTCCCCGCCCTGGTGGTGACCCTGTTGGCACTGACCGAGGCGGTGTCCATCTCGCGGGCCATCGCCGTGCGCTCCGAGCAGCGCATTGACGGCAACCAGGAGTTCATCGGCCAAGGGATGTCCAACATCCTGGGCAGCTTTTTCTCCGGCTACGCCTCCAGCGGCTCGTTCAACCGCAGCGGCGTGAACTACACCTCCGGCGCGCGCACCCCGCTGGCCGCGGTGTTCGCGTCCGTCTTCCTGGTGCTGATCCTGCTGCTGGTGGCGCCCCTCGCCGCCTATCTGCCCACCGCGGCCATGGCCGGCATCCTGTTCCTGGTGGCCTACGGCCTGATCGACTTCCACCACATCGGCTCCATCTTCAGGACCAGCCGCGCCGAAACGGTGGTGCTCCTAGTGACCCTGATAGGCACCCTGGTGGACCTGGAAAAGGGCATCTTCTTCGGCATCATCCTGTCCCTGGTGTTGTACCTGTACCGCACCTCCCGCCCGGCCATCAGCGCCATGGTGCCGGATCCCGAACCCGACAGCTACCATTACATCCCGGCCGAGAACCGGCCGGAATGCCCGCAGGTAAGAATAGTGCGCATCAACGGCTCCATCTTCTTCGGCGCCGTCAACCACGTGCAGTTGTCCCTGCAGGAAATCGACGAGGTCAACCCCCAGGCCAAACACGTGGTGATCCTGGCCAGCGGCATCAACTTCGTGGACATTGCCGGCGCCGAGATGCTGGCCCAGGAAGCCAAGCGGCGCAAGAAGATCGGCGGCGGGCTGTACTTCTACCGCATGAAGGATGGGGTGTACGGTCTGTTGCGCAAAGACAGGCTTATCCTGGATATCGGCGACGAAAACATCTTTCCCGCCAAGACGCGTCCGATCGAGAATATCTACCCCAGGCTGGACACGGAAATCTGCCGCACCTGCGAGGCGCGGATCTTCAGAGAATGCAACGCCAGCCTGCCCAACGGCGAGACGCGCTAGGAGCCTGTCGGACTTGAAGAATCGAAGCGAAAATTCGGCTGGCCGAGGACAGATTTTGTCGATTTTGCAGGTCAATAGTCGTTCTATTGACCAAAAAAGCGGCGAAATATGGACCGGTCAGGTGGATTTGCAGCCGATTTCCTTTAAGTCCGACAGGCTCCTAGGAGTCCGGTCCTTCTCGCAAGGGAACGCGGCTGGCGCGCCGCCCGCGCGGCTTTCGGTCGAGCTAGCCGGGCATCATCGCGCCGGCGGTGTCGCCAAACGAAGCAGCTTTTTCTCGCGCAATCACTTTGCCGGACTCGCCCCGTTCCGCTCGCTGGTCGCCAACAGGACGTTGCTTCCCCATTGCATATCTTCATCACCTACCCGAGCCAGACGTTGCACCACCCTCCCCCTCGCACCCTTCAACATCGACCGTAAGGCCAAGACTGCCTCGTCGTAGCCACCGGCGGACCGAGGAAAGCTGACGAGCGGCAGATGCCGGATGCGTTGCCGATCGATGGTGCCAACCCAGACGGGTGCATTGCCGGGCTGCAGCTTCACGTTGGTCGGCCAAAGACGCAGGACGATCTGATTGCCGGGATGCGTCGCCGGCTCCCCGGTGCGGACCAGGAGTAACGACTCGTATTGGCCGTCGTGGAGTTGCGGCAACAGCGGCAGTTGATCGAGCGACGGGTTGGGGAGCAGCCAACGCAGTGCGGTGCGCGGGGTGAGCGCAGGCGCTTCACGCCAGCCTTCGGACAGGAGATACTTCCGCAAGGGTGGCAACTCGCCCGCCCATTGAACATTCAGCGGTTGCTTCTGTTCGCCCTCCAGGTCCAGCCGGTAGGCGGGCAACTTCCGCCAGCCCCTCTCCCACCATTGCTGCGCGCTCATCTCCAGAACGGGATGGCGCACCGCGTAGCGCTCAAGGTCCGGCTGTAGCCGGATGTGAACATGCCAGATGCCGGCGCCAAGGAACACCAGCACGGCAACCGTAGCCAGTCCGCGGGCCTCCGGCTGCGCAGGTGCTCGACGGTGGCGTTCCCGCGCGATCGCCAGCACGGCGACCCAGGCGGTGCCCAGTCCCACCCCGGCGGCCACATCGGCCAGCCAGTGCGCGCCCAGGTAGAGCCGGGAAAACGCGATTCCGCCGACCAGCAGTGTGGCCGCCGCATACGGGATCCAGCGCGCGCGCAAGCCGAATGAAGGTGCACTGAGCACGGCCAGAAAGCCGTAGATGACCGTGCTCATGGCCGCATGACCGCTCGGAAAGCTGTACGCGACCAGTCCGGAATAGAGTTCGACCGGTCGCGGCACCTGCAATGCCAGCTTGACGGCCGCCACCGCCAGCGCCCCGAAGCCGACGGCGGCCAACCAATATAGCGCGTCTCGCCAGGCGCGCCGCCATAACAGCCAGGCGAGGGCCGCGGCTACGAGCGGAATCGCGACGGCCGCATCGCCCAGTTCGGTCAGGACGACCATGATCCGATCACCCGGGGGCGTGCGCAACTGCTGCAACAGGTGATAAAACGACTGGCCCGCCTGCACCAGCGGGTCAACGCTCAGCACATCCTCCAGAACGCCGAAAAACAGCCAGCTCCCGGCAATCAACAGCACCAGCCAGACAAACAATGCCCGCGATACCGGCCGCGCCGGATCGACCAGGTCCGCGACCAGCCACGCCAGGCGGCCATGGGTTCGCCCCCAGAGCATGGCTCCCCTCGCCCATTGGGCAGCATGCGGCTGCAGCCGGCGGTAACTTGCACGAACCAACCAGACCAGCATCCATCCAGAGACCGACAGCATGCTCAACAGAAACGCCAGCCGCGCGGCGACCCGACCGGCAAGCGCCAGCGAGGCGCCAAAGGCCATTCCGGGAAGCAGGTGGGCCGGTGCCCATACCAGCGCCGAGAGCAGGTTGTAGACATAGAACCGAGTGGGCGCCATGCCCAGCATCCCGGCGATGACGGGGACCACCGGTCGCACGGGGCCGACGAAACGGGCCAACAGGATACTCTTGCCGCCGTGGCGGTGGAAGAACGCCTCGCCGCGCGCCAGCAGTTCCGGGTGAGCCTGCAACGGCCGCAGGCGGCGCAGCCCGTTCCGGTAATGGCGGCCGAGCCAGTAGCTGACGCCATCACCGATCACCGCACCGGCCACGGCCCAGGCGAGGGTACTCCAGAATGCCATAACGCCGGCCCCCACCAGCGCCCCGGCACCGAGCATCATTGCCACCCCAGGAACGATCAGCCCGACAAACGCCAACGACTCTGCGCACGCCACCAGGGCTACGATCACGCCGGCCGCATGCGGGTGGCTGCCGATCCAGGCGATCAATTGGTGGATGAGTTCCACCATGCATCGGTCCCTTTCGTGGAGCCCTCTGGGGCTAGGAGCCTGTCGGGCTTGAAGAATCGAAGCGAAGCGGGTCAGGCAGGCAAGCCGCGTAGCGGCTGCTCGCAAAATTCGGCTGGCCGAGGACAGATTTTGTCGATTTTGCAGGTCATATAGTCGTTCTATTGGCCAAAAAAGCGGCGAAATATGGACCGGTCAGGCGGATTTGCAGCCGATTTCCTTTAAGGACCTGTTAAGCATTAAGTGTTACACTTAATGCTTAACAGGTCCTAAGTCCGGCAGGCTCCTAAAATAGATACGGGGGCCTGGCCATCCCGCGGGGCAGGCGCTAGCGCATCGCCGCCTTCTCTTTGGCCAGACTCAGCTTATGGTCCCGGTGGCCGCGTATCATGGCGCCGACGATGATGATCGCCCCCGTCAGCAGGGCGGCGATCATGAACATGAAGCTGGTGTCCCGCAAGAATTCCAGCATTTTGGCGCTCAGCCCCAACCACCCGAGTTGGGTGAGATAGACCGGGATAATCAGGCCCCGGCTCACCGCCACGATCAGCATGATCGACGCCATCACCACCTTGACCATATAGGGTTTGACGTAAGTGGTGCCGATGGCCCCGAGTTGGATGCCGAACAGGGAGCCCGCCAGGATGATCATGGCCAGCCGGATGTCCACCAGGCCGTGCAGGGCGTATGTGACCGTGCCGCCCAGCCCCATGACAAAGGCGATGACCAACTCGGTGGCCGTGCCGACCAGGCTGGGGACGCCCAGCACGTAGATCATCCCCGGCACCCCGATGAATCCGCCGACCGCGATGGTGGCAGCCAGCATGCCGGTGGCGAAGCCCACCGGCAGGGTAAACAGGGCCGAGACCCGGATATCGGCGGTCTTGAAGCGGAGCATGGTACCCGGTATCTCGACCGATTGAACCCACTTGGCCAGGCGTGACGTTTCTTCATCCTCGTGCGCCCTGCCCGTGCGGTGCAGTCTCAGCGCATCGCGCAACACCACTCCGCCCACGATCGCCAGCACCAGCGCGAAGGCCACGCTCACATACAGGCTGGACCCGGCCTCCCCGAAATTCGCCTTGACGGCGTGCTGGATATCCGCCCCCACCCATACCCCCACCGAGGCCGAGACGGCCATCACCAACCCGAGCTTGACGTCCACCTGCCCGTACTTGTAGCGCTTGAACGCGCCCACCAGGGCCTTGGGAAACTTGTGGCACATGTTGCTCGCCACCGCCACCACCCCCGCCACGCCCATGCTCATCATGGCAGGGGTGAGCACGAAGGCGCCGCCGGAACCGATGAACCCGCTCACCAACCCCCCGACGAACCCCACCAGCAAGAGAAAGACGACGTTGGGAAGCTCCAGGTCAACAAACGCAATCGCGGCATTTTCCATTTAGTTTGTCCCCTTTTCGTGTCTTCCCCTGACACCCAGCATTTCCCAGAAATACGCAGTAAAGCTGCCGTGGGCAAACGAGAAGGCCAGCGCCGTCACCACCGGGAGCGCAGGATAAAATCCGTCCGTGCGGGTGTAGTTCGCCATGACCTGGTCCTCGTAGAAGAACAGGAGCAGGTAAAGCGATAGCGAGATGACGCCCGAGATCGCCAGTTTTCCATAAGGCCTTCCTTGCATGTCCATGGTTGCCCGCCTCCTTTCCTTACGCAACATACCCTTGCCTTTATAATTCTAGGCATAAATGGCACCGTCAGCTAAACATATCCCAGGTCCAGGCATGGCGGGACACGAGACCAGTGGCACACCCGCCTTCACACCCTGCCGCCGATGTCGCTATAATGGCGTTTTCCCCCGCCCGAGGGCTGGATAACAACTAATGGGCTTGGCAGCCGTTCTTCCCATCGATTTGGCCATAGGCGCCTTGGTCTGTTGGTTGCTCCTGGGGCTGGCAGGCCTTTCCCTCCAGGGTATGCCGCGTTTAGTAAGCGGCGCCGTGTTCCCGGCGGGCGCACTGATTTCCCTGATGGTGTTGGTTGTCGGCATATGGGGGGCGGGGCAAGGCGCGGAAGCGGCGGTGCTGCCGCTGGGGCTGCCCGGCCTGCCTTTCCACCTGCGCCTGGACGCCCTGTCCGCGTTTTTTCTCGCCCTGCTGGGGGGCGTCTCGTTCGGCATATCCCTGTTCGCCGCCGGCTATCTGCGGCACATGGACGGGCCCACCCTGGGGCTGCTGTGCCTCGAATACCACGTCTTCCTGGCCAGCATGGGGCTGATCTTCCTGGCCGACGACGCCTACCTGTTCATGGTGGCCTGGGAATCCATGGCGCTCTCTTCCTATTTCCTGGTCACCACCGACCACAAGATCCCGGACATCAGGCGCGCAGGCTTCCTTTACCTGCTCATGGCCCATCTTGGGGCGCTCGCCATCCTGCTTTGCTTCGGCGTCATCCAGGGAGGCCACGGCGACTATAGCTTCGCCGCCATGCGCGGCAACCATCTGTCCCCGTTCTGGGCCACGGCGGCCTTCCTGCTGGCGCTGGTCGGCTTCGGCGCCAAGGGGGGCGTGCTGCCGTTCCACGCCTGGCTGCCCGAGGCGCATCCGGCGGCGCCCTCGCCGGTTTCCGCCCTGATGAGCGGGGTCATGCTGAAGACGGCGGTATACGGCATCCTGCGGGTCACCTTCGACCTGCTGCACGCCCCGATCTGGTGGTGGGGCGCGCTTGCGTTGGGCTTGGGCCTGTTGACCGCCCTGTTCGGCGTCATGTTCGCGGCGGTGCAGACCGACATGAAGCGCCTGCTGGCCTATTCCTCGATCGAGAACATCGGCATCATCCTGGCCGGCATCGGGCTGACCCTCCTGTTCCACAGCTACGGCGAGACCGCACTTGCGGCGCTCACCCTGACCGCCACCCTGTACCACAGCGTGAACCACGCCTTTTTCAAAGGGCTGCTGTTCCTGGGCACCGGCTCGGTGCTGAACGCCACCGGAGAGCGCAACCTGGGGCGCCTGGGGGGCCTGATCCATCCCATGCCCTGGGTCGCCATGCTCACCCTGGTGGGCACCCTGGCCATCGCCAATCTGCCGCCCCTCAACGGCTTCGTCTCGGAATGGCTGCTGCTGCAGGCATTTCTGCTCACCCCCGGGTTGCCCCATCCCTACCTCAACATGCTGATCCCGGTGGCGGCCGGCGCCCTGGTTTTGGCCAGCGCCCTCGCCGCCTATGTGATGGTGAAGTTCTACGGCATCACCTTCCTCGGCCAACCGCGGGAGGAAAGGCTGAGCCAAGCCCAGGACGCCGGCCTGTGGGAGCGCGCCGGAATGGGCTGGCTGGCCCTGGGCTGCCTGGCCCTGGGGCTGTTCCCGGTGTTCGTCATCCGCCACTTGGACAGCGCGGTGGCGCTGCTGGCGGGCGGCAGCATCGGTGCCACCGCCGCCCAATCGGGCTGGCTGTTCCTCACCCCGGTGGCGCCGGCGCGCGCCAGCTACAGCCCGCTGTTCTTCCTGCTGGTGATCGTGGCGGTGGTGCTGCTCACCTTCCTGGTGGTCAGGCGCCTCTACCACGGGAAGATACGCCGCAGCGACCCCTGGGACTGCGGCTACCCGGCCCAGACAGCACGCATGCAGGATACCGCGGAGGGCTTCGGACAGCCCATCCGGCAGATATTCGAGCCGGTGTTCCTGATGGAACGCCATCTACCTGACCCGTTCGACCGGCAGCCCGTCTACCGGGTGCAGGTGGGAGACCGCCTGTGGCAGTGGCTTTATCTGCCGGTCGCCAGGTTGGCGGAGCGGCTGTCCAGCCTGATCGGCAGGCTGCACCACGGACGCATCCACCTGTACCTGATGTACAGTTTCGCCACCCTGCTGTTCCTCCTGTTGTTCACGCAATGAACCAGACCGCCGGCATCCTGTTCCAACTCGGCCAGTCCTTGCTGCTGGTGGCCGTCGCGCCCCTGTGGCTGGGCTGGGTGAACCAGTGGCGGGCATGGCTGCAGAACAAGCGCGGCGCCGGGCTGTTTCAGCCCTACCGGGGCCTGGCCAAGCTGTTCAACAAGGAAGCGCTGCTGGCCCATCGCGCCTCGCCCCTGTTCCGCGCCACGCCTTACATCCTGTTCGGCTGCATGTGGCTCGCCGCGGGCATCGTGCCGGTTCTCGCCACCAGCCTGCCCTATTCGCCCGCCGCCGATGTCATCGCCCTGGTGGGCGTGTTCGCCCTGGCCCGGGTATTCATGGCCCTGGCCGCCATGGATGTGGGCACGGCCTTCGGCAGCCTGGGGGCGCGCCGCGAAATGCTGATCGCCTTCCTGGCGGAGCCGGCCCTGCTGATGGTGTTTTTTACCGCCTCCCTGATCAGCCATTCCACCGCGCTCACCACCATCGTGGAAACCCTGGCCCATAAACAGTTCGCCCTGTACCCCAGCATGGCCTTCGCCAGCGTCGCCTTCCTGATGGCGCTGCTGGCGGAGAACGCGCGTCTGCCGGTGGACAATCCGGCTACCCACCTGGAGCTCACCATGATCCACGAGGCCATGGTACTGGAGTATTCGGCCAGACACCTGGCCCTGATCGAATGGGCGAGCAGCATCAAGCTGCTGACCTACACCGTCATCGGGATCGCCCTGTTTCTCCCCTTCGGCATCGCCCAGGCCGGAGACTGGTCGGCCCTGCCGGTCGCGGTGGGCGCGCTGCTGGCCAAGCTGGCCGTAGCCGGGCCGGGCCTCGCCCTGCTGGAGACCCTGTCCGCCAAGCTGCGCATCTTCCGCGCCCCCGAGTTCCTGGGGACTGCCTTTCTGCTGGCGGTACTGGGCATGCTGACCCACTTCCTGCTGGAAACCTGACATGGCGCTCCCCCTCACCTCCCAACTGATCAACGTGCTGGCGGCACTGTTGCTGCTGATCTCCTTCGCCATGCTGTCCCAGCGCCGGGTGCTGTCCCTCATCAACCTGTACGCCTGGCAGGGTCTGGTGCTGGCGGTCAACACCTTCACCGTGGCCTATTCCACCGGCCAGGACCACCTCTATTTTTCCGCCGCGCTCACCCTGCTGCTCAAGGTGCTGCTGCTGCCGTGGATCCTGCACCGCCTGATCCGCAAGCTGAACGTCAAATGGGACGTGGAGCCCCTGCTCAACATCCCCGTCACCCTGCTGGTAGGGATCGTGCTGGTGGTGTTCGCCTTCAATCTGGCGCTGCCCATTGCGCAACTGGCCGGCACCATCACCCGCAGCACCCTGGGCATCGCCATGGCCAGCGTCCTGCTCTCGTTCCTCATGATGATCACCCGACGCAAGGCGGTACCCCAGGTGATCGGCTTCCTGGCCATGGAAAACGGCTTGTTCTTCGCCGCCACCAGTACCACCTACGGCATGCCGATGGTGGTGGAACTGGGGATCGCTCTGGATATCCTGGTAGGCACCCTGATCCTGGGGATCTTCTTCTTCCAGATCCGCGAGGCCTTCGACAGCCTGGATCTCAAGCACATGGAAAGGCTCAGGGAGGACTGATGACGGAAATCCTCTCGGTGTTGGGCCTCCCCCTGCTGGGCGCGCTGCTGCTCGCCCTGTGGGGGCATAAGCGACGGGCGGCGGAGCTCAACGCACTGGCCAGCGGCGCCACCCTCGCCGCGGCCGCCGCCCTCACCGCCCGCGTCATCGCCGACGGTCCCCTGCTGGCGGTGCAGGGGCAGTTCTTCGTGGATTCGTTCAACGTGTTCCTGGTGGCGTTGACGGCATTCGTCGCCTTCACCACCGCGCTGTTCAGCCGCCCCTACATGCGCATCGAGCAGCACCGCGGAAAGCTTGGACCCAACCGGATGCGGCTGTATCACAGCATGTTCCAGTTGTTTATCTTCACCATGCTGCTGGCCCTGCTCACCAACAACATGGGCATCCTGTGGGTCGCCATGGAGGCCGCCACCCTCACCACGGTGCTGCTGGTCAGCCTGTATCGCACGCCTTCCAGCCTGGAGGCGGCGTGGAAATACTTCATCCTGTGCGGGGTGGGCATCGCCCAGGCGCTGTTCGGCACCATTTTGCTGTATTTCGCCGCGGAAAAGGTGCTGGGCGCGGGCGGCGGCGCCCTGCTCTGGACCCAGTTGAATGCGGTCAAGGCCCACTTGGAGCCCACCGTGCTATCCCTGGCCTTCGTCTTCCTGCTGGTGGGCTACGGCACCAAGGTGGGACTGGCGCCGCTGCACAACTGGTTGCCGGACGCCCACGCCGAGGGGCCAACGCCGGTGTCGGCGGTGCTTTCCGGGCTGTTGCTCAACGTGGCGCTGTACGCCGTGGTACGCAGCAAGATCCTGGTGGACGGGGCACTGGCCTCGCACCTGGCCGGGAACCTGATGATGGGCTTCGGTCTGCTGTCGGTGGTGGTGGCCGCCTTTTTCCTGTCCCGGCAGAAGGACATCAAGCGCCTGTTCGCCTACTCCTCCATCGAGCATATGGGGCTGGTGACCTTCGCTTTCGGGATGGGCGGGCCGGTGGCCAGCTTCGCCGGGTTGCTGCACATGACGGTGCACTCGCTTACCAAATCGGCGATCTTTTTCGCCGCAGGGCATGCCGCCCAGAAAACCGGCACCCAGATCATGGACGACATCCGCGGGCTCCTCCGACAAAGCCCCACGGTGGGGTGGGGGCTGATGCTGGGCAGCCTCGCCATCCTGGGTATGCCGCCATTCGGCGTGTTCGCCAGCGAGTTCCTGATCCTGACCACGGCCATGCACAGCCACCCGTGGGCCACCCCCTTCCTGCTGGCAGCCCTGGGAGTGGCATTCGCGGCCATTTTCGGCAAGGTCCAGCCCATGGTATTCGGCGAGACCACGGCCCAGCGGCTGCCCCACCCCCCGGCGCTGCTGCCGGTATTCGCCCATCTGGCCCTGGTCCTGCTGCTGGGGCTGTACATCCCGCCCTACCTCGCCGACTGGTACCGCCAGGCGGCCGCCCTGATCGGATAGCCCATGGGAACGACTGAGTGAAAATCGAGGATTTCCAACCGGAATTCGCAGCGCTGCCCGGTGCCGCCCCGGTCTGGCACGGGGCCCTCGACCCCGGCCGGCTACGGCCGCTGTGCCAGGACGTGCGCAGCGCCGGCGGACGGCTGGTGGCCCTGTGGGGCAGCCAGGGGGGTGGGCCGTCGTTCGCCCTGCACGTGGCCGTGGCCGTGCAGCAGGGGCTCGCCGTGGCCAGCCTGCCGCTGGAACGGGAGGCCCCCGCCTTCCCGGATATCAGCGACATCTTTCCCGCGGCGGGCCGCATGCAGCGCGCGGTGGCCGACCTGTTGGGCTTCCAGGCCGCCCATGCCGCGGACCGGAGGCCATGGCTGCGGCACGGCCACTGGCCCGCCGACCGGTTCCCCCTGAGCAAGGAGTTCGACGGCACACGCGCCTTCCCGCCGGAGGGGGACACCTATCCCTTCGTCGCCGTTGAGGGCGAGGGGGTGCACGAGATCCCGGTGGGACCGGTGCACGCCGGCACCATCGAACCGGGCCACTTCCGCTTTTCGGTGGTGGGGGAAAAGGTACTGCGGCTGGAGCAGCGCCTGGGCTACACGCACAAGGGCATCGAGAAGCTGTTCGAGGCCATGACCGTCGAACAGGGCGCGCGCCTAGCCGGGCGTATCAGCGGCGACAGCACCGTGGCCTACGCCTGGGCCTACGCCATGGCGGCGGAAGGCGTCAGCGGCAGCACCCCGCCCCCCCGCGCCCTATGGCTGCGCGCCCTGTTTCTCGAGCGCGAGCGCATCATGAACCACCTCGGGGACCTGGGGGCGCTGGGCAACGACGCGGGGCTGGCCTTCGCCCTGGCCCAGTTCTCCCGCCTCAAGGAGGACGTGCTGCGCACCAACCAGGCCCTGTTCGGCCACCGTTACCTGATGGACGCCATCGTGCCGGGGGGCGTCGCCCATGACGTGGACTTCCGGGGCTTCTCCCGCATCATCGAGGAGATCACCGAGCTGGAACGGGAGGTCCCCCGGCTCAAGCGCATATTCGAGGACCACGCAGGGCTACAGGACCGCTTCCTCACCACCGGCCGGGTCAAGCCGGACCTGGCTGCGCGCCTCGGGCTCGCCGGCCTGGCCGGGCGTGCCAGCGGCCAGTCCTGGGACCTGCGCGCCCAGTTCCCGTGCGCCCCCTACGACGGACTGGAGGTGCGCATGGCCACCCACCGGGGAGGCGACGTGGCGGCCCGAGTCACGGTGCGCTTCGAGGAACTGACGGAATCCATGCGGCTGTGCCGCATCCTCCTCAGAAAGATGCCGGAAGGGGAAACCAGCACCCCGCTCAATCCCATGCAACCGGCGGGCCTGGGCATCGGCTGGGTGGAGGGCTGGCGCGGGGAAGTGCTGCTGGCGCTGCACACGGGAGAGGACGGCGCCCTGCGGCGGGTCCACCCCCACGACCCGTCGTGGCACAACTGGCCGGTGCTGGAGCACGCGGTGATCGGCAACATCGTCCCCGATTTCCCCCTCATCAACAAGTCGTTCAACCTGAGCTACAGCGGACATGACCTGTGACACCGTGAAACAGCGGAATTGGCCTGCGCGCCGCCCCGCGGCGCCCCACCGGAGCCTCGCCCCATGTACAAACTGATCAGGCAGATCCTGAGCAGCGGCATCAAGAGCGAGGCGCCGCCCGCACCGGACCCGGGCATGCGTGTCGCGCCGCAGCGCCTGCAGCAGGATATCCTCAAACACTTCGGCCGGGCCCTGGCGATCCGCCATGTGGACGCCGGCTCCTGCAACGGCTGCGAGCTGGAGATCCACGCCCTGAGCAATCCCTATTACAACCTGGAAGGGCTGGGCATACACTTCGTCGCCAGCCCCCGCCACGCCGATCTCCTGCTGGTGACCGGTCCGGTGGCGCGGCACATGGAGACGGCGCTCAAGCGCACCTACCAGGCCACTCCCGACCCCAAGCTGGTGGTCGCGCTGGGCGACTGCGGCTGCGACGGCGGCATATTCGGGGAAAGCTACGCCTGCCTGGGCCCGGTCCACCATGTCATCCCGGTGGATGTCGCCGTGCCCGGCTGCCCGCCCAGCCCCACCGCCATCATGCAGGGCATCCTGGCTGCGCTGAGCGCAGGGCCGTCTTCCGCGTGAAGGGGCTTTCTTTCACGCCCTCCCCGTGCTAATAGATACAATATTCCCCCACAGACGGCAGGTAAAACCATGGGCCATCGCCTTTCAAAGATCTACACCCGCACCGGCGACGACGGCAGCACGGGCCTCGGCGACGGCTCGCGCACGGGCAAGGACAGCCCGCGCATCGAGGCCATCGGCGCCGTGGACGAATTGAACAGCCACCTCGGCCTGCTTCTGGCCGAAGACCTGCCGCCGGCGGTGCACCAGTGCCTCACCCGGGTGCAGCACGAACTGTTCGACCTGGGGGCGGAACTCAGCGTGCCCGGACGCGCCACCTTGGGGGAGGCTCAGGTGGCGCGCCTGGAGCAGGTACTGGACCAACTCAACGCCCCCTTGCCCCCTTTGCGCGAGTTCATCCTGCCCGGCGGCTCCCGCCGGGCAGGTCTGTGTCACGTGGCCCGCGCGGTGTGCCGCCGCGCCGAGCGGCGCGTGGTCAGCCTGCACCGTGCCGAGGAGGTGGCCGCACCGGTACGCCGCTACCTCAACCGCCTGTCCGACCTTCTGTTCGTGATGTGCCGCACCATCAACCAGCACCTTGGTCACGGCGATGTGCTTTGGCAACCGGCCGGAGCCAGGGACCGGCGGTGAAACACGGGACCGGGTCCGCCGCCCCGGCAGCCATGCAACCCACTTTACACGCAGGAGGCGAAGCCCCATGTATAAGCAGATATTAGTCCCGGTGGACGGCAGCGACACCTCCGGCCTAGCCTTGCAGGAAGCGATCAAGCTCGCCGAGAGTCAGCAGGCCAAGTTGCGCATCGTCCATGTCATTGATGCGCTCATGTACCCGCTGGACTTGGAATTCGTGGACGTGGGAGCGATTCAGCAGGCCCTGCGCCAATCGGGGAACGCCATCCTGGAAGACGCGCAGGCGGTGGCACGCAAGTCGGGAGTGGAAGCCGAAACGAAGCTGCTCGACATACAATCCCCGGGCCGGCGCATCGCCGGCACGATCGTGGCAGAGGCAGAGGCATGGCCAGCGGACCTAATCGTCCTCGGCACCCACGGCCGCCGCGGACTGGATCACCTGCTTATGGGCAGCGTGGCCGAGGACGTGGCGCGCCGCTCGCCGAAGCCGGTACTGTTGGTGCGCGGGGGTTAGGACCTGTTAAGCAGTAAGTATCCCCCGGCATACATGGACGCCCACTTTTTTGCCAAGCTTTCAATCGATGATATCGAGCGTAGGTAAAGATTGCAGCCATACATCCGGACTTTGTGTGAAGCTTATCGCCTCTGTCCCTGATGGAATCCGCTGATTGAGTCCTCAACAGAGCCGCGCACTCCAAGGTGCATTGCCGGGGCCAGGTTTGCTCAATCCCGGTCTGACCTGTCTCGCCATCATGTCATGATTGCCTGTGCAATCGGTGGTGTGTCTCCTTCAACTCGTTGTGTGCCGGTTTTATTCAACCGCCTCGATTACGCGCCGGCAGTTACGGCCACCGGGGTGTAATGCAGGCGGAACATGCTGTCTTTGGCCAAGAGCGCCCATACGATTCGGGCATTCTTGTTGGCCAAGGCAACCGCCGCTACGTTCTTGTTGCGCCTGCCCATCAGTTTTCTGAGCCAGCTATCCGGCTCCGATTTCTTCTCGGCAAACCGGGTCACCGCTCTCGCCCCGTGGATCAGCAAGGTGCGCAGATAGGTGTCGCCACGCTTGCTGATGCCCAGCAGGGTTTGCTTGCCGCCGCTGGAATTCTGTCTGGGTACCAGCCCCATCCACGCCGCCATCTGCCGGCCGTTCTTGAATTCGCGAGCATCGCCTACGGTGGCAACAATGGCGCTGGCCGTGATCGGCCCGATCCCCGGGATCGCTTCCAGCTTGCGGCTCGCTTCGTTCTCCAGGTGCCACAATCGGATTTGCTTCTCCAGTTCATTCACTTGGCGATCCATCTCTTTCAGGTTGGCGCTCAGACGTTCGAGCAAGCGCCGCATCGTTCCAGGCAAGCCGTTCTCGCCGTCTTCCAGTATTTCCGGCACCCGTTTGGCGATGACATCGATACCTTTCGGTATCACGATGCCAAATTCCGAGAGCAGCCCCCTGATCTGGTTGCCCAGGGATACAGAGATAAGGGGTCAGAGATAAGGGGGCAGAGCCGTTTGGCTAAGATAAGGGGTCAGAGCCGTTTTGTGCTAGGCTATGCTTATGGTCATGAATGATGCATGGAGACCGCTATGCCCAGAAAGCCCCGTTTCTTCCTCGCCGACGTTCCGGTGCATATCGTACAGAGGGGG
>JAJZUU010000072.1 GCA_021848325.1 Pseudomonadota bacterium | reverse complement strand
GACGACCTCTTGGACCGGGCCTGGGGCCTGGAGCCCACCTCCCGGCTGTCGTGCCAGGCGCGGGTGGACGGCGCCGACCTGGTGGTCGAAATCCCCAAGTACACCATCAATATGGCCAAGGAAGGGCACTGAGGGCCGGGGCCGTCGAACGGCACGGAACCAATCCCACCGCGGGCTGCCTTACGGGGTGAAAACCGAGGGTGCCCGGAGAGGGATACCTTTGGATCGAACAGCGAGTAGAATAGCGCCACGGGCAGCGGGCTATGTGCTCAAGGGATCGAAAGGAGAGGTGAAATGGGCAAAGCGAACGAATTCGGCGGCGCCGGGCCCGCAGGCCTGGCTTGGTTGCGGTTGCTTTTGGCGCTGTGGGCGATGGGAATGTTTGCTTCCCTTGCCCTGGCGGACACGGTGCCGACCCTGGATCAGGTATACCAGGCGGCCCATTCGGGGCGCATGATGGAGGCCAGGCAGATGATGGACGTGGTGCTGAAGGCTCACCCCAACAGCGCCAAGGCCCACTATGTCGCGGCACAGATATTGGCCGGCAGCGGGGCATTGCCCCAGGCCGCCCGGGAATTGAAGGCGGCCGAGTCCCTGGCCCCCGGCCTGCCGTTCGCCAAACCGGAATCCGTGCGGGAGCTGAAGGCCAGGATCGCCGCCGGCGGCGGGGCGGGCAAGAGGGCCGCCGGTCTGCCCTGGGGGATGATCCTGCTGGCCCTGGGCGGACTGGCCCTGGTGGTCCTCCTGGCGCGCGCCATGGCGGCCCGCAACCGGGGCGGGCAGTATATGCCGGCGCCCAACGGGATGGGCAACGGCCCTTACCCCGCCGGGCCCTACGGGGGACCGGCCGGCCCCGCCCCCGGCGGCGGCCTGGGGTCTTCCCTAGGCAGCGGACTTGCCACTGGCCTGGGCATCGGTGCCGGCATCGCCGCCGGCGAGGCGCTCGCCCACGGCCTGCTCGACCGTGGCCAAGGCGGGTCCCAGGCCGGGCCCGTCCCGGGCGGTGACTCCTGGGGCGGTGCGCCCGACGACATGGGCGGCAACGACTTCGGCATCGGCCAAGGTGATTCCTCCTGGGACGATGCCGGGGGGATCAGCGACGATTTCTCCTCCGGCGACGACTGGAACTGACCACCGCGCCCCGCCCCCTTGGCCACCGGGCGGGGGCTCCCCCGGGCCTTCCGACGGCCGTTCTTCCCACCTTGCCTGTTTCCCCGCGACTGTCGAAATTATTTACAGCCCGGCTCCGGGGGAAAAAATAATCCTTTGATTCATCGCTGAAACTGCTGCCGCAACTGCTGTACCTGCCTTACTACAGCTTCTACTTCTTCGAGTACGGTTGCCCTTCTCTATACCTTGCCCGCCTTTACCGCCATTCGCCCGGGATTGTCCAGGTAGCGCAGTGCATCCCATACGTCCGGGCCCAATGCCCCGGCCGCGGCGAGCCTGGACATGGCGCCGAGCTCTTGAGCAGGACCGCGGCTACGCCCCCGCTGGCCCCGTTGTGGCAGTCATTGCGGCCGATCTGTGCACGCCGTCCCGGGTAATGGGTACTTGGGCGTGGCACACCGAGCGCTCGGCAAGGGCCCGGGCATATGTTTTGCCGTAATATTTTGCGATGATGTACCCCCCGTATGCTGGACGCTTAAAAGATTGTAATATTCCAAAATCATAAATATATGCGGCAAATCCGCCCCTCCTCTGGACATCGTCCTGACAGAATCGACATGTTGGCCTACACTTGACACAGGCTTTCCAGACACGCGTCTCGCGGGAAACGGTGTTATGATTTTGCAATAGAGTTTCCGTAGAATCCTGTATCTTTGCTGACGTGAAAGACGTCGAAGCGACGGCGCCCCTTCCCCCGGGCAAGGGGAGAGGGCCCAGGTCATTGCCCCGCCGGCGGCTTCCGGCGGTGAACGGTTGGCGCGGTCGAGGTATTTCTCGATAACCAAATGGATGCGATCTGATGGATGCGACGAAGTCGATGGTTTCAAGAAAGGCGGCCGCCGGATTCACCCTGCTCGAACTGCTGGTGGTGATGGTCATCATCGGCCTGCTGGCGGGTTATGTGGCCCCCAGGTACTTCGCCCAGATCGGCAAGTCGGAAGTCAAGACCGCCAAGGCCCAGGTCGATGCCCTGGAAAAGGCGCTCGACCAATACCGTCTTGACACCGGACACTATCCCACCACCGAGCAGGGCCTGGCGGCCTTGTTCACGCGCCCGGCCAACGAGCCCAAATGGGACGGGCCCTATCTCAGGAAGCAGGTTCCCCCGGACCCGTGGGGCAAACCCTATGTCTACCGGCAACCCGGCGAACACGGCGACTACGATCTGCTTTCCTACGGCAAGGACGGCCAGCCGGGGGGCAGCGGCGAAGCGGCAGACATCACCAGTTGGTGATTGAGACGCCATGCGTTTCGAGGTCAAAGGGCTGCGGAACAAGGAAGGCGTGACCGCGCTTTACCTGGAGGCGACGAGCGAAAACGATGCGCTGCTCCAGGCCAGGGGCCAGGGCTACGCAATCTTGAGCATCAGGCAGAAGGAATCGTTTTCCGGCTGGTTGCTCAAGCGCCGCACCCGCTTTCCTCTGGTGCTCTTCAGCCAGGAGCTGCTGTCCCTGCTGGACGCGGGGCTGAGCCTGATCGAAGCGATGGAGGCCTTGTCGGAAAAGGAGCAGCGCGGGGAGACGCAAAAGATCCTGGAACAGATCATCGCCCATCTCTACGAGGGCCAGTCCCTCTCCGCCGCCCTCGGCCAGTTCCCTGCCGTGTTCCCGGCGCTGTACGTGGCCACGGTGCGGGCCAGCGAGCGCACCGGGGACCTGGGCCAGGCCCTGACGCGCTATGTGGCCTATCAAACCCAACTGGACGCGGTGCGCAAGAAGATCGTCGGCGCTTCCATCTATCCCGTGCTGCTGATGGTGGTCGGGGGGCTGGTGCTGCTGTTCCTGATGGGCTACGTGGTGCCCAAATTCAGCAAGATCTACGAAGGCACCGGGACCAATCTGCCCTGGCTGTCGTCGCTGCTGCTGAGCTGGGGCAGCCTGCTGGATGAAAACGGCGCCGGTGTGGCGCTGGGCCTGTCCGCCCTGGCGGCGGGGACGGGCTACGGGCTTTCCCGTTCTTCGGCGCGGCGCTGGCTGGCCGCCAAGCTGTGGCAGATCCCGGCCCTGGGCGAGCGGATGCGGCTCTACCAGTTGGCGCGCTGCTACCGTACCATGGGGATGCTGCTCCACGGCGGCATCCCCATCGTGACCGCCATGGAGATGGTGGCCGGGCTGCTGCAGCCCGCTTTGCGCGGGAAGCTGGGGCTGGCCGGCAAGGGGATACGGGAGGGACTTCCCATCTCCCGGGCGATGGAGGCCAACGGGCTCACCACCCCGGTGGCGCTGCGCATGCTGCGGGTGGGCGAGCGCACCGGCAAGATGGGCGAGATGATGGAACGCATCGCCGGGTTTTACGACGAGGAGATGGCGCGCTGGGTGGAATGGTTCACCCGGCTGTTCGAACCGATCCTGATGGCGCTGATCGGGCTGGTGATCGGCGGCATCGTGATCCTCATGTATATGCCCATCTTCGACTTGGCAGGGAGCATTCAGTGAAGCCGGCGCATCCTGAGGAAGTAGGCATGGCGACGCCGATCAGTCCCGCCCGGATACGCGAAGCCCGGGAACAGGCGCGGCGCAGCGGGCGGCGCCTGCTGGAGGCGCTGGAGGAGCAGTCGGGCTTGCCGCCGGCGGCGTTCGTGGCCAGTCTGGCCCGGGCCTTCCATTACCCCGCCCTGGACATGACCGAGCTCCACCGCCTGGCCGCGGCGTTCGACGTGCTGCCGTTCACCGAGGCGCTGCGGCGCGAGTGCGTGGCCTTCCGCGAGGCCGACAGCTCCCTGCTGCTGGTGTTTGCCGACCCGTTCAACCCGGAGTTGCAGGAATGGGCCGAGGCCCGGCTGGGGCAGCCCGCAGCCTGGCACCTGGCGCACGCGGCGGACATCGCCGCCTATCTGTCGCGCCACGAGGAAAGCCTGCGGGCCATGGACAGCCTGCTGCCGGACAGCGGCCGCGACGGCAAGGGACTGGCCGGGGTGGAGGACCTCTCCCTCAAGTCCATCAGCGAAGACACCAGCCCGGTGGTCAAGCTGGTGCACTCCACCCTCTACGACGCCCTGAAGAGCAGCGTCAGCGACATCCACCTGGAGAGCGACGCCGCCGGCCTGGTGATCAAATACCGCATCGACGGGGTGCTCACTGCGGTGGGGGGCATGCCGGGGCTGGACTTGGCGGAGCAGGTGATCTCCCGAATCAAGGTGATGTCGGAGCTGGACATCGCGGAGCGGCGCATCCCCCAGGACGGGCGCTTCAAGGTGACCATCCGCGGGCGCGAGGTGGATTTCCGGGTCTCCATCATGCCCAGCATCTACGGCGAGGACGCGGTGCTGCGGATTCTCGACCGGCGCACCCTGTCCGACCAGGTGCAGGGGCTGCGGCTCGACCACCTGGGGTTCGACGCGGCCTCCATCGCCCACTTCCGGCGCCTGGCGGCGGAGCCCTACGGGATGGTGCTGGTGACCGGCCCCACCGGCAGCGGCAAGACCACCACCCTGTACGCCGCGATCTCCGAGATCAACCACGGGCAGGACAAGATCATCACCATCGAGGACCCGGTGGAATACCAGTTGCCGGGGGTGTTGCAGATCCCGGTCAACGAGAAGAAGGGGCTCACCTTCGCCCGCGGCCTGCGCTCCATCCTGCGGCACGACCCGGACAAGATCATGGTGGGGGAGATCCGCGACCCGGAGACCGCCCAGATCGCCGTGCAGTCCGCCCTCACCGGCCATCTGGTGCTGACCACGGTGCATGCCAACAACGTGTTCGACGTGATCGGGCGCTTCATGCACATGGGGGTGGACCCCTACAGCTTCGTTTCCGCCCTGAATGGCATCCTGGCCCAGCGCCTGATCCGGGTGGTGTGTCCCCACTGCGCCGCGGAGGAGCAGCCGGAGCCGCAGTTGCTGGCTGATTCCGGGATCGCGCCGGGGGCGGCGGGAGAATTCCGCTTCGTCGTCGGGCGCGGCTGCGGCCAGTGCCGGGGCACCGGCTTCAAGGGGCGCAAGGCGGTGGCCGAGTTGCTGAGCCTGAACGACGAGATCCGCGAGCTGATCGTCGCCCGGGAGCCCATCCGCCGCGTCAAGGAGGCGGCGCGCCGCAACGGTACCCGCTATCTGCGGGAGGCGGCGCTGGACCTGGTGCGCAGCGGGGAAACCACCTTGCAGGAGATCAATCGTGTCACTTTCGTGGCGTGACCGGGTGCGGGTGGTGCTGCGCCCGGACCGGGTGATCCTGGTGCGTCTGGCCAGGGGGATGCGTCCCCGGGTCAGCGCGAAGGAGATCCTGGCCTGTACCGCGGACGGCTGGCAGCCCGCCCTGGCGGCGCTGGCCGGCGCCCTCAAGGGGGCCCATTGGCGGCGGGCGGACGCCACCGTCATTCTGTCCAACCACTTCGTGCGCTATCTGCTGGTGCCCTGGAGCGATCAACTGGTGACGGACGAGGAGAGGGCGGCCTGGGTGCGCCATACCTTCGCGGAGGTGCACGGCGCAGACGCGGCCCAGTGGGAATTCCGCTGGAGCGAGGAAGGGCCGGGGCATCCCCAGGTGGCCAGCGCCGTGGAACAGGCCCTGCTGGCGGGGATCCGGGAGGTCTTCAAGGGCTCCACCCTGCGCCTGTGCTCGCTGCAGCCCTATGCCATGTCCGCCTTCAACCACTGGCGCCGCGCCATGCACGGTCAGGAGCGCTTCTTCCTGCTGGCCGAGCCGGGCAGGCTGTGCCTCGCCTCGCTGGGCCACGACCAGTGGCGCAGCTTCCGCTCCTGGCGCCTGGGGGAGGCATGGCAGGACGAACTGCCGTGCTTCCTGGAGCGGGAACTGCTGCTGGGCGAGGCCGGCGAAGCCCGCCCCCAGGTGTTCCTCCACCTCCCCGAGGCCCCCGGCTTCAGCCTGCCCGCCGGGGCCTGGTCGGCCCACAGCCTCAAGCTCGCGCCCCTTCCCGGCTTCTCCCCGGTCGGAGACGCGGCATACGCCATGGCGTTGTGCGGGTGAGCGGGATGCGGCCGCTGGCCCTCGACTACCGGCGCAGACGGCGCGCCATCTGGGCCGGCCTCGCCCTGCTGGCGGCGGGCCTGGCCCTGCTGGCGGCGGTGGGCACCCAGTATTGGAACCTGCGTCAGGAGGCGTCCCGCTGGGCCGCCAGGGCGGCCGAGGCGCACCGCACGGCCCGCCAGGGGAGGCCCCGGGCGCCCAGGGTAGCGGGGGACGAGGCGGAAATCGCACAGCAGACCAGGGATGCTAACGCCGTGCTGCGCCGGTTGGCGGTGCCGTGGCAGGCGCTGTTCGCCGCGATCGAGTCCACCAAGGGCAAACAGGTGGCGCTGCTGACCCTGGACCCGGACGTGCAGAAGGGGCTGGTGCGCATCGGGGCGGAGGCGAAAGGACTGGACGAGATGGTGCAATATCTGAAGCGCCTGCAACAGGAGCCCGCCCTGGGGGAGGTGGTGCTGGTAAACCACCAGATCCAGGAGAAAGACCCGCAAAGGCCGGTGCGCTTTTCCGTGACTGCCGCCTGGGTGGAGCGGCCATGAACCGGTGGCGCTGGATTGCCGAGCACTGGCTGCGCCGCCTGGGCTGGCACGGGGTGGCGGGCATGGCGCTGGCGGTGTCCGCCGCCGCGTTCTACCTGGCGCTGGTGGTGCCGGCCCGAACCCAGCTCGCGGACGCGCGCCAGGCGGCGCAGTCGGCGCGGGAGCTCGCCCGGCGGATGGTGCGGGAAGGGGGCGTAGGTGTGGGCGGAGACGCATCCCGCCTGGCGGTGTTCTACCGGGCGTTCCCCCCTGCCCGGAGCCTGCCGGACTGGCTGGACAAGGTCTACGGCGCGGCCCGTGACCAGTCGCTCAGCCTGGACCAAGGGGAATACAAATTCGGCAGGGAAAAAGGCGCCAAGCTGGCGGTCTATCGCATCGGCCTGCCGGTAACGGGCAGCTACGTGCAGATTCGCAAGTTCATCGAGCAGGTGCTGAACGACATCCCGGCCGCCGCCTTGGAAGGGGTCAGCTTCAAGCGGGAAAACATCGGGAGCGGGACGGTGGAGGCCAGGGTCCGGTTCAGCCTCTATCTGGCGGGGCAGTGATGGCGCTGTCGCAAACCCAGCGGCGGTGGTGGCTCGGGGTGGCGCTGGCGGCGACCCTGGCGGCGGTGGCTTGGATCCACGCCGGGGACGACGGGACGGACGATCTGGCGCAACCCGGGCGGCCGGGGCGCAGGGAGGCGGCCCGCCCGCAGCCGGGGCTGGGCAAGGAAGGCGGGGCGGGCCTCAGGCTGGACCTGCTGCGGCGCCCGCCGGCGCAGGACGAGGTCGGCGACGCCTTCGCTTCGCAAAGCTGGTACGTCCCCCCGCCGCCCAAGCCGTCGCGGCCGCAGCCCCCGTCCGCGCCGCCCCTGCCCTTCGCCTACCTGGGGAAGATGCTGGAGGACGGGCAATTGACGGTGTTTTTGTCCAGGCAGGACCGCAATTACGTGGTGAAGCGCGGCGACGTGCTCGACGGCAGCTATCGGGTGGAATCGATCGAGCCGCCGCTGATGACGCTCACCTATCTGCCGCTGAACATAAAACAAACCATACAGATCGGAGGGCTGGATTGACCCCAGATAATCGCGGTCCGCGGGGCCGTACGTTGCGAGTGTTGTCGGCCCTCGCGCTGGCCGCGCTGCTGGCCGGATGCGCCACCGTGAACCCGGCCTTCCTGGAGGGCAAGCGGCTGATTGCCGACGGCAAGGTGGGGGAGGGCCTGTCGCAACTGGAGAAGGCCGCCAGGGACAACCCGTCCAACCTGGACTATCGGATCACCCTGTTCCGGGAGCGGGAAAGGTACCTCGACCAGTTGCTGGTCGACGCCGACAGCGCTCTCCTGAACGGGCACTTCGACGAGGCCGAGGCGGGCTATCGGCGGGTGCTGGCGACCGATCCCAATAATGCCAGGGGGCAGGCGGGGTTAGAGGAGGTGGCCGTCGGCAGGCGGCATCGGGCCCAGGTGGAGGAAGCGGACAAGCTGTTCCGCAAGGGAGACATGGACGAGGCGCGCGCCAAGCTGCAGGCCGTGCTGGCGGAGGACCCCAGGGATCACGCCGCCAGCGACCTGCTGCGGCGCATCGACCAGCGCAAGGTGGACCAGGCCGTCGCCGTCACGGGGCTCAAGGCCAGCCTCAAGAAGCCGGTCACCCTGGAGTTCCGGGACGCCAGCCTGAAGGCGGTGTTCGAGGTGATCTCCCGGGCCGCCGGGGTCAATTTCATTTTCGACAAGGATGTGCGGCCCGATCTCAAGGCCACCATCTTCGTCAAGAACACCACCATCGCCGATGCCGTCAAGCTGCTCCTGGCCACCAACCAGTTGGCGCAAAAAGTGCTCAACGACAACACCGTGCTGATCTACCCCGACACCCCGGCCAAGCAGCGGGATTACCAGGAGACGGTGGTGCGCGCCTTCTATCTGACCAATGCCGATGTCAAGCAGACCCTCAATATGATCAAGACCCTGGTGAAGACCCGGGACGTGTTCATCGACGAAAAGCTCAACCTGCTGGTGATGCGCGACACCCCCGAGGCGGTGGCCATGGCGGAAAAGCTCATCCGGCTGCAGGACATGGCCGAGCCGGAGGTGATGCTGGAGGTGGAGGTGCTGGAGGTCAACACCACCTGGCTGCAGAACCTGGGGATTCAGTATCCCAACCAGATCAGCTACGGCCTGGCCGGCACCTCCTCCGGCGGCCAGGTCACCCTCCCCTTGAGCCAGTGGAAAAATCGCGATTCCAGCCTGATCAACCTCACCGTGAACGATCCCGCGCTCACCATCAACCTGCAGCGCCAGGACGGCAACACCAGGCTGCTGGCCAATCCCCGCATCCGCGTGAAGAACCAGCAGGAGGCCAAGATCCTGATCGGCGACCGGGTGCCGGTGATCACCACCACCTCCACCGCCAACGTGGGCGTGTCCGAGTCGGTGAATTATCTGGACGTGGGCCTCAAGCTGAGCGTGAAGCCCACCATCTCCCTGGACGACGAGGTGTCCATGAAGGTGGGGCTGGAGGTCAGCAGCATCGTGAAGCAAATCACCAGCCCGAACGGGACCCTCACCTACCAGGTGGGCACCCGCAACGCCGATACCACCTTGCGCCTCAAGGACGGCGAAACCCAGGTCCTGGCGGGCTTGATCAACAACCAGGAAAGCAACACCGCCAACAAGGTGCCGGGGCTGAGCGACCTGCCCATCGCCGGGCGGCTCTTTTCCAGCAACAACGAGAGCAAGAACAAGACCGAGATCGTGCTGCTCATCACCCCCCACATCGTGCGCAACATCACCCGTCCGGCGGCGGTGGACGCCGAGTTTTCCGGGGGCACCGACGCCGATATCGGCGGAGCGGCGTTGGGGCTGAGGTCCGCGCTGCCGGGACCCGGCTTCCAGGTGCAGCCGACCCAGGTGCGGCCGCCGTTGCCGGAACTGCAGCATCCGGCCGTACCCCCGGCCGCGCCCGGCAGCCGGCCGACGCCCCTCGGGCCGCTGAATCCACCCGCTCCCCCCGCGGCCCCGGGCGGCCCTCCCCGATAGACGCGCCATGGCTCGCGAGATGAGGCGTCACACCCCCGGCGGCGGCTTCACCCTGATCGAACTGGTGGTCACGGTGGCGATCGTCGCGGTGCTGGCCAGCGTGGCGCTGCCGGTGGCCCAGCTTGTGGTGAAACGCAACAAGGAATCGGATCTGCGCATGGCCTTGCGCCAGATCCGAACCGCGATCGACGCCTACAAACAGGCGGCGGATGAGGGCAGGGTGACCAAGGCGGCCGACGAGTCGGGCTATCCCAAGTCGCTGGATGCATTGGTGGACGGCATGGACGACGCCAAGAGCGGCGGCAAGAACAAGATCTATTTCCTGCGGCGCCTGCCCCGGGACCCCATGGCGCCGGCCGACGTTCCCGCCGCCGACACCTGGGGCAAGCGCAGCTACCAGAGTCCGCCGGACGACCCCCAGGAGGGCAAGGACGTGTACGACGTGTATTCCCTGTCCGACGGGGTGGGGCTCAACGGGATACCCTACCGCAAATGGTGAGACGAAGAACCGGCCCGGGCCTGGCCACGGGCTTCACCCTGATTGAACTGCTGGTGGTGATGGCCATCATCGCCACCCTGCTGACCATCGCCGTGCCGCGCTATTTCAAGAGCGTGGAGCACTCCAAGGAGGCGGTGCTGCGTCAGGACCTGAACACCATGCGCGACGCCATCGACAAATACTACGGCGATCGCGGCCGCTATCCGGACACCCTGGAGGACCTGGCGACCCGGAAGTACCTGCGCAGCATCCCCTCCGATCCCATCACCGGCAGCGCCGGGACCTGGGTCGTGATCCCCCCGGAAGACCCCTCCCAGGGGGGCGTCTACGACGTCAAGAGCGGTGCCCCCGGCAAGGGGCGGGACGGCACCCCGTTCAGCGAGTGGTGACGACGATGCCTCCGCCGCCGCGCACCCGGCACCAGCGCGGCTTCACCTATCTCGGGCTGCTGTTCGCCATCGCCATCCTGGGGGCGGTGCTGGCGGCCACCGGGGAGCTGTGGCACACCGCCCGGCAGCGGGAAAAGGAGCAGCAACTGCTGTTCGTGGGCGACGCCTTCCGCCGGGCCATCGGCCTCTATTATGAGCGGACGCCGGGAGCGGTGAAGCACTTCCCCCGGAACCTGGAAGACCTGCTCCGGGACAACCGCTATCTCACCGTCCAGCGCTATCTGCGCCAGATCTATCCGGACCCCATGACCGGCAAGCCGGACTGGGGGCTGGTCCGGGCCCCGGACGGCGGGATCATGGGGGTGCACAGCAAATCCGAGGGGGCGCCCCTCAAGATCGCCCACTTCGACACCCCGGAAGACCGCCAGTTTTCGGACAAGACCAAGTACTCGGAGTGGGTGTTCGCCTACGCCCCCGCGCAGCCCCAGGCGCCGGTCCAGGGGGGCGCGGCCGCTACATCTGCGCCCGGAATTGCCGGTAGTAACGCAGCACCCTAGGCACGTAGGCCCGAGTCTCGCGGTAGGGCGGGATGCGCCTGCCGTAGCGCACCACGGCCTTCTCCCCGGCGTTGTAGGCCGCCAGGGCCAGCTTGAGATCGTTGCCGAACAGGCGCAGCAGGTCGCGCAGGTATTGCGCCCCGCCGCGGATGCTCTGGGCCGGGTCGTAGGGATCGGCCACGCCATAGCGCCTGGCGGTGTCCGGCATGAGCTGCATCAGCCCCATCGCACCGCGGGGGGAGACCGCCCGCGGGTCGTAGCCGGACTCCGCGGAGATCACCGCCCGCAGCAGGGCGGCCTCCACCTGGTAGGTCCTGGCGGCGTCGTCGATGTAGCTGCGGTAGTGTTCCCGCAGGGGCGCGGCGGCCGGGGTGGCGCCGGTGGCCGCCCCCGTCCCGGCCGGCTTGGGCGTGCGCAGGAACAGGGCGTAGCGGCTGTCGTCCGGCACGTCGCTGAAATGCATGATGCCGCTGGCGTCGGTAAAGGCATAGATGTCGGCCCGGGCCGGCCCCGCCAGGAGCGCCAGCATCACGGCGGCGATCCATCCTCCCTTTCGTCCCATTTCGCGCCCTTCCTTGTTAGGGTCGTGTCCCATGCTATGCCAAACGCGGTGGGCTTTCAAGCCGCTTCCAGGGCGGCGGCATGCTGTCAAGAAACCTTAATCCCTATGCCATGGGGATGACTTGTTGCCGAACTATGCTGATCCGGCAACTTCCTGCGGAACCCTTCGATGCGCGATCGAAGGCGGCACCGGGAAAAGGCGGATACAGAGGTCCCCCCTGCCGGCGCCGCCGGATGCCTTCTCCCACCGCCAAGCGAACGATTCCAACCAGCCAATTTTCGAGAGGAGCCCTTGAATTATGGAAACCAACCACTTTCCCAGGCTGACGGCGATGGCCATGAGCATCGCCTTCGTCGGCCACATGGCGTCGGTCCACGCCGACAACGGAACGGAACAGTCCCGGCAGCGGACCCTGACCCCGATCGAGCACGTGATCGTGATCATCGGCGAGAACCACACCTTCGACAACCTGTTCGGCGGCTACCGGCCGGGCCGCGGGCAGAGCGTCAAGAACCTGCTGTCCGAAGGGATCATCAACGCCGACGGCAGCCCCGGCCCCAACTTCGCCAAGGCGGCCCAGCAGCAGGCCAGCAACCTCAACCTGTACAGGATCGACCCCGCCCAGGCCGGCCCCTACGCCACCCTGCCCCAGCCCAACACCACCTACGCCACCGGCCAGTCCCAGGGCGTGCCCGATGCCCGTTTCCCCGCCGACCTGCCCAACGGCCCGTTCCAGATCACCAAGTACGTGAGCTATGACGCCCACACCGGCGACCCGGCCCATCGCTTCTTCCAGATGTGGCAGCAGTACGACCAGGGCAAGATGGACCTCTTCACCTGGGTGGGCGAGACCGTGGGTACCGGCCCCCAGAACAATCCTCCCATGACCCCCGCCAACACCTACCAGGGCGGCGTGGCCATGGGCTTCTACAACATGAGCACCGGCGACGCCCCCTACTTCCGCCAACTGGCCCGCCAATACGCCATCAGCGACAACTACCACCAGGCCGTCATGGGCGGCACCGGCGCCAACTTCTTCGCCATCGTGACGGGCGACGTGGGCTTCCACAACTTGGACGGCGTGCCTGACGTGCCGCCCGCCAACCAGATCGAGAACCCCGATCCCCAGCCCGGCACCAACAACTTCTACACCCGGGACGGCTATTCCGGCGGTTCCTACGTGAACTGCTCCGATCCCGGCCAGCCGGGGGTGGCGGCCATCATGGACCGCATCAACGGCCTGCCGGGCAAGGCCTTCAACGGCGGCAACTGCGCGCCGGGGACCTATTACCTGGTGAACAACTACGGCCCGGGCTATACCCCGGCCGGCGAACTGAAACCCCTGGGTCCGAACAACTTCACCCTGCCCCCGCAGACCGTGCCCACCATCGCCGAGTCCCTGTCCGCCAAGGGGATTTCCTGGAAGTGGTACAGCGGCGGACGCAACAACGGCAACCCCACCAGCGAGTACTGCTCCATCTGCGATCCCCTGACCGAGTTCAAGGCGGTGATGACCGGTCCCCTCAAGGCCAACCTGCAGGACGTGACCGACTTCTACCAGGACGTGCTGAACGAGAAGACCATGCCGGCGGTGGCCTTCATCCGCCCCTTCGAGAGCATGGCGGGCCACCCGGCCAACGCCACCATGTCCGGCTACGAGAACTTCGTCAAGGACGTCATCCGCCGGGTGAAGGGCAACAAGAAGCTGTGGGCCCACACCGCCATTCTCATCACCATGGACGAGGGCGGCGGCTACTACGACTCGGGCTACGTCCAGCCGGTGGACTTCTTCGGCGACGGCACCCGCATCCCGATGATCGCGGTCTCCCCCTTCGCCAGGAAGGGCCACGTGCTGCACAGCTACACCGACCACGCCTCGATCCTCAAATTCATCGAGCAAAACTGGGGACTGAAGCCGCTGTCAGACCGTAGCCGGGACAACCTGCCCAACCCGGTCGCCGCCGACGACAACCCCTACGTGCCCCTCAACCGTCCCGCCATCGGCGACCTGATGGACATGTTCAACTTCGGCCACGGGGTCGAGCAAAGGAGCGAGCGCGGGGAGGATCACCGCGCCGAGTTGTAAGCATCGTCACGGCCGCTACGGCCGGGCCCGCGCCGGCCCTTCGGTCAGCGGACTGAGGAAGAGCGCGTAAGCTCGTAACATGCCTCCCGTGGGCCTATGGCCCACGGGAGTTTTTCTTTGGGGCACCTCTATAAATCACTATTTCCGCTCCACTCCCGATCTTAGCGGTTGATTTTGGGCATCCAAATTCCGTGATTGATATCTTCAATTTGTCGCGTAGCGTAACGTAAATCATAAATTGAATTTCGTAGTTGATTTCCTTATCGCGTTGCCTTATAGTGAAATCAAATTTCGTGATTGACTGAGGCAATCCATGAAACCCTCTGAAGCCCTCCAAAGCCATCGCAACGCCGTGCTGCAAATTGCCGCGCGTCTAGGCGCCCGGAACGTCCGGGTGTTCGGTTCTGTCCTGCATGGGGAAGATACCGAAGCCAGCGATGTGGACCTCCTAGTGGACGTTCCCAGGGGCACCACCCTTCTCGATATGGTCCGCTTGCAGAACGCCATCGAGAAGGAGCTGGGCGTATCGGTGGACATTCTGACCGCTCTTGATCTCCCAGCGAAATTCCGCGAGCAGGTAATCCAGGAGGCCAGACCGCTATGAGTAAGGAACCGCGCGACCGGGACTACCTGGAACACGTTCAGGACGCTATCGGCAAAATTCACCGCTATGTGGCCGGCAAGAGCGAAG
>JAJZUU010000071.1 GCA_021848325.1 Pseudomonadota bacterium | reverse complement strand
GGTGACGCCGTGTGGTTATTCCACACAAGGAACCTGCAACAACGCCATGGGCCCGAATCCTCGCCGCCCCGGAGGGTTATCCCCCAGAAAGCCCGCATGCGGCGTTGCGGCTCGTCAGCGTGGAATACGCCTTCCTCCCCGCGCCTTGCCTGCGGGCTTTCTGGGGGTAACGCGTGTAACACTTAATGCTTAACAGGTCCTAAATTATCGGGAGGAGTTTATGGGAATGAAAATCCACGGATATCGGCTGGGCTTCGCGGCCCTCATGGTGGCGGCCCTGCTGGGGGTCCTGGCGGCGCCCATGGCCCGCGCGGCGGACGTGCTGCACATCTACAACTGGAACGACTACATCGCGCCGCAGACCCTGGAGAAATTCAAGCAGGAGTGCCGCTGCTCGGTGGTGTACGACACCTACGGTTCCAACGACGAGCTGCTGGCCAAGCTGGCGGCGGGGGCGAAGGGCTACGATCTGCTGGTGCCCACCGGCAACGCGGTGGAGGCCCTGATCAAACAGCACGCCCTGCTGCCGCTGGACAAGCGGCAACTGCCCAACCTCAGGAATATCAACCCGGCCTTTCTCGACAGCCCCTTCGACCGGGGCAACGTGTATTCTGTGCCCTACGCCTATACCGTCACCCTGATCGGCTACAACGAGCAAAAGATCAAGCAACTCGGCATCCCGACCGACACCTGGGCCGCGCTGTTCGACCCCAAATACCTGGTGAAGCTGAAGGGCCGGGTGACCGTGCTGGACGACCAGCGCGAGCTGATGGCCGCCGCCCTCAAATACCTGGGCTATTCGGTCAACGACCCGGACGAGGCCCACTGGCGCCAGGCGGCCCAGGTAATCATCCGCGCCAAGCCCTACTGGGCGGCGTTCAACAACACCAGCTACATCCGCCTGTTGTCCACGGGGGACATCTGGCTCGCCCACGGCTACTCGAGCGACATGTTCCAGGCCAACGACGCGGCGGTCAAGGCGGGCAGGGGCATCCGGATCGGCTATGCCATTCCCAAGGAGGGGGCGGTGCTGGCCATCGACAACATGGTGATCCCGAGGGACGCCCCCCGGCCGGACCTGGCCCACCGCTTCATCAACTTCATGCTGGACGGGGAGAATTCCGCGGCCCTGACCAACATGATCGGCTCGGGCAACCCCAATCTGGCCGCGATGCGCTACATCAAGCCGGAGATTGCCCACAACCAGGGGATCTTCCCCGACCGGCAGGTGCTGGCCAAGCTCGAGCAGCTACAGGACCTGGACCGGCGCAAGCGGCGCATGCTGAGCCGGCTGTGGACCGAGATCAAGCTCTATTGAGAGGCCGAAACGGGCTATCTCAGATAGCCTTCCTGCTCCAGCTTCAGCAATATCCGCTGCACCGCCTCGTCCACGCCGATCTCGCTGGTGTCGAGGATCAGCTCCGGCGCTTCGGGCACCTCGTAGGGGTCGGAGACCCCGGTGAATTCCTTGACGATGCCGGCCCGCGCCTTGGCGTAAAGCCCCTTCCGGTCGCGCTGTTCGCACACCTCCAGGGGAGTGGACACGTAGATCTCGAAAAAGCCCCCCAGCGGCTCGATCATGGCGCGCACATCGCGGCGGGTGACCTGGTACGGGGCGATCGGCGCGCAGATGGCGATGCCGCGGTTCTTGGTGATCTCGCTCGCCACGTAGCCGATGCGCCGCACGTTGATATCCCGGTGCTCGCGGGAAAAGCCCAGTTCGCTGGACAGGTGCTTGCGCACGATATCGCCGTCCAACAGGGTGACCCGGCGCCCCCCCATCTCCAGCAGCTTGGTCATCAGCACCTTGGCCAGGGTGGATTTGCCGGCGCCGGACAGGCCGGTAAAAAATACCGTCACCCCTTGTTTGTCCCGGGGGGGATAGGCCTTGCGCAGCTCCTCCAGCACTTCCGGGTACGAGAACCAGTCCGGGATCTTCAAGCCCTCGACCAGGCGCCGTTTCAGTTCATCGCCGGGCAGGGTCAGGATGCGGGAGCCCTCGGGCACTTCCTCCTGGGGCATGTGCTGGGCGCGCTCCTCCACGTACACCACGCGCGGAAACGGGATAAGTTCCATCTCCACCGTCTTCAGGTATTCGGATATGGCGGGCAGGCCGTCCTCGTTGAACAGGTCCATGCCCCGCCTGCTGGCGCCGGACTCCCCGTGCTCACCTCCGACGATCAGGTGGGTGCAGCCGTAGTTGCGCTGGACGATGGCTCGCCACAGGATCTCCCGCATCCCGGCCTGGCGCGGGTAGAGGGGCAGCAGCGCAAGGGTGGTGGTGGCGGAAGGGAAGCGGGGCAGGATGGCGAGGCAGCAGCGCATAAAGGCGAAGTGCTCCGGCTCTTCCTCGGCGAACCCCGGGTTGACCGGGTGCAGCAGCAGGTTGGCCTGGTAGGCCAGGGCGGCGCGCAGGGTGAATTCATATTGGGCCCGGTGCAGGGGCTGGCGCGCCTGGAACGCAATGACCCGGCGCCAGCCGCGGCGCGCAAAGGCCTGGCGCAGCTCCGCCGGGGTGAGCCGCAGGGCGGGATAGTCGTAATGCTGCGGCAGCGACACCCCCTCCAGGCGCCCGGACACGTAGTGGCTTTGCCTTTCCTTTAGGAACCGGGCCACGCAGGGGTCGGCCGGGTCGGAGGTGCCGAACAGCGCCTCCGCCTCCCGCGCCTTGTCCGGCTGCCATACCTCCGCCACCTGCAACGCCGCGAGCATGAACCCTTCCGGGTCCCGCAGCGCCACCGTGCCGCCCGGTTTCAGCCGGTCCGCCGTGTCCCGGGGCAGGTCCAGGGTGACGGGCATGGGCCAAAAGGTGCCGTCCGCGAGCTGCATGCCGTCGAGCACGGCCTCGTAGTCGGCGCGGCCCATGAACCCGGTGAGGGGCGAGTAGCCGCCGTTCAGCAACAGCTCCAGGTCGGACAACTGGCGCCGGTTAAGGTCGATGGAAAAGAAGCCAAGGGCGTCCCGGCGCAGACCGGCACAACGCACGGGGTCGGCCATCAAGTCCACCAATCGGCCGCCATAGGCGCTGATCAGGTTGTCCATATCTCTTTCCTCCTCTAGCAGCCTGTCGGACTTGAAGAATCGAAGCGAAAATTCGGCTGGCCGAGGACAGATTTTGTCGATTTTGCAGGTCAATAGTCGTTCTATTGACCAAAAAAGCGGCGAAATATGGACCGGTCAGGTGGATTTGCAGCCGATTTCCTTTAAGTCCGACAGGCTGCTAGCAGGGCCGCCCGGGGCGAAAACCCTGGTCGAACAGTTCCAAGAATCTTCCCAGTTGGTCTTCGGGGAGGCGGTTGATCCCGGCCGCCCCTTTTCTGCCCCCGCCGGTTTCGAATTGCCGGCACAGCGCTTCCGCGCCGGTCCCTCTGGCCAGAGGGGCGCGCACGCTGACCAGAAAACCGCCCTCGCTGCGGCGGGTGAGCACGGCATGGGCCTTGCCGGGGGCGGCGCCGGCCAGATGGTTGCCGAAGGCCCCGCTCACCCGGCGGCTCCACGGCCGATCCGGCAGGATATAGACGGCGCCGCTGCCGGTCTCCGTTTCCGGCCGGACGGCGCAGGCCAGGGCCATATCCTCGGCGTAGCCCGTGCGCAGGGTCTCGAACGCCGCTTCCTCCCGCACAAAGCCGAAAGGGTCCCGATGGCGGTGCACCAAGCGATAGAGTTCCGCAGGGTGGAAATGGAGGTCTTCCACCGACTCCCCATAGGCATTGTAGTTGATGCATTCCCCCAGTTCCCGCAGTTGCTCGAGCTGGGGTTCGCCGAGGCCCAGGGGTTCGGCCGCGCGCAAGGCGCTTTGGCGCATGTTGTCGCCGAAGGCGGCCACCACCGCCCAGGCCGGGAAGCGTCCCTGAAGATGCCGGTTCACCAGCAAGCCGGTGCAGACGTCCGGGCGGGTGTCGATCACCGCAGACAGCAGGGGATGGTGCGGAATCTCGCCCGGGATATGGTGGTCGAAGTACTCGACCTGCGCGCCCCGCTCCAGCAGGGCAAGCAGGGCGTCGCGATTCTTGGACATGGCCAGGTCCAGCACGCTCACCCGGTCGCCGCGGCCCGCCTGCACCCGGCCCAGCAACGAAATGTCGCGCTTCACCCCGGTGACCAGCTCGCCTTCCGCGGGATAGGCGAGCCTCAATTGGTGCAGGGCGCATATCCCGTCCGCGTCGCCGTTGAATACGTCGTAATTCATCGAGCCGTCTCTCTGAAAGTCTTTCCCGTCCCGTCAGGCGTTTTCACCGCGGAGGCCCCACAAAAAACAGGATTGGCGAGTTATGGCGGGCACCCGCCGGCGGAAATTTACTTGCGGGCCGGCCTGTGCTAACGTGGCTTGCTGCAAGAAGCGCAGCTTGAGCACGATGAGCCTCGCGAAATGACTCCCCTCCCTCCCGGCCGGCAGGAAACCCCCAGCCTGCGGCGCCGCGTCCGCCCCTACCTCTGGGTGATAATGTACGCGATGCTGATCGTGTATGGAAGCCTTTACCCCTTCGGCGACTGGCGCATGCCCCCCGAGAACCTGGTCGCCTTCCTGGTCGCGCCTTGGCCCCGTTACGTCACCCGCACCGATATCGCGACCAACATCCTGGCCTATCTGCCCCTGGGCTATCTGCTCGCCGCCGTGTTGAGGAGGCGCGTCGGGGGACTGGGAGCGGTCATGCTGGCCACCGAAACAGGGGCGCTGCTGAGCCTGGTGATGGAAACCCTGCAAATGTTCGTGCCGGGCCGGGTTTCCTCCAATCTGGACATCCTCACCAACGGCGCGGGGGTCCTCGCCGGCGCCCTGCTGTTCCTGCTGACCCGGGACCATCGCTGGCCCGGCCGGGCGCTGCTCGCATGGCGCCGGCGCAGTTTTCTGCCCGGGCGCATGATCGATGCCGGACTCTGGCTGCTCGCCCTGTGGGCCCTGTCCCAGCTCAGCCTGCAGCTCCCCTCCCTGATCGCCGGCAACCTGCGCCATCCGTTCATCCCATTCTGGCGAACCCTGGCCGACTTCTCCCTGTTCAAACCACAGCAGGCTCTGGTGTACATGTTGGAAATCACCGCCCTGGGGCTGTTCACCGCCACCCTGGTCAAGCCGGCGCAGCGGGTGGTGCCCATGCTGATCGCGGTGTTCGCGGCGGCGGTGCTGCTCAAATTCCTGGCGGCGGCGGTGCTGCTCAAGCTGTCCGTGCTCGGTCGGCTGCTATCCCTGGAGGCCCTCAGCGGCTTCGCGCTGGGGCTCGCACTGTTGTTGCTGCTGCTGCGCGGGCCCACCCGTCGGCCGTACCGGGCGGCCTTTGCCACGCTGGCCGCCTTCGTGGCGGCAAAGGCGGTCGACCGGGTCGTCAGCGGAGCGGCGGAATGGCCGCCATTCGGCGAGAATCTGTTCAACGTAACCGGGCTGGCCTACCTGGTGTCCGAGATATGGCCCTTCCTGGCCATGGCCTACCTGCTGCCGCTGTACCTCGGCTCCCGCCGGGGCGGCCGTGCGCCCGTCTCAAGATGACTGAGGGCCAGCAACAGGGAGAGGAAGAACAGCAGGGAGATACGGGGGGAATCGAGCACGCTGCCGAACACCCCCACCGTCAGGATGCCCGCGAACGAGGCCAGCAGGCAGGCGGCGACGGCATCGCCTTTCCTTGTCCCTTGCGCCAACCGCAGCAAGAGGTAGAGCGTCAGCAGGGTAAATGCGGCGAGCCCGAGCCCGCCTTGGTCGAAAAGCGTTTGCAGCCAAACGTTTTCGATGCGCCACGCGGAGTAATCGTCGGTCAGCAAAAACCAGCGGTCGCCGCCGCGGGAGAAATCGCCGTTGGCCACCAGGTCGTCGCGCCATTCATCGGTCAGCCGGACGTTGCCGACGTCGACCAGGGTGTCGGACCGCAGGTTGCTGAAAGAGATCACCACCGGGCGCCGCGGCAGATATCCCGATGCGCCGCCCAGGCGGCCGCTGTCGAAGTCCACGCTGCGCCGAACCCACTGCCCGGCAGGTCCGGAATCCACCACAAAGGTCCTGCAATCCCGGAAATTGAGGATATAGCCTTCGCACAGGTCTGCCGTCAGCCGCCCGCCCCCTTGCGAACTGCGAACATCCAGCGACAGTTCATAGCGCCGCCGGGACGTGACGGGGACGATCTGTCCCACGCCGTAGGAGTCCCCCGCCCCCAGGCGCAGGAAGCCGTTGCCGTCCGCCTGCTCGAAGCGGTAGTTCCCGGGCAGCACGCCGCGTTTGTTTTTCAGGAAATAGGCCTCGGGAAAGCGGCCCAGGCCCATGCCCAGCAGCCGGGCGGCCCAGGTGTCGTCGATCATGCCGATCGCGTCTTTCCACTGCCCTATCCTGGCGTCCATATCCGCACGGAGATGGGAAAAACGGGACTGCGCATAGGGGCCCGTAGCAATCGGCAGCGCAACGGCGAGAGCGGCTGCCGCCGCCGCAACGGACAAAAGGATGCCCCGCCGCTCGCTTCCCCGTCCCCGGCGCGCCCAGAAGGCCACCCCGGCGCCGAAGACCGCTAACGCCACGGCAAATCCGGCATAGCCCCCGCGCGCAAAGGTCACCATCAAGGCGTAGGTTCCTCCGGTGAAAGCCGCCAGCGAGGCCAGACGCGCCACCCAGCCCCGGGCGTTCAGCCCCCACAGCACGGCAAACGGCAGGGCGAACACCAGGTAGGCCTCGATGTAGGGCCCGCCGGTGTGCATGGCGGAAAAGGTGCCCGTCACCCGGTAGGCATCGCCGAAATTCAGCAGCGAGGAAAATGCCGCCCGCTCCCACACCGCCGCCGCGATCTGGCTGGCCAGCCCCAGCACCATTCCCGGCACGAACAGGCGCCGAATGGCAGACGGATCCAGGGTCCGCACCAGGGGCAGCAACGCCAGCGCCCAGAAAAACCCCTTGGCGACCCTTAGCGCATTGTAATGGCTGAGATAGCTGGAGAAGGCGTTGCCGTCCAAGGGCTGCAGGGGCAGCAGGCCGCGCGCCGCGCTGACTGAGTACGAGAGCGCCAAAGCGCCCAGCAGAAGCCCGGGCAAGACAGGAAGCCGCGCCCGCGTGGCGGCGAGGGGCGCTTTCCAAAGGGCGACCGCAAGGGTCACCAGGATCAGCAGATCGAACGCATCCAGAAAGGACCGCCCGCTCCAGGGGGCCAGATCAAGGCCGGGCAACAGGGCCGGGATGACCAGCAGCCACGCGGCGGGGTAGCGCGCCAGGACGGCCGCGTAGCCCGCCAGGCCGACGAGAAGCCACGGCCGGCCCAGGGGGAAATAGGCCACGGCCCAGCCGGTCAAGGTAAACAGAACCAGGGAGAGAAGCTTGTACCCCGCCGCCTTGTTCGCCCCAGGCGCAAGGTCGTCGGCATGGGCCGGCCCAGCGGGGAAGACCCGGGGAAGCGTGCCGGCGGACCATCTGCTGAGCCAGACGGCCATTGCATAGGCCATGGAGGCCGAGACAACGGCCAGCAGCACGTTGGTGGGGTCGGGCCGCTGCCCCTCCAGAAACAGTTTGGACGTCTCTATAACCAGGCCGACGGCCCCACCCAACAGGCCGGCCGCCGCGGTTCTGCCGCCCCTGCCCCTAAAGGTCCATCCCCAGTATGCCAGGCCCGGGGGCAGGTAGACGGCCACGTTGCGCAGCAGGCTCGCCAGGGCCGCCGACTCCGACGTGTAGTAGTGATAGTAAAAGGGAAGGAAGTGCAGGCTCGGGATTCGGCTCAAACCCGCCCCCAGGCTCAGCCAGTCCCGGCTGAACCAGCCTTCCAATGCAGTCAACAGCACAAAATAGGGCAGCAGAAGGACTATCACCGCCGGGCGCAGGAAAGGCTTGAGACGGCGCGCCGTATCCAGATCGATGCGGCGGTAGAGGAACAAGCCGAGCATCGTGCCGGCCACCCGGGTCGCGACGGAAACGCCCTGGGCCACGCCCGAGGCGAGAAAAAGCTGAACTCCCTCGATCACCAATCCCAGGACCGCGCCGGTCAGGAGCGCGGCGCGGCGCGCTCCCCGCGGGCGGCCCTTGAACAGGATGCCCAGGAGCACCCCCAGCGGGACCGTGGCGCCGACCTCCGCCGCCAGGCCGGCGGCGCAGCGCAGCAGAGACGCGCACGCAGTTGGCGAAAGGAACAGGGCGTCCCGGTGGCTAGCCAGCTTGGCGAAGAACTCGGTCCGGGATACCAGAAAATCATAGGGGAAAAAACTGACTGCAAGGTATCCCAGCAGATAGAGAACCAGGGCGGCGCGCACCGCGGTCGGCCCGCCCGCCCGGGTTTCTTGCCACAAACCCAGCACCCTTTTGCCCGAAACCTGCCACAGCGCGACGCCTATGGCGCTACCCAGGGTCTCCGCAATAATGTCGTTCAGTGAGACCGTGCGCGGCGGGAAAAATATCTGGGTGAATTCCACCCCCACCGCCACCGCGACGCACCCGGCGAACACCAGGGCGCTTTTGAAAACCAGGCCGGCGACCGTCTCGCGCCGGCCGGCCAGCGCCCCCGAAAAGGAAAACGCCAGAGGGACATACAGCACGATGTTGGCCACCCAGTCGGCGCGGGAGGCCACACCCAGTTTAAGGTAGGGGATGTGCTGAAAGGCATCCCAGGCCCAGGCCAGGGGATGGACGCGGAAATCCAGGGGCACCAGGCTGCCGTAGACCACGAAGGCGAGATACAGCAGCGCTGCAAGAAGCAGGTCTCTCCGGATATTGCCGGGACTTACCTGGTGCACTTTTTCCAATCGCCGCTTTCTTCCGCCAAGTGCGGAATCATGTCTGGAAACTTTATGCCTTCACCGGCACATGACGGATCGCCCTCTCACGCATGCATTCTAGCATCCTGCTGCCATGGCACTATTCTTTTGAGCTGAAGGCACGGGCCGCAATGCGCGCCGCGAAAACTCCGAACCGGGAACGCATCGGGGCGCCGCCGGAGCGGGCAGCCACCGCAGACAACTTCCTGCTTGCGAAGTGACGCGCCAGGCCCGTCAGATGGGGGTCTCGGCCCGGGGCGCGGGCTGTGGAAGTCGAGACGATCCGGAGCGAAGGCAACGATTCTATTCCGGACGTCTCATAAACGACTCCTTGCGTCCCCAGCGACGACAAGGTGATGGCCCCATGAAGACGGAAGGCATGCAGCGGGGCTGATGTTCCCGTTGTACCCGGGCTTCGGGAAGCGGGACGCCCGGAACCAGGTTCCGAACGAATACGGTTCTTCGCCCATGCGGATCGTACGCGGAACCGGGTGAAAGGGAGCGGATTGTCCGGCAGCGTCCTTATCTCGACCTCCACCACCGGCAGCCAGGATTTTGACCAGGAGGGACTGGGGAGCCCCCTGTCGAAACCTCGTCATGGGTGACGAGGACTTGCGTTTTCGACCTCCCCGGGCATTTGGCGGCCCCATTGCGCGCGACGGAAGGTCTGCGCACCCTGCCACCACCGGGATCATGGCATCCTTGTTTTGCTCTCCATGCATCGGGTGGCCTAGGAGCCTGTCGGACTTAAAGGAAATCGGCTGCAAATCCGCCTGACCGGTCCATATTTCGCCGCTTTTTTGGTCAATAGAACGACTATTGACCTGCAAAATCGACAAAATCTGTCCTCGGCCAGCCGAATTTTGCGAGCAGCCGCTATGCGGCTTGCCTGCCTGACCCGCTTCGCTTCGATTCTTCAAGTCCGACAGGCTCCTAGCCGGTATGAATCTTGCGTCAAATACCATTTGCGGCGCAAGCGCCGGCACGACTGTCCCCGCTCAGGGGATGCTGGTGTGGTATCCATGTTTCGAGTGCGCGAGGCGACGTCTCGGACAAGCCGTTATATTTAGCGACGGAACAAGACATGATTCAGACGATCCGGAATATTTTTTCCTACCGGGAACTAATGGCGGCATTGGCGTGGAAGAACATCGCCTTGCGCTACAAGCAGGCCTATCTGGGCATCGCGTGGGCGATTCTCAAGCCCCTGATGCTCATGCTGATTTTTACCCTGGTGAAAAGCTTCGTCGGCATCGACAGCGGAAACATCCCGTACCCCGTGCTGACCTTTGCCGCGCTCATGCCCTGGACCCTCTTTCAGGAAGCGACTTCCGACGGCATAAACAGCGTGGTCGGAAACGCAAGCCTGATTCGAAAAATCTATTTCCCGCGGGAGATATTTCCCTTCACCAGCGTACTCACCAAGCTGGTGGAACTGGGCATAAACTTCATAATCCTTGCCGGGTTGATGGCGTATTATCACATGGTCCCAACAGCTTACGCACTCTGGGTCCCGGTCATCATCGCCTACACGATCCTCGTGTCCCTCACGGTGTCCCTGGTCGGCGCCGCCATGAACGTCTACTACCGCGACGTGGCGACCGCTTTGCCGATCGCGCTTTCGCTGCTCATGTACGCCTCGCCGGTGATCTATCCCCTTGCCCTGGTCAAGCAAAAGCTGCTGGTCCACCAGGCGGCGGGCACGTGGTCGGATTTCCTGTACAGGGTATATACACTGAACCCGCTCGCGGGCATCATCGATGCGTTCCAGCGGGCCCTGCTGCACGGCCAGCCGCCCGACCTGACCGCACTATGGCCCGGGATCGTGCTGACGGCCATAATGCTGCCGATCAGCTACGCCCTGTTCAAGCGGGCGGAATCTTATTTTGCGGATGTGATTTGAACTTAATTGTCCATCGCAAGGTTTAAACCACCGGCTTTAGCCGGTCAGCTTTAGCCTTGCAAATTCAGCAAGCGTGGAACAAACCGAAGCTCGTTCCACCTTGCTGGTGTTGCGCGTTTAGCTGGGCGCGAGCAAGAGGACTTTAGTCCTCTGCGCCTAGCTGCGCTAACCCACCTGCTTTAGCAGGTGGTAGTTCAGTATCAATCATAAGGTTTAAACCACCGGCTTTAGCCGGTCAGCTTTAGCTGCGAGAATATGCTGCACGAAAGGGGGTGCGGCATGGAATACAGGTACGGCAGTCATACGGTATTTCAAATAGAGTACCACTTTGTATGGGTAACGAAGTACCGATACAAGGTGCTGAGCGGAGAGGTCGCGGAGCGAGTTCGAGAACTGGTGAGAGAGACCTGCGAAGCCTTTGAGATCAGGATAGTAAAGGGTGTGGTGAGCAAGGATCATGTGCACATATTGGCCAGTTGTCCGCCGACCATGGCGCCGAGCAAAATCATGAGGCGGATCAAGGGGCGCACATCGAGCAAGCTGTTCGAAGAGTTTCCGCACCTGAAGAAGAAATATTGGGGTCGGCATTTCTGGGCAAGAGGGTACTTCTGTGCCACGGTAGGCCAGATGACGGAAGAAATGATAGAGCAGTATTTGGAACATCACTTTGAGCCGAGACCGAACGATGATTTCAAAATGGAACCCGATTAAGACGCGTCGTTCAGGCGACGCGTATCCGGACTTTCAGTCCGTAATTCAAACCCACCGGCTTTAGCCGGTGGTTGTTTAGTCTACTTTGTCAGATTGATTTTCAAACATCTTCCGCCGTCATATGATATAATGCAATCTATTGTTTATATGAATATTTATTGAGTTGATGCTAACCATGCCGACTCAAATATGTCAATCGCATTCTCGCGCCGGCGGCGAATGTCCAGTCCAATCTGGACAGCCATTTTGCCCCCTGCATCTCCTGCTTTGAATCCACGACGCGCTCGGTCGCCGAGGCAGCCAAGTCTTACCTGCGCGGACTCCACCGATCCACTCGGGCCAACATGGAACGCATGGCGGACGTCGTCGCGGGCAGCCACCCGCGGCGACTGCGTCACATGCCGAGCGAATCCGCCCGGGATCGCGCCGGCGTGCTCCGGCAACTGGTGGCCGACGCCAATGCGCACTTCGGGCGAGGCGGCACGGCTCTGGTGATTGACGAGAGCGGCTTTGCCAAGAAGGGCGAACCCTCGGCGGGGGTTGCCCGGCAATGGAATGGCCGGCTGGGCAAGACGGACAACAGCCGGGTGGGCGTCCCCCAAGGGGACTTCCTGCGGGGCGTCCCCCAAATGGTCGCGCTGATGTTCCTCGCCAAGGAGCGCCTGGCCGGGCGTGATACGCACCGGCTGCTCTCCTGTGCAGGATATCGTCGAGATGTTGAGACACAAGCTTCCTTCCAAAATTCAGTCCGATGAGGATCTGGTCATGACCATCGCTAACCGGCACTGGCGAAGGCAAAGCGCCTCCGCCTCTCAGTATCGGAAACAAGGCCTTACCCTGACAGCATCAGTTGGTGGAATCTGACAAAGTAGAATTAACCCGCTAGACTTAACACAGACCGCGCGAAGTTGCGGCTGGTTGTTTGCTAAACGAAACGAGGGAAATGATGCTTAAGAAGCATATTCCATGGAGTCTGCGTGGTGTTAATCCCTTCCTGAGTGCTTATGGCGACTCCTTTCTTTTCGCGGGCATAAAGCGGACACCCCCGGTCCAGACGAATCCGGATGCCGATACGGGGATCCATTCCGCGGTTCCCCATCGTTATCTCTTGGCCTATCTGGTCGCGATTAAATCGTTCTTGCGCTACTACCCCGACATCACGGTATACGTGCACGACGACGGTTCCCTTGTGGAACACGACAAAGCCCTGATTCGGGCGCACATCGAAGGCGTCAGGATCGTCGACCGGGGTGCGGCCGACGATGAGTTCGACAGGAAGGTGGGCGATGCCTTTCTGTCGCGGGTTCGCAAGAGCTACACCAGTTATCTCAAACTGTTCGACCCGACGCTGATCAGCGATAAGCAGCGGATCATCATCGTCGATACCGACACGCTGTTCCTCAAGCCGCCGGACGAGGTGATTGGATGGGCCCGCGAAGGCGGCGCGCCCTGGTACCATCGCGTCCATCAGGGTCGCATGAGCAAACGCGATGGTGGCGCGTTGACAAACCTCACCCAGTTGCAGGACGTTCATATCCAGGCCTTGATTACCCGGTCTCTGGATGACATCAATGAAACGCTGGGCGCCCACTATGCGATCTTCCCCGGTTTCAATTCTGGCTTCATCGGCTACGAACACGGGACTGTGCGATTTGATGAGTTGGGAAAGCTGCTCCATGCCCTGTACGAGCGATTCTCCGAGAAGATATTCCGCTGGGGAGCCGAGCAAACCACGCACGCCCTGATTCTCGGTGGGCGGGGCGCGACCGCCTTGCCGGTGGAGGAATATTTCGTGTACACGCAGAACAATGCGCATTTGGCCGACAAGGCAACATTCATTCACTTCATAGGCGAGAATCGGTTTTACCGGATGCACTACCCCCGCCTCGCGTCGCGGGTAGTGCACGAACTGGGGAAAAGACATGCCCAATAAATCGCCCGGCCGGCCGGCCCCTTTACGCGTGTCCTGTCCCCGCGATGCCGGGGGGCCGGGACAGTGAACCCCTTGTCCGCGTCCTCCAAGCTGTTAGCCATGGGTTCCGTCCTGATACGTCACCCTGACGACATCCGGTTCGCCTATCGGTGGCTACGGTCCCTACTGCCCTCTCACAGCCCGCTAACGGACGAAATCCCGTGGGTCACGTTCAAAGCGATAGAGTGGCTCGAGTCCTACCTCAAACCCCATATGGACGTTTTCGAATACGGGGCGGGCGGCTCGACGCTCTTTCTCGCCAAGAGGGCCAGCCGCGTCGTCTCGGTCGAGCATGACGAGGAGTTTTACCAAGTCGTGGCCAAGCTCCTCGCCGCCGGGCGGATGCAAAACTGCGAACTCATTCTTCGCAAGCCGGAGGGGCTGCGTCCTGGAGACGAACCGTCGGAAGGAAGCCGGAATTTCGCATCCTTTCAGGGCAAATACCGGGGACTAAGTTTTGGGGACTATGTAAAAGCCATAGACCGCTACCCTGACGGGAGCTTTGACCTGGTGGCAGTGGACGGGCGGGCCCGGGTGTCATGCGTGCGACACGCGATTGGCAAGGTCAGGCGTGGTGGATACGTGTTGTTGGACAACTCCGAAAGACCCGCATACGCCGAGGCATTCGCATTGCTGAGCCGCTATCGCCGGCAGGACATGTACGGGATCGTCCCTTGGAATCTGGGGACGTATCAAACATCCATCTGGCAGATCGACTGAGTTGGCTCATCGTGCAACCGTTGTCTTCGAGGGATATGGGGAGCACTGGATTGGCGCCGCCGCGACGGATGTCAAAAATTCATCGGCGTGACGAACCCCGCCGCGAGATGGTCATCCCTGCTACGCCGCGTCTGGTTACACATGGCGATCGACCGTGCACTCTTCTTGGCCCTCGAATGCTGTTTTAGTCTGGAATGCGCTGGCTGAGCAGGTTGCTCATTGTGTTCTCGATGTACGACGGGTGCCGCTGATCGTGAATTACGTCGGCCGACCGGGAAATCAGACCCATCTGCTGGTCGGCGTCCCGCAACGACAGGGCACCGAAATCGGAGGACATCGCACCACCGTCGAAGCCGGCGCGAACAGAAAAACCGGCAATGGCAGGAAAGCGAAGCTGGCTTGGGATAGAATTGCTAATGAGGAGTCTCGTTTTGCTTCGTACGAAGCGTTTTTGGCGGAACACCAAAGAAGGCCCCATCGGATCACCAAACCGTAACCGTGCGGGGCGGCCGCACTCTTGTACTTTGATATTAGGCGACCCTTAAATTCCGTGGTGTCGTCATTCCCCCGTGGGCCGGGGCTGGTGGATGTTTTTGTGGTTCGCGCCCTCCCACACTGCGGGGACGGCGACCGCGAAAGCTGGATAACGGTGAGCAAAAGCAGCCTGCCCCGTTCCAAACCAGACCGCGCCGAAGGCCCAGGGCACAGAAGCCGGAAAGTGGCTAGCGAAGTGAGCTTGGCCCC
>JAJZUU010000070.1 GCA_021848325.1 Pseudomonadota bacterium | reverse complement strand
TTGATCCTCCGTCAACACCAGTGCCGCACGTTTCGTCTTTCCCGCCATGGTCGCCCCCGTTAAGAGTTGCACAAAAACCACGGCCATTATATATCAATATGTAATGTTATTGATGGAACGTACTACTGGTGGCGGCCTTGGCGGCGATAATGGCCGTTCCCGCCTACGCAGGATTCGTCAACGGGGGGTTCGAGACCGGCGACTTCACCGGCTGGACAAAGAATGGCGGCACCTTCGTGGACTATGGTTCGGGCGGCGTATACACCTACAGCGGCGACCCCGGCAAGTCCGCCATCGTGAGTTCCGGCCTGGACCCATTGACCAACAACAACCTGAACAGGGTCTACAGCGGAAACTATGCCGCCCGGGTCAACAACTCCGACAACAACTACCACTTCTCCACCATCTCCCAGACCGGGACCAACTGGCAGGACAACAACATCTACTTTGCCTGGGCCGCCGTGCTGGAAGAGCCGGGCAACATACACCCGGAGAATGTGGCTCCGAACTTCAGCATCAAGCTGCATGACGACATTACGGGTGTCGATATCTACTCGATGGAATTCAACGTCTATAACGCCGCCAGCACCGGCATCACGTGGAACAACGGCTATGACGACGGCTATAACACTTGGAAATACAATAACTGGGAGGTGGTGGCGCTGGATACATCCGGCGTCAAGGGCGACACCCTGAGCCTGACCCTGTTGGCCGCCGACTGCGCCTGGGGAGGCCATGGCGGTTATGCCTACCTGGATGGTTTCGGTGCCGCCCCCCCCACTCCTGGTACCGTCCCCGAACCCACTACCCTGGCACTGCTGGGACTGGGCATGGCCGGCCTGGGCTTCACTCGGCGCCGCAAAGCCTGATTCGGAGAAATAACTTCTGCAGGGGCGGCTGGTCAGTTTGATAAAAAAGGCCCGACGATGTCGGGTCTTTTTACACTCATTTTGTATCGCTTATCGGACAGGCCTATATCTTGCATTAACCCAGCCACATGAAATCGTCGGCCGGGCGGCTCCCGGCCCCAATCAAGGTGCGCGAAGCGCACCTAAAACCGGCGGTCAAAACGCGCCCGCCGCAGCTACTTCTGCCCCTTCACAATACTCATCGCCGCCGCCACCATCGACCCCATCTCCGCCATGTTTCCCGGCAGGATCAGGGTGTTGCCCTGTTTGGCCACGCCGGAGAAGGCCTCTACGTATTTTTCCGCCACCTTGAGGTTGACGGCATCCATGCCGCCGGGGGACTGGACGGCCTGGGCGATTTTCTGGATCGCCTGGGCGCTGGCGTCCGCCACCGCCTTGATGGCCTCGGCCTCGCCCTGGGCCTGGTTGATGGCCGCCTGCTTTTGGCCCTCGGAGCGCTGGATGGCGGCCTCGCGCTCGCCGGTGGCGATGTTGATCTGCTCCTGCTTGCGCCCTTCGGAGGCGGCGATCAGGGCGCGCTTTTCCCGCTCGGCGGTGATCTGCTGCTGCATCGCATGGAGGATTTCCTTGGGCGGAGTGAGGTCCTTGATCTCGTAGCGCAGCACCTTCACCCCCCAACTCGCCGCCGCCTCGTCCAAGGCCTCCACCACGGCGTGGTTGATCAGGTCCCGTTCCTCGAAGGTCTTGTCCAACTCCATCTTGCCGATCACCGAGCGCAGGGTGGTCTGGGCCAACTGGGTGATCGCCATAACGTAGTCGCTGGAGCCGTAAGACGCCAGCCGCGGATCGGTCACCTGGAAATAGAGAATGCCGTCCACCTGCAGCTGGGTGTTGTCCCGGGTGATGCAGATCTGGCTCGGCACGTCCAGAGGGATTTCCTTGAGGATGTGCCTGTAGGCCACCCGATCGATGAACGGCACCACGATGCTGAGGCCCGGCGCCAGCACCCCGTGGAACTTGCCCAGGCGCTCCACCACCAACGCATATTGCTGGGGCACCACCTTCACCGCCTTGACGATGAATATGACAGCGGCAATCAGAATGAACAGTGCGATTTCCATGGTTTCTCCTCAGGGCTTGCAATGGGTAAGAATCAGCTTGTTGCCGCGCACATCGCGGATATAGAACGTCCCTTCCCGCGGCGCGTCGGGCAATTCCGGCTCGGCATCCCATTCCGCCCCCCGGTAGTAGACGCGCGCCGTGCCGTCCTCGCGCCAGGCGAGCACCTTCACTGTGTGGCCCGCGTCGAGGCTGCGCTCCGGCGCCTGCCTGCCCTTGGCGGTAATCCTGTATCGCTGCAACATCAGTGTGCCAACCACCCCGACCACCGCCGCCACGGTGATCTGCAGCGGCTGCGCCAGCCCCGCCAGGGCCGCCAGGCCGCCCGCCCCGAAGGCAATGGACATGACCAGCATATAGAAGGTGCCGGTCGCCAGTTCCAGCCCCAGCACCGCCAACCCCAGCACGAACCAATAAATATGGGCTTCCATCGTACCCCCTTGAGTTCTCCGGAGGCCATGCTAACAGACTTTTGGCAACGACAGGCTATTGCCGCTCGATCAGCATGGCGTCGCCGTAGCTGAAAAAGCGGTAGCGGCCCTCCACCGCGCGGCGGTAGGCGCACCGCACGTTTTCCGGGCCGCCGAAGGCGGAGGCCAGCATCAGCAGGGTGGAGCGGGGCAGGTGAAAGTTGGTGAGCAGCCGTTCCACCACCCGGAAGCGGTAGCCCGGCACGATGAAGATATCGGTCTCCCCTTGGCCCGCCTCGAGCGTTCCGCCCGCGGCGGCGGCCTCCAGGGCGCGCAGGGTGGTGGTGCCCACCGCCAGCACGCGCCCTCCCCCCGCCCGCGCCTGTTCGATGGCGTCCACCGTGGCCTGGGGCACCTCGTAGCACTCGCTGTGCATCCTGTGCTCGGCCACGTTTTCCACCCGCACCGGCTGGAAGGTGCCGGCGCCCACGTGGAGCGTCACATACGCCAGATGGACGCCCAACCCCCTCACCGCGGCCAGCATCCCCTCGTCGAAGTGCAGACCGGCGGTGGGCGCGGCCACCGCCCCCGGGCGGCGCGCGTAGACCGTCTGGTAGCGCGCGTCGTCACCGCTTTCCGGCGCGCGGGCAATATAGGGCGGCAGCGGCAGGCTGCCGTGCCGCTCCAGCAGGTCCAGCACCGTTTCCTCGGCCTCGAATTCCAGTTGGTGGAATTCCCCCGCGCGCCCGCCCACCCCGACCGGGGTGCCGCAGTCGAGCACCAGGCGCGAGCCCGGCTTCGGCCCGTGGCTCGCCCGCACCTGAGCCAGGGCCCGGTGCCCGTCCAGCACCCGCTCCACCAGTATCTCCACCCGGCCGCCGCTTTCCTTGGTGCCGAACAGGCGCGCCTTGATCACCCGGGTATCATTCATCACCATCACGTCGCCCGCGCGCAGAAAGCGGGGCAGGTCGCGAAACTGAGCGTCCCGGAGGGCACCGCTCGCCCCATCCAAATGCAACAGCCGGCTCTGGGCGCGCCGCTCCGCCGGGAACTGGGCGATCAGCGCCGGCGGCAGATCATAGTCGAAATCCTTGGTTTGCATGCCATCCACGACCAACGACAACCGCTACTGCGGCGACCGGCTAGTTTACCCAAAGGCGGCCCGTCATTACAAAAACGCTTGCCGGAAGGGCGGGAATTGGCAGATAATTCGCGTCTTTGCCGGGATGGCGGAATTGGTAGACGCACGGGACTCAAAATCCCGCGGTGGTAACACCATGGGGGTTCGATTCCCCCTCCCGGCACCAAGAAAATCAATCTGTTAACACTACTTCCGAATACTTCCGCATAACCCTGTTTACCTAATTTTTTTGGTAACCGTCCGGCGGACGACACCTACCCAAGAGCGGCGAAGATGATCAGGATCAGCGAGGCTGCCAGAGGTGAGGCAGCAAAGAATCGAGGTCGGCGGTTTTGGCGGAAGGCAGGCGCGTCAGCACATCGCGCAGATAGGCATAGGGGTTGAGCTGATCGCGATGGGACGCAACGCCCGCTCGGCGGCATTGTTATCCAGCGGCAAGCGCCCGTCATCAAGGAAGCGCGTCAGCGCTCCCCAGTGATTGGCCGCATAGGCCATCGCCTTTGCCAGCGGGCTTTGCGGCAACAGGCCCGACAAATGCGATTTCGTTGAGTGCGGTAGCCAGTTCCATGAGACGCAATCATGCCGGAAACAACGCTATTCCGGCATTACCAAAAAGGGTGGAAACGACCTACCCATAATGGTTTGCACCGGATCAGCCGGCCCGGTGGCAGGCCACGGCTTTGAGGCGCCGGGTGGACAGATCGATGCCCTCCAGGACGAGGGAGAGTTCAGGCAGCGTCAAGGCATGGGGGGCGGGCAGGCGGAAGCGTCCCTTCTCCAGGCGCTTGTAGGCGAGCCAGAAGCCGTGGCGATCCCACCACAGGAGCTTGACCTTGTCGCGCGAGCGGTTGAAGAAGACGAATACGCCGCCAGTGAAGGACGAGACAGGCAGATTCTCCTCGACCAGTCGCGCCAGGCCGTCGATGCTCTTTCGCATGTCCACGGCTTGCGCTGCGACATACACGGGCAGTCCCGCGCCGATCAGCATGTTTCGAGCACGGCGAGGGCGCGGCGCAGGCTCTCGCTGTCGAATCCCGGCGGCAGGACGAGACGGCGCGTGCCGAGCAGCAGTTCAAGGGGGGCAGCGGCAACGGAGGGCAGCGCAACGGGTATCAGGGTGAGCGTGCCGCCCTGTGCGCCTTGCAGTTTGCGCTTCCAGTATTCCAGTGCGTCGCGCGATAAGCCGTGCTCCCGCGCCCAGACCGATAGCGGCTGACCGCTCTTGCGCCAGCGGGCAAGCTCTCTTCCCAACGCGCTCGGTTTGCTGACCGTTCTGCTACCGCCACTTGCTTGCGCTTGCCTGACATCGCTTTACCCCCACCGTTATCAAGAAGTAGGTAGGGTGATCGATCCCAGGATTTAGCGGAAGGTGTCGTCCGGCGGACGCTTACCATTACACGGGTGGTTTCACGCAGAAAACCCTCGCCTCTACAAAACAGGATGGCCACCCGTTCATGGCAGGGACTCCCTGGCAATTTCCGGTGTTTCAGGCAATCATGGTCGATCCTTGCGGAGATTTTTGGCCCATTATTATTTGCCTGAATTTTTCGGTGGCCATTTTCAGATTCGCACAGTTATTACATCAGAATATCCTGACGCCATCCTTACATGATGTTTGCGATGCAAGGGCAACCCTGTTTTTCCGTCCCATGCCCCGCCGTTTCCAACAGCGGGAGCGCCTTGGGCGTCATAATGCCATCCATCGGGCTCGCAACGAGCAGTATTCGCCGGCACCATCGGCATTCCGCGCGGTAATCCGTTTTGATTGCGCACTCGAGCGCGAAATCGCACATGACTATCCGGGCAGCCCAGTTTTGCCGCGCCCCGTCAAGCTGTAGTTGCCGCCGATTCTTGCAGTCGAATCTAGGATCACCCCCTAAGCCCGTTAGCCGTAATCAAAATTTCATGTAATTCACAATTCCTGTGGATAAGTTTGTTGATTTCTCCGTCACAAAAATCTAACCCTTTTGCCGATAAGGAGTTTTCCATCGCGATGAAAAATTGGGCAGATTGCATAACACGCTGATATTATGTGATAAAGCAAATAATTCTGCCATGCCGGGCGGAAGTCGCTCCGGCTATCTGCGGGGAGTACGGCGCCCGGTCTTCTGTGCACAAGTGCCCCAATCCGTCAAGTCGCGGGCCGCAGCAATTCCATCCCCCATCGACGGCCGGCAGACGCCCGCCCTTCCCCCCTCCCGCATGTTCGATTCGGCGTGCCGCCGCTCCGGGGCTGCCGGGAGCCTTTCGGTAGCATTCCTGCAATACGGCTGCAATATATTAGGCGGGATCGGCTACCCGGCAAGGGCGAAGAATGAATATCCTGATGATTTCGGACGTCTATTTTCCCAGGGTGAACGGGGTCTCGACCTCCATCATGACCTTTCGCGGGGAAATGGAAAGGACGGGGCACCGGGTCACCCTGGTCGCGCCCGACTACGGCCGGGGAAACGGCGAGGAGCCGGGCATTGTGCGTATCCCGTCCAGACGGGTGCCGCGCGATCCGGAAGACCGGGTGATGGGCCCCATGGGCATCCTGGCGCGCAAAGAGGCGTTGCGGGAGGAGGCGTTCGACATCGTCCACATCCATACCCCGTTTGTCGCCCACTACGTGGGGGTACGGCTGGCAAGGCAACTCGGGCTGCCCTGCGTGGAGACCTACCACACGTTTTTCGAGGAGTACCTGTATCACTACGTGCCCTTGGTCCCCAGGCCTCTGATGCGGGCCCTGGCGCGCGGCTTCTCGCGCAGCCAGTGCAACGGGGTGGACGCGCTGGTGGTGCCGTCCCGGGCCATGCGCGACGCGCTGCGCGGTTACGGGGTGACCGCCCCGGCCGAGATCATCCCCACCGGGATCGACCTGGAACAGTTGGGCGGCGGCGACGGCCCGGCCTTCCGGGCAAGGCACGGCATTGCGCCGGAGCGCCCGCTGATGGTCTACGTCGGCCGGGTGGCGTTCGAGAAGAACATCGACTTTCTGCTGCGGATGCTGGTACGGGTCAAGGGGGAACTACCCGACGCCCTGCTGGTGGTGGCGGGAGAAGGGCCGGCCCTGGGCCGCCTGAGGAAAATGGCCGAGGCCCTGGGGCTCGGAGAAAACGTCCTGTTCGTGGGGTACCTGAGCCGCAGCGGCGAGTTGCTGGACTGCTACCGGGCTGGGAACGCTTTCGTGTTCGCCTCGCGCACGGAAACCCAGGGGCTGGTGCTGCTGGAGGCGATGGCTCTCGGGGTCCCGGTGGTATCCACCGCGGTGATGGGCACCAAGGACGTGCTGGGGACGGGGAAGGGGGCGTTGATCGCCGAGGAAAACGAAGAGGATTTCGCGCGCAAGACGGTCCGTCTGTTGCGAGACCGGGAACTCCAGGCCGAACTTAGCGCTGCGGGACGGGAATGGGCGCTGCAGTGGGGGGCGGGACAGATGGCGAGCCGCCTGCTGGACTTCTATCGGGCGGTTGGCAGCCGGGCCCTCGCGCGGCCGGTACCCCGGGCGGCCCGCTGACCCTGCCCCGGGTCGGGACGGCCCGCACGAATCCGCGCCGTCCCGACCCGTTCGCGCTGCGCTCAGGGCTGAATCTGAACGTAGCCGTCCTGCACCAGTTCGATCAGGCGCGCCACGGCACCCGCGTTCACCTTCACCCCCGGCAACAGATTGTCGTTTACCCAATGGTGCGCCTTCATCGACACGGCGCATTCCTCCACCTGGACCCCCTGTTTCAGCAGCTCGGCGATGGCGCCCTTGTACGGGTTTCCGGTGTTGATGTGCCGGGAGGCGTTGTATGCCTTGTCGTTGAGGGTCATGTAGGCGGCGTCGCCGTGGAATACCCCGATGATCTTGCCCTTGGTCCCATCCTTCACGTAGCGTTTGGCCAGCAAATGCATGTAATGGATGCCGACCGGCATATCGCCGGCAAAGGCGAGGTGGTCCATGTTGAACACCACGTTGGCGTGTTTCAGCGTGATGGGGATGTCCACGTGGATGGCCGGCTGCGCGTTGCCGTCGGCGGGGGCGGCAGCGAATGCCGGGCCGAAGGAGGCGAGCCCGGCGGACAGAATGGCGACCGCCAGCATCTTTCTGGTGAACGATTTCTTAAGCATGTTTACCTCGTGAAGTAAATTGTTGTTAAATTGGAACGCATCAACTACCGTTTAGGGGCTGCAGGTATCTGAACCTCCCGCCGTTCCCGCCGCAAAGATGGAATAGACCCGGCGGCGAGCCCGGCCAGCCACCACGGGTGTGGGACAAGGGGCGGCGGCCGAAGTTTCGTAATTTATAGTACTCTTATTCCCTTATGGCTACCGCACAACCTCCCCGCAACTGCCTGATCCTGGGGGCGGCCGGGCGGGACTTCCACGATTTCAACGTGTTTTTCCGCGACCATCCCGGCTACCGGGTGGTCGCTTTCACTGCCGCCCAGATCCCCTATATCGACCACCGCACCTATCCGGCCTCCCTGTGCGGCCCCCGCTATCCGCAAGGCATCCCGATCTTTCCCGAGGCGGAGCTGCCGCGCTTGATCCGTGACCACGGGGTGGACGACGTGTTTTTCTGCTACAGCGACGTGACCCACCAGCACGTGATGCACCTGGCCTCCGTCGCCGTAGCCGCGGGGGCCTCTTTCCATCTGCTGGGGCCGCGGGACACCATGCTGGCGGCGCAGCGTCCGGTGGTGGCGGTGCTGGGTGCCAGGACCGGGGCGGGCAAGAGCACCATCACCCGCTATCTGGCGCAGGCGCTAAGGGCGGCCGGCCGCCGCCCGGTGGCGGTGCGCCATCCCATGCCCTACGGCGGCTTCGATCGGCCGGTGCAGCGCTACGCAACCCAGGAGGACGTGCTCGGCGCCGGCATTACCGTGGAGGAGATGGAGGAATACCAGCAGCACGTGGATCAGGGCGGGGTGGTGTATTCCGGCACCGACTACCGGCAAATACTGGAACGGGCGCAGGCGGAAGGCGACATCCTGTTGTGGGACGGGGGCAACAACGACATGCCGTTTTTCAGGCCCGACCTCTCCATCACCGTGCTGGACCCGTTGCGTCCGGGGGAGGAGGACAGATATTATCCCGGCGAAGCAAACGTGCGCAGTGCGGATATCCTGGTGGTGAACAAGACCAACGTGGCGGGCGAGGATCAGGTGCAGCGCTGCGTGCGCGCCGCGGCCCGGTTGAACCCCGCGGCGCGGGTGGTGTTGATGGCGTCCGTGGAAAGCGTCGACCGGCCGGAGTTGGTCCGGGGCAAAGAGGTGCTGGTGGTGGAGGACGGGCCCTCTGTGACCCACGGCGGGCTCAGGGATGCGGTGGGCGCCCGGGCAGCCCGCCTGCTGGGGGCGCGCCCGGTGGACCCGCGCCCCTACGCGGTGGGCTCCATTGGAGAGGCCTATGCCAGATTTCCCCACCTCGGCGCGGTCCTGCCGGCCCTGGGCTATACCCCCGGGCAGCTCAGGGAACTGGAACAATCCATCAACGCCGTGCCCTGTGCCGCGGTACTGCTGGGTACCCCGGCGAATCTCGGGCGGGTCCTGGAAATCCACCGGCCGGTCGCCAGGGTGGGATTCCAGGCCCGGGACGTGGCTCACCCCCACCTCAAGGACATCGTGCTGGAGCGCTTGGCCCAACTGGTGCGATAGCCTGGGCGCAACAAAGGAACGGAACGCCCGTTTCGCAGACATACCGTTTTTTGCAGGGATACACGCCGATGGATCAGATGAAACCTCAGGACAGCCTGCAACGCTTCGTTTTCGAGCACGCCCCGGTGCGCGGCGAGATCGTGCATCTGGAAGCCACTTGGCGGGCGGTGCTGGAGCGGCACGAATATCCCCCCGCGCTGCGCCAGACCCTGGGGGAACTGATGGCCGCCGCGGCGCTGCTGGCGGCCACCCTCAAGTTCTCCGGCACGCTCATCATGCAGATGCAGGGCAGTGGCCCGGTCAAACTGCTGGTGGTGGAGTGCGCCGCCGACATGACCATGCGGGCCACCGCCAAGTGGTCCGGAGAGCCGTCTCCCGGCCCCCTGTCACGCATGCTGGGCAGCGGCCGTTTCGCGATCACCATCGATCCGCAGGAGGCCGGCAAGCAGGCCTATCAGGGCATCGTCAGCCTGGAAGGGGATACCGTGGCGCAGGTACTGGAAAACTACATGGCCCGCTCGGAGCAACTGGATACCCGCCTCTGGCTTGCGGCCGACGCCGCGCACAGCGGGGGCATGCTGCTGCAGAAACTGCCCGGCGGGACCACGGAAGACCCGGACGCCTGGGACCGTGCCATCCATCTCGGCGGCACCATCAGCCGGGAAGAGCTGCTCGGGCTGCCCGCCGCCGAGATCGTGCACCGCCTCTACCATGAAGAAGATATCCGGCTGTTCGAGGCCAGCCCGGTAAGCTTCCGCTGCTCCTGTTCGTCCGAGCGGGTGGCCAACATGCTGCGCCTGCTGGGCTACGAGGAGGTGCGATCCATCCTGGAGGAACGCGGCGCAATCGAGGTGAATTGCGAGTTCTGCAACCGCCATTACCGGTTCGATCCGGTGGACGCGGAACAGCTATTCGCCGCAGCGGTGCCTTTGCCCCCGGGCAAGACCCTGCATTGATGGGCCTACCTTTCCCGGATCCGTCTTCTCGCCTGCATGCGCCTGCCGTAGAAATCGGCCATGGTCTGTTCGCTGATCGGCCGCTGGCTGGGGTTGAGCGGATGAACCCCTTTTCTTGCTTCCAGCCAGGGCGCCTCCTCGTGGGTCATCTGTTCCAGCCTGGTGGCCGAGTACTGGCCGTAGACCTCCCGCACCTCGTCCAGGAAGTCCCCGGTGGCTTCATCCACATCGCTGAAATCGGAAACCGCGGCGCTGGCCGGAATGGGATTCCAGGAAAGGTGGCGGAAGCGGTCATATACCTCCCGGCACACCGGGCCGTGCAGCCAGGCCTCCATCCGTTCGGGAAAAAGCGGGCGGCCGTGCATCGCCAGGTGCCACGCCTGGGCGTAGTAGACGAGCTTCTGCAGCTTGAGATGGGTAATGTCGTCTCCGGCTGCCCGGTCGACCTTGAGGATGAAATAGTCTGCGACGGCGTGGACTGAAACGGTCATGGCTGCCTCCGTTCGAACGCTTGATGAGAGAGAACTGGAAATCGGTTTTAGAAAAGGAGTACTTAGCTATATAGCACCGCCGTTGGGAAATGCAAGGCGCGGATTCCCCCGCTTGGCCCGGCGACGGGTATTCCGGAATAACCCATGAGTGACAGCGAAAACACCGGAAAAGTTCGCATCGACAAATGGCTGTGGGCCGCGCGTTTCTTCAAGACGCGCTCGCTGGCCGCGCAGGCCGTGGCCGGGGGCAAGGTCAAGCTGAACGGGGAGCGGGTCAAGGGCGCCAAGGCACCGCGGGTCGGCGACGAATTGACGGTGCGTATCGGCCCCTACGAATACGCGGTGGTGGTGCGCACCCTTTCCCCCCGGCGCGGGCCGGCGTCGGAGGCGGCGCTGCTCTATCTGGAAACCGAGCAAAGCCGGGCGGCGCGCGAGGAACTGGCGGCGCGGCTGCGCGCGGAAGGCCCCGCGACCCCGCTCCACAAGGGCCGGCCGACCAAGAAGGCGCGCCGCCGCATTATCCGCTTTACCGGCGGATAGGAACGGCTATTTTTCCCGGATCCGCCTGCGCGCCAGCATGCGCGCCCGGTAAAAGCCGGCCATGGTATCCTCGCTGATCGGCGTCTCGCCCTGCTGCTCCGGCGGCATGCCCTTTCTGGCCTCGAGCCACGGGTCCTCCTGGTGGGTCATGGCCTCGAGCTTGGCGGCGGAGTACTGGCCGTAGATGTCCCACACCTCGTCCAGAAAACCCTTGGTCTCCGCGTCCAGATTGGCGGGGTCGGAGATGACGGTCCTGGGCGGGATGGGGTTCAGGGACAGATACTGGAATCGCTTGTGAATGGCCCTGCACACCGGACCGTGGGCCCATGCCTCGAACTTGTCTTCGAACAGGGCGCGGTCGTGCATGGCCAGGTACCACGCCTGGGCGTAGTAGATCAGCTTCTGCAGCTTGAGGCGGGTGATGTCGTCTCCCGCTTCCCGGTCGACCTTGAGGATGAAGTAGTCTGCAACGGCATGGACCGAAACGGTCATGGAACGCCCCCTATAATTATTGTCAGGGTTGCAATCGAGGCTGAACACAACCCGCCCAATTATAAGACAATGGCTTGAAATTTCAACAAAGCGTGTTTGACGCTGGCAACCATGCGCCTTACGCCCATGGCCTTCAAACCGACAGGGCCGGCGTACCATCGCCCGGCCGGCGGGCGCTGCCGCAGTCCAGCCGCCCCTTCCTCAGCAGGCGTTCGAACTCGTCCGCCGGCAGCGGCCTGCTGATCAAATATCCCTGGCCGTAGTGGCAACCCATTTCCAGCAGCGCGTCGAACTGTTCGGGGGTTTCGATGCCTTCTGCCAGGCAGCGTTTTTCCATCATTTCGGCCAGGGTCAGCACGGTGCGCACAATGGCGGTGTCGTCGGGATCGGTGTTCAGGCCCTCCACGAAGGAACGGTCGATCTTGATCACGTCGGTGGGGATGCGTTTCAGGTAGCTCAGGGAGGAATAGCCGGTGCCGAAATCGTCGATGGCGATGCGCACGCCCAGGGCCTTCAAGGCCCCCAGAATGGGCAGGCTGGCCTCCGGGTTGAGCATGGCGGCGCTTTCCGTGATTTCCAACGTCAACCGCGCGGGGTCGAGCCCCATCTTGTCCAGGACATCCTTGACCTTGGGCAGCAGTTCCGGGTCCTGGAACTGCCGGGTCGAGAGGTTGACCGCCATGTGTACCGCAAGCCCTCGATCCGCCCACAGTCTGGTCTGCCGGCAGGCGGCCCGGAGCGCCCATTCCCCGATGGGCAGGATGAGGCCGGACTCCTCGGCATAGGAGATGAACTCGGCGGGGCCGCGCAGGCCGCGCAACGGGTCCCGCCAGCGCAGCAGCGCCTCGGCCCCCGCGATCTTGCCGCTGGACATCTCCACCAGCGGCTGGTAATGCAACACGAACTCTTCCCTTTCCAGGGCGCGCTGCAGGTCTTGCTGCAGTTGCAGCCGCTGGCGGACCCTTTCGCCCAGGGACTCGGCGTAGAAAGCGTAGCGGCCGCGCCCCTGGAGCTTGGCCTCGTACATGGCGGCGTCGGCATGCTTGAGGAGGGTCCCCGCATCCTTGCCGTCGATCGGGAACAGGCTGATCCCGATGCTGGCGGTGATGTGCAGCCGCTGCCCGTTTAGCTGGAACGGGTCGGCGAACGTGCCGATCAGCCGCTGCGCCACCAGGCTGGCACTGTCCGCGTCGATGTCCGGCAGGATGGCGAGAAACTCGTCCCCGCCCAGGCGGGTCAGGATGTCTTCCGCGTGCAGTGCGTGCCGCAAACGGACCGCGACCTGCTTCAGAATCGCGTCGCCGTTTATGTGGCCGAGGCTGTCGTTGATGTCCTTGAAGCGATCGAGGTCGAGGAAAAGCAGGGCCAGGCTTTCATCGGACCTGCCCGAGCGCGCAATCTCGTAGCCCATGATCTCTTCGCCCGCGATGCGGTTGGGCAAGCCGGTGAGCGTGTCCCTGCGCGCCTGGGCCAGCAGTTCTTCGCTGTGCAGGCGCTCTCTGCCCGTCACCTTGTAGGCCACGCCGCCGAGGACACCCAAATAGACCAGGAAACTCAGAAAGACCGGATAATTGTGCTCCAGCCAGCGGTCCCATATCAGGCTTTTTGGAACGGAAACATAGGCCGACATGGAAGCCCCGGAGAGGTGGGCAAAGCTCCCCAACTGATCGCCGCCCTCTTCGCCGGCGGGTCCCTCGAAATGCCCCGATATCTTCCCCGGGGCGGCGCGCAGGACAGAGATCAGCGGTCCCTGTGCCGGGCTTCCGTAGGCTTGCCGCGGATTTGCCACCGGCCAGCGCGCCTGCCGGTAGCCGTCGTCGCGCAGCAACCCGACGCGGCTGCCCGGCAGCACGGAAGGCACCGCCCACAGGGTGGCCTTTTCGCCCACGGGGATGGCGGCCTGGATGACGAACAGCGGGTTCCCGTTGCCGTCCAGAACCGTGTGGCGAAAGGGGAAGCGCCACTCCCGCAGCACGATGCCGAACTCGCTGCGGCCGATGGCGTAGGAAGAGGGGTCGGCCATGGCGAAGCGAAACAGGTGGTAATAAGAGGGGTGGTTGCGCAGGTCGGGTAGCGGCTCGCCCGGCCTGGCGGCGGTGTTCAGCACCATGACCCCATTGGGCTTGATCAGGGCCATGGCCCCGATTTGCGGATGCAGCGACTGAAAGGCCGTCAGCAGAGGGCGCGCCGCTTCGGGATGGTTCGGGGCGTCCATGTTGGCAAGCAATTGGCCCAGGGGCTCCATGCCGTTGCCGATGTTGTCGAAGATGGCCTGAGTGCTGGTTGCGGTGAATGCGGCCAGGATTTCCAGGCTGCCGCACATGTCGCGCACCTCTTTCCTCCAGCTCAGAATTCCGAATCCGAGCAGGGCCAGCAGAACCAGGACGATGAAGGCGGTAAGGGCGGTCCGCAGCAGCTTCGAAAACGGCGTGCGGGAGCGATAGCTTGTTTTTCTGTCCGGCATTGTGGTGTCAGCCATAAGGTGACCGACTCAGGACGATCCTAATGATCCGATCCGGCCTGCGGCGCTGTCTTCTTGATTATCCGTATGCCCGCCGCGCTTGCAAGGGGGCGGGGTGCGCCAGCCAAAGCAGTTCTCGCGATTACCATCCGGCTTGCGAAGCGCTTGAACCTATATCGGCAGGCAGTGGCCGCTACTTTAGCCGGGGGCGGGTCGCAGCCCTTTGAGGAATGCCATGAAGGCCGAATATTGCGCGCTGACGGTTGTCCTTGGCCCGTGCAGTTGGACGATCAAGTTGCCTTTGGGGCTTTCCACCACCGCCGCCAGCAGGGTCTGATCGGCTTTGGGCACGCCCACGGGGCCGATGCCGATGCCGCGGGCGTAGGCACCGCGCAGATCCACGGTGGTCACGGCCATGCCGTTGACCTTGAATCTTTCCACCCGGGGCGTCACGGGCGCCCCGTTGGGGCCGAAGAACTGCCCCCTCCAGCGAATGATGTTCTCATTCGCCGAGCCCCCCTGGCCGGCACCAAAAAAGTAGACGATGAATTCCGCCTCCTGCCCGGCCCCTTTGCCGGGAATCGAGTATTGGGCCAGGCGCGAGGAGGTCGCTGGGGGTTGCGCCCGCCACGATCCGGGCACGCGGGATTGCATGCCGAGCAGGGAGATCCTCACGCTGCCCTGTTGTTCCTTTTGTTCCTTGGCGGAGGTCGCCTGGGGCTTTCCCGCCGCGGCGATCTGGGCGGCGGGAGCCACGGCGAGCAAGGCGATGAGGATCAGTGGCTGCAGCTTGTTTGGCGGGTTCATGGCGAGTCCTGCTGGTGGAAGACGATTGCCGGGGGTGGGCGGAAACAATTATCCTAGGAGCCTGTCGGACTTAAAGGAAATCGGCTGCAAATCCGCCTGACCGGTCCATATTTCGCCGCTTTTTTGGTCAATAGAACGACTATTGACCTGCAAAATCGACAAAATCTGTCCTCGA
>JAJZUU010000069.1 GCA_021848325.1 Pseudomonadota bacterium | reverse complement strand
TCAATAGAACGACTATTGACCTGCAAAATCGACAAAATCTGTCCTCGACCAGCCGAATTTTGCGAGCAGCCGCTACGCGGCTTGCCTGCCTGACCCGCTTCGCTTCGATTCTTCAAGTCCGACAGGCCCCTAGCAGGCCTGATCCGTCATTATAGATATCTTTAACGAACGGCAAATGCCTCCCAAGAAAAGCAGGAACGACTACCTGGAGAGAATCCTGACCGCCCGGGTCTACGACGTGGCGCAGGAGACCCCTCTCGAACCCGCTCCGAACCTCTCGGCGCGCATGCACAACCAGTTGTTGCTGAAGAGAGAGGACATGCAGCCGGTCTTTTCCTTCAAGCTGCGCGGGGCCTACAACAAGATGGCCAAGCTCTCCGCGGCCGCACTGAAAAAGGGGGTCATCGCCGCCTCGGCGGGAAACCACGCCCAGGGGGTGGCCCTTGCCGCTCAGCGCATGGGCTGCGCGGCGACCATCGTGATGCCCGCCACTACCCCCCAGATCAAGATTCAGGCGGTGGAAAACCGCGGCGCGACGGTGGTGTTGCACGGCGATTCCTATACCGACGCCTATGTCCGTGCCCGCGAGGTCGCACGGGAGACTCGGGCGACCTTCGTTCATCCTTACGATGATCCGGACGTGATCGCCGGCCAGGGCACCATCGCCATGGAACTGTTGCGGCAGCACGCCAAACCGATCCACGCGATCTTCGTGCCGGTGGGCGGCGGCGGACTGATCGCCGGCATTGCCGTGTACGTCAAGCGGCTGCGCCCGGAAATCAAGATCATCGGCGTGGAACCGGAAGATGCCGATGCCATGTACCGTTCGCTGCGCAAGAAGGAGCGGGTCGTGTTGCCCCAGGTCGGTCTGTTCGCCGACGGGGTGGCGGTAAAGCAGGTGGGCCAGGAGACCTTCCGCCTGTGCCGCCAGTTCGTGGACGAGGTGATTCTGGTGGATACCGACGCCATCTGCGCCGCGATCAAGGATGTGTTCGAGGACACCCGCTCCATCCTGGAGCCGGCCGGCGCCTTGAGCATAGCGGGGGCCAAGGCCTACGCGAGGCGCGGCCGGCTGCGCAACAAGACGCTGATCGCCATCGCCTCCGGGGCGAACATGAATTTCGACCGCCTGCGCCACGTGGCGGAACGGGCGGAGCTGGGCGAGCAACGGGAAGGCATCCTGGCGGTGACGATCCCCGAAAGCCCCGGCAGCTTCAAGGCCTTTTGCGCCCTGCTCGGACCGCGCAACGTCACCGAGTTCAATTACCGCTATTCCGATCCCAGGCAGGCCCATGTGTTCGTGGGCGTGCAGGTGCATAACCGCAGCGAGATGGGCACGCTGCTCGCGGCCCTCAAACAGAAGGGGCTGAAGGCGGTGGACCTGTCCGACAACGAGATGGCCAAGCTGCACGTGCGGCACCTGGTGGGCGGCCGCGCGCCCCAGGCCAAGAACGAGGTACTTTATCGTTTCGAATTCCCGGAGCGGCCGGGGGCGCTGATGGGTTTCCTCAACAGCATGAGCCACAACTGGAACATCAGCCTGTTCCACTACCGCAACCATGGCGCCGACTATGGGCGGGTGCTGGCCGGCATCCAGGTGCCGCCGGAGGAGAAGCCGGCGTTCCAGGCCTTTCTCGACGGCCTGGGTTACCCTTGCTGGGACGAAAGCAGGAATCCCGCATACCGGCTGTTCCTGGGTTGATCCGACAGGCTCCCAACGAATTCGGGATCATCTCTTTCTGCGCTCCCCCTGTCGTTCCCGCAGCCCCCTGATCCAGACGGTCTTGGCATTGGTGAATTCGCGGATGCCGTGATAGGACAGCTCGCGGCCGAACCCCGATGCCCGCACGCCGCCGAACGGCAGACGCGGGTCGGATTTCACCATGCCGTTGATGAAGGTGCAGCCCGCGCTGATTTCCCGCGACAGCTTCTCCGCCCGCCGCAGGTCCGTGCTCCACAGGCTGCTGCCCAGGCCGAAGCGGGTGTCGTTGGCGATGCGCAGGGCGTCCAGCTCGTCCTGGGCGCGTATGATGCTGGCCACCGGGCCGAACAGCTCTTCGTGGTAGGCGCGGGTCTTCGGGCTGACGTGGTCCAGGATGGACGGCCGATAGTAGCACCCGTCGCCCTCCATGGGCTGGCACCCCAACAGCGGTTTGGCGCCCTGGGCGATGGAGTCGGCGACCTGGCGCTGCAGTTCGTCCCGCAAATCCGGCCTGGCCATGGGCCCGATCTGGGTGGCCGGGTCGGCGGGATCGCCGATGCGCAGGGCCGCCACTTTCTGTTTGAACAGTTCCAGGAACTCGTCCGCGATCTCCGGAACCAGCACGAGCCGCTTGGCGGCGATGCAGGACTGGCCGCAATTCAGGAAGCGGGAGGCCACCGCCATGCTGCTGCCGTACTCCAGGTCGGCGTCGTGCAATACCACGAAGGCGTCCGAGCCGCCCAGTTCCAGTACGCATTTCTTGAGGTGCTGGCCGGCGACGGCGGCGACCTTGCGCCCCGCCGGCTCCGATCCGGTCAGGGTGACCGCCTGCACGTGCGGGCTGGCGATGGCGTCCGTCACCTGGCTGGCCTCGATCAGCAGGGTAGTGAACAGTCGCTCCGGGAAGCCGGCGCGCAGAAAGATGTCTTCGATCGCCAGGGCGCATTGGGGCACGTTGGAGGCATGCTTAAGGACGGCGGCGTTGCCTGCCATGAGCGTCGGCGCGGCGAAGCGGAACACCTGCCAGAAGGGGAAATTCCACGGCATGACGGCGAGCACGGTGCCCAGGGGCTGGTAGCTCACATAGCTCTTTCCGGCATCGGTGTCGATCGGCTCGTCCTGCAGGAAATGTGCGGCGTGGAGGGCGTAATACTCGCAAACCAGGGCGCATTTTTCCACCTCCGCGCGGGCCTCGGCGATCGGCTTGCCCATCTCCAGGGTGATGAGCGCCGCCAATTCGTCGCGCCGTTCCTGCAGCGCCTCGGCCACCCGCTGCATCGATTCGGCGCGTTCGTCGAAGCGGACGCGGCGCCACGCCTGCTGGGCGTGCGCCGCCTGCCCCAGGGCATCCGCCAGGCGGTGGCTGTCCCAACTGGTGTATGTTTTTAGTACCTTGTTGTTGGCCGGATTCAGGCTGACGTAAGGCATATTGTGCTATCCTTTTACGGTCTCTAAAGTGGCAAATAGCTTTGACTATAGCAGTATGGGGATCGATTTGCAGTGCGCCGTCCCAATAGCCCGGCCAGGGATGCTGATCCGCTGGATGCCCGGGTGGCTGTTGCTGTTTTTGCTGCTTGCCGGTCAGGCATTCGCCGGCTCCCAGGAAGAGGAATTCCTGGCGGCGCGGGATGCCTACAAGGCCCATGACGTCGGCCGGCTGGAGCAGTACGCCCAGCACCTGGAGGGCTACCTGCTGTACCCCTACGTGGCCTACTGGGGGCTGCAATCCCGCCTCGAACAGGCCAGCCCGGAAGAGATCAAGGATTTCCTTGCGCGCAACCGGGACACCCCGCTGGCCGACCGGCTGCGAGGCGAATGGCTCAAGATGCTGGGCAAGAGCCAGCAATGGACGCTGTTCCTCAGCGAATACCCGCTCCTGGTCAAGGGGGACAAGACCCTCACCTGCTATGCCTTGCAGGCCCGGCTCGGCAACGGCGACAAGGAAGCCCTGCAACAGGCGAAACCGCTGTGGTTCGACGGCGCGGATCTGCCCTCCAGTTGCTCCCCGCTATTCGACGCGTTGGCCGCGGACGGCCAACTCACCGGAGACGACATCTGGGCACGCATCCGCCTTGCCCTGGAAGCGGGCAACCTCAATGTGGCGAAGGCCGCCTCCGCCTATCTGCCGGCAAATACGGGTCTGAATGGGCGCGCCCTGGACAAGGCGGCGGACAACCCGCAACGCTACCTGGAAAAAGGGCGACCGGATTTCAGGTCCCGCGCCGGACGGGAGGTGGTCATGTTCGCGCTGTACCGGCTCGCGCGCACCCAACCGGACCTGGCGCAGTACGAGTGGGACAAGCTGCGGCGGCATTTCGGTGCCGCCGACAGGGGCTACGTGTGGGGGCGCTTGGCCTACTACGCGGCGCGCAAGCACGATCCGGTGGCTCTCAAGTGGTTCAAGGAGGCGGGTGATTTTCCCCTCACCGATGTCCAGTTGGCCTGGAAGGCCCGGGCGGCACTGCGCGCCCAGGATTGGGCCGAGCTGCTGGCGGCCGTCGGGGCCATGCCGGAGGCCGAGCAGGACCAGGACAATTGGCGCTATTGGAAGGCGCGGGCACTGAGGGAGCAGGGAAAACTCGCCCAGGCCAACGCGATCCTGGCCCCCCTCAGCCGCGAGCAGGGCTTCTACGGGCAGTTGGCCGGCGAGGACTTGGGGCAGGTGGTGGCGAATCCGCCGGGAAGCTCTAAGCCGAGCGAACAGGGGATAGCCTCGGTGCAGGATATGCCCGGCATCCGGCGCGCGCTTGCCCTGTACCGTCTGGACCTGCGACCCGAGGCGACGCGGGAGTGGATATGGGCCATCCGCGGGATGGACGACAAGCACCTGCTGGCGGCCGCGGAACTGGCCCGGCGCAACGGCTGGTATGACCGCGCCATCAATACGGCCGACAAGACCGTGCAGTTGCACGACTTCAGCCTGAGCTTTCTTGCCCCGTACCGGGAAGTGATGCGCAGCTACACCAGCCAACTGGACCTGGACGAGGCGTGGGTGTATGGCCTGATCCGCCAGGAAAGCCGGTTTGCCCCCCAGGCCCGTTCCGGCGCCGGGGCGGCCGGGGTGATGCAGTTGATGCCGGCCACCGCCAGGTGGGTGGCCAGGCGCCTGGGCCTCAAGGACTATAGGCACGCCATGGTCAGCGAACTGGATACCAACATTGCCCTGGGGACATACTATCTCAAGCATGTCATGACCCTGCTGGACGGCTCCCCCCTGCTGGCGACCGCCGGCTACAACGCCGGGCCGTTGCGGGCGAAGCGCTGGCGCGACGACAAGTCCATGGAGGGGGCGGTGTACGCCGAGTCCATCCCGTTCACGGAGACCCGGGATTACGTGAAGAAGGTGATGAGCAACGCGGTCTACTACGCCCGGCGTTTCGGGCAGAGGCTGGTTTCCCTGAAGCAGAGGCTCGGTGTCGTCGGCGGCAAGTCCGATGAGGGCGCCGCGCCGGGCGATGGGGAATAATGAGAGGGGGCGGCTGACGATCCATGAAGATCAAGAATGTTTGCGTGCTGGGCGGGAGCGGGTTCGTGGGGCGCCACGTGGTCCATCTGCTGGGCGCCCGGGGGTACCGGGTGCGGGTCCCGACGCGCCGCCGGGAACGGGCCAAGTCCCTGCTGGTGCTGCCCACGGTGGACATCGTGGAGGCGAATATCTTCGACCCGGGCGACCTCGACCGCCAGTTCGAAGGCATGGACGCGGTGGTCAACCTGGTGGGCATCCTGCACGAGAACAGGCGCGGGCGGGCGGACAAGCCCCAGGCCCGTCGCGGCGACTTTCACGAGGTCCACGTGGAGCTACCGCGCAAGGTGGCGCACGCCTGCGCCGCGCGACGGGTGCCGCGCCTGCTGCACATGAGCGCGCTCAACGCCGACCCCACCGCGCGCAGCGCCTATCTGCGCTCGAAAGGCCTGGGCGAGGCGATCATGCGCGAGGCCGGTGCCGCCGCCCGGGAAGACGAGCGGGGATACCTGGACGGGCCGAAGCTGGTGCGTGGCTACGGCTTGGCGGCGACCATCTTCCGCCCTTCCGTCGTTTTCGGCCGGGAGGACGCCTTCCTCAACCTGTTCGCCCGCCTGGCGAGCAGCCTTCCCCTCCTGCCCCTGGCCAGCCCGGACGCCCGCTTCCAGCCCGTGTTCGTGGAGGACGTGGCGCGCGCCATCGTCGACAGCCTGGCCGATGAGGCGACTTTCGGCCAGACCTACGACCTGTGCGGCCCCAAGGTCTACACCCTGCAGGAGCTGGTCGAGTTCGTGGCCGCTACCCTGGGCCGCCGCTGCCGTATCGTGCGCCTGGGGCCGGGCGCCTCCTACCTTCAGGCGTGGGCGCTGGAGCTGATGCCCGGCAAGAAGCTGATGACCCGCGACAACTTCTATTCCATGCAGGCGGACAGCGTGTGTGCCTGCCCGTTCCCCGCCCTGTTCGGCTTCAGTCCTGCGAACATGGAAGCGGTGGTGCCCGGCTACCTGGCGCAGGCCCTGCCGCGCGCCCGCTACACCGGCTTCAGGCAACGGGCCGGGCGCTGAGCGGCGCCCTTGCTTGCCATGGGCGTGGCCGCATAATGCAAATCTACGCCGTCGGCGGGGCGGTCCGCGATGAGCTGCTGGGGCTGCCCGTGCAGGACAGGGACTACGTGGTGGTGGGTGCCACGCCGGAGGAGATGGTGCGCCTGGGGTTCCGGCCGGTGGGCAAGGATTTCCCGGTGTTCCTGCATCCAGATACCCACGAGGAGTATGCCCTGGCGCGCACCGAGCGCAAGACGGCCCGGGGCTACAAGGGGTTTCGGGTGCATGCCTCCCCGGCGGTTACCCTGGAGCAAGACCTGGCCCGGCGCGACCTTACCATCAACGCCATCGCCCGGGACCCGGAGGGCAACATCATCGACCCCTTCGGCGGGGAGGCCGACATTAGGGGCCGGGTGCTGCGCCACGTGGGCCCGGCCTTCGTCGAGGACCCGGTCAGAATTCTGCGGGTGGCCCGTTTCGCCGCCCGTTTCGCCGGATTCGCCGTCGCCGGCGAGACCATGGCGCTGATGGGCCGGATGGTGGAAAACGGCGAGGCGGACGCCCTGGTCGCCGAACGGGTATGGCAGGAATTGTCCAGGGGCCTCATGGAGGGGCGCCCGTCGCGCATGTTCGAGGTGCTGCGCGACTGCGGCGCATTGGCCAGGGTCCTGCCGGAACTGGCCCGGCTGTTCGGCGTTCCCCAGCCGCAAGCCCATCACCCCGAGGTCGATACCGGGGCGCACGTGATGCGGGTGGTGGATTATGCCGCCTCCCGAGGCTATTCCCTGCCGGTGCGCTTCGCCGCTCTTGTCCACGACCTGGGCAAAGGCGCCACGCCGCCGGCGGAATGGCCGCGCCACATCGGCCACGAAGAGCGCGGCGTGCAATTGGTGCAGGAGGCGTGCCGGCGCCTGCGGGTGCCGAACGACTGCCGGGAACTGGCGGTGGTGACCGTGCGCTGGCACGGCGATGCCCACCGGGCCATGGAGATGCGCTCCTCCACGGTGCTGAAGCTGCTGCAGGCCACGGACGCCCTGCGGCAACCGGTGCGCTTCGCCGAGTTTCTGCGGGCGTGCGAGAGCGACTACCGCGGCCGGCCCGGCTACGAGGACAGGCCCTACCGCCAGGCCGAGCGGCTGGATGCCGCGCTGTGGGCCGCGCTCGCAGTGGACGCCGGGGCGGTGGCGCGGCAGTGCAGCGAACCCCGCAACATCAAACAGCGTGTCTACGAGGCCCGTCTGCAGGCGGTCAAGGTCCGGCTGGGGGCCGATGAGGAGGACGGCGATGCCTGATCCCCATCAGGGGCGGCTCCAGTCTGGCCGGCGGAAAAAACAGGGCGGTTTCTATCCCGGGACCACGGCTACGCGACCGGCTGGCCCGTCAGCGCCGGAAGATCCACAGGATCAGGGTGACGACCAGAGAAACGATGATGCCGGTGGTGATGGGAAAATAGAAGAATACCCCCTTGCGTTCGATGCGGATATCCCCCGGCAGGTGCCCGAGCCCGAGCCTGCCGAGCAGCGGCCAAGCGAGGCCCAGCACAATCAGAATGATACCGAGGGCGATCAGCCACCTGGCCATGGGGATGCCGATTAAGTTTGCGGTAAGGTCAAGACCCGAATTCAGTAAGCATAGCTTCCGCTGACAGGACAAACAAGGAACGGCGCCGGGTTGCGCCAAGCCCCCCGGCTCCCGTTCAGGACGCTGTCGCGCCACGACTGCCGGTGCTCGGGGGAAAATGGCCCAAGGCCACTCCCTGCGGGGCGTAGCGACGGCGGCCGCCGGCCGCCTCGACCATCGTGCGCCGGATGGCGGCATGGGCGATCATCAGGGCATAGAACTCCTGCAACACCAAGTCCGGCGTCTTGCTGCGCAGCGTGACTCGGCCGTCGAGCAGGTGCACCATGGTTTCATCAAGCGCGGCCGAGCTCCCGCCCCAGCGCGGCAGCAAGGGCGAGCACCCGCGGGTCGCTCTGCCATTCCTCCAGGTTCAGTGGCAGCTTGCGCCGCCAGTTCGGATGCTGGTCGGTGGTACCCGGAAGGTTGGCCTGTTCCACTTGCCCCAGCACGTCTTCCGGCTGGATCATCATCACCTTGGCCGGCGTGCGCGCCACCAGCACGTGGATCGCCGCCGCCAGCTCGGGGGTCATGTCCGGCACCGCCACCGGGTGCACGCTCAACCCCGGCGGCAGCAATCCTTCCCGCTCCAGGGCCATCAGCAGGCGGGCGCGATCCCGGGCCCGGGCGACGATTTGCTGTTCGCGCACCTCCTGGGACGGGAACAGGTCCAGGGTGCGGCGCACGTCCAGGTCATGGCCCTGCCAGTAGCCCCTGAGGGTGGGCAGGTCGTGGGTGCTCGCCGCCACCAGGGCCTGGGCCGGATAATCGGCGGGGCGCAGGAACGCCCCGTCGGCCTCCCGGGCGAAGTAGAGCAGCCGGTAAGAGAGCACCCCCAGCGGCCGGAGGGCTTGGCGCACCTGGTCCGGGACGGTGCCCAGGTCTTCGCCGATCACCAGGCAGCGATTGCGTTGGCTTTCCAGGGCCAGGATGCCCAGCAGGTCGTCCAACGGGTAGGAGACATAGGTGCCATCCGCCGGGGTGCCGCCGGGGGGCACCCAATAGAGCCGCATCAGCCCCATCACGTGGTCGATGCGCAGCGCCCCGGCATGGCGCATGTTGTGCCGCAGGGTGGCGATGAACGGGGCGTAGGCGGCGTCGCGCAGGCGTTCCGGGACCAGCGGCGGCAGTCCCCAGTCCTGTCCGTTGAGGTTGAAGTCGTCGGGAGGAGCGCCGATGCCCGCCTCCAGGGCATACAACCGCTGGTTGGCCCAGGCCTCCGCCCCGCCCCGGTCCACGCTCACCGCCAGGTCCTGGTACAGCCCCACCCCGAGACCCAGTTGCCGGGAGCGGCGGCCGGCCGCCGCCAGTTGCAGTTCGGCCTGCCATTGCAGGTACTGGTAGAACTCGACCCGCTCCGGGTGCTCGGCATAAAACGCCGCGACCTGCGGCGAGGCCGGGTGCCGGAAGGGTTCGGGCCATACCGGCCAGCCCCAAACTTGGGGGTCCAGGGCGTGGAAATGCTCCTGCAAGGCCTCGAACAGGGCTTGCATCCTGAGGGGCTCCCCCTGCTCGGCCTGGAATGCGCGAAACGCCTTGCCCCGTTCGCCGGCCGCCAGTTGGTGCTGGCGGAAGTGCTGGTAGAGCAGGTCCAGTATCTGGAGTTTGGCGGCGGCGACCGCTTGATAGTCCACCAGTTCTTCCGCCCGCAAGGCGTGCAGGCGCGCCTGGAACCGGGGGTCGCGCACCTGTTCGCCGGCGGCCTGGCATTCGGCGAAATCGGGGATGGCCTCCACGTCCAGGCACAGGACGTTGAGAAACAGGCGGCTGGACGGGCTGTAGGGGCTGATATGGTTCGGGTTGTGGGGAAACAGGGCGTGCAGCGGGTTCAGCCCGACGATGCCCGCCCCCAGGCCGGCGCAGAGTTCCATGATCGCCTTGAGGTCGGTGAAGTCGCCGATGCCCCAATTGCGTTGCGAACGCACGGCGTATAACTGCACGGACGGCCCCCACACCCGGCCCTCTCCGGCGAGCACCGGGGGCTGGTAGCAGGTGGCGGGGGCCACGATCAGGGTCATCTCGGCGCCGAGCCTATCCCCTTCGGCCATCCCTTCCAGCGCGAAGCGGTGATAACCGATGCCGGGGGAAAGAGGCAGGGGGAACAGGTAGCGGACAAAGGCCACGTCGCGAATGGTCTTCTCCTCCGCAACGGCCAGGTCGCGGGGACGGAACTGCCCCTGACGGCCCTCGCCGTGTTCCAGGGTCAGGCCCCAGGTGAACAGCCTGTCCGCCCAGGCGCCGGGCACGGTCACGGCGATGCCGGCCGGCCGGTCCGCCTCGCGCACCACCTGGACCGGCGGCAGCAGGCGGCGCCAGGGCCCGGTTTCGCGCTGCTCCAGCGCGCTCCTGGCCGCGCCCTCGGTGGCTGCGGCGATGCCCATGGCCGCCAGCAGCGCATGCTTGGTCTGGCGCGAGACCCGGTGCCGCTTGCCCCAGATATCGGCATATTCGGGGGTGATGCCGCACAGGGCGCAGAGTCGGTCCAGTGCCTCCTGGTGGCTCATGGGGCGCGCCTTTTGCCTTCCCCGCGGGGCAGCCAGGCCACCGACCAGGCGGGCATGCTGCCTGCGGCAAGGGGTGCAGTCGGGCCCTCGTCGCTGGCGTACAGCAGGTCCCCGGGGGGCCGCTGCATCCCTTCAACAGGCTGTTGCCCCAGGTTCGCCAGCAGGGCGAGGGCGCTGCCGTTCCCCAGCCGCCGCCGGGCTGCAAGCCCGCCGGCTCCGACCAGGGGGAACCGGGCGAGTTCCCTGCGCCGCCCCGCGGTGACCGCAGCCGCCGCGCGCAGCGCCCGGGGCTCGGCCAGGGCGGTGATGCGCTCGCCTCGCGGCTGGTGGTCGCGGTAGGGGGAGTCCTCGCCCTGGAACTGGAACGCGAATCCCTCGGTCAGGCAGCGGCCCGGGTGCCAGACCGGCCTTTCCGCGTAGTAGCCGTCGCTTTCCCCCGTGGCCAGGACGTGCAGGGCATGGCGAATGTCGTCGTTCCACTGCGCCGTGTACCCGTGCGGGTGGCCAGCGCCTTGGCCTTGCAAAACCTCGGCCCCGAAAGGCATGGAATGAGAGCATTTCATTTTCTCTCTTTTCGCGGCTGCGTCAGCACAGCCAGGGACCGCCCCTGCAGCGGATAGTGTTGGCCCGTCCGGTAGCCCCCTTCGGTGGCCCGTGCCGGTTTGCGGCCGGTGTCCAGCATCAGCCCCCAGCGGATCTTGCGGCGGTAGGCGGGCAGCAGGAAGGGGATCTCCTCATGGTGGGCGTTGATCAGCAGCAGGAAATCGTCGTCGGATATCGCCTGGCCCTGCCGGTCCAGTTCGTCCAGGGCGTCCCCCGCCAGATAGATCCCCAGGCAGCGGGCGAAGGACTGGCTCCATTCCTCGCCGCTCATCTCGCGCCCGTCCGGGTTGAGCCAGGTGATGTCCTTGATGCCGTTGCCCGCGATGTCGCGCCCCTGGAAGAAGTTGCGCCGGCGCAACAGGGGGTGGGCCTTGCGCAGCCGGATCAGGTCCTGCACGAAGGCAAGCAGTTCCCGTTGCTGCGGCTGCAGCTCCCAGTCCACCCAACTGATCGGGCTGTCCTGGCAATAGGCGTTGTTGTTCCCCTGCTGGGTGCGGCCCATCTCGTCGCCAGCCACCAGCATGGGCACCCCCTGGGACAGGAACAGGGTGGCCAGGAGGTTGCGTTTCTGACGCTCCCGCAGAGCGAGCACCGCGGGATCGTCGGTCGGCCCTTCCGCGCCGCAGTTCCAGCTCTGGTTGTGGGATTCCCCGTCGCGGTTGTCTTCCAGATTGGCCTGGTTGTGCTTCTCGTTGTAGCTCACCAGGTCGTGCAGGGTGAAGCCGTCGTGGGCGGTGACGAAATTGATGCTGGCGTAGGGGCGGCGGCCGTTGTGGGAATAGAGATCGCTGGAGCCGGTCAGGCGGTAGGCCAGATCGCCGATCAGCCCTCCCTCGCCTTTCCAGTAGGCGCGCACCGCATCCCGGTACTTGCCGTTCCATTCGGTCCAGCCCACCGGGAAGTTGCCCACCTGGTAGCCGCCTTCCCCCAGGTCCCAGGGCTCGGCGATGAGCTTGACCTGGGACAGGACGGGGTCCTGGTGGATGATGTCGAAAAAGGCGCCCAGCCGGTCCACCTCGTGCAACTCCCGCGCCAGGGCGGAGGCCAGATCGAAGCGGAAGCCGTCCACGTGCATCTCCAGCACCCAGTAGCGCAGGCTGTCCATGATCAGTTGCAGTACCCGCGGGTGCATCATGTTGAGGGTGTTGCCGCAACCGGTGTAGTCCTTGTAATAGCGGGGATTGTCTGCCCCCAGGCGGTAGTAGGCGGTGTTGTCGATGCCGCGAAAGCACAGGGTCGGCCCCAGGTGGTTGCCCTCGGCGGTGTGGTTGTAGACCACGTCCAGGATCACCTCGATGCCGGCCGAATGGAGGGTCTTGACCATGGTCTTGAATTCGTTCACGTGGCCGGTGGCAGAGTAGCGCCGGTCCGGCGCGAAAAAGCCGATGGAGTTGTAGCCCCAGTAATTGCGCAGGCCCCTCTGCACCAGGTGCCGGTCGTCCACGAAGGCGTGCACCGGCATCAGTTCCACCGCGGTGACGCCGAGCCGCTTCAGGTAACCGACCGCCGGGGCGGTGGCCAGCCCGGCGTAGGTGCCCCGCAACTGGGGCGGGACGTCCGGGTGCCGGACGGTGAAGCCCTTGACGTGGACTTCGTAGATCACTGTTTCGTGGCACGGGGTGCAAGGCGGGCGGTCGCCCCCCCAGGTGAAGGCCGGATCGATCACCTGGCACTTGGGCATGCCCGAGGCGCTATCCCGGGGGTCGAAGGAGAGGTCGTGCTGCCGGTTCTTGATGCGGTAGCCGAAGTGGGCGTCGCTCCAGCGCAGCGCGCCGGCGATCGCCTTGGCGTAGGGGTCCAGCACCAGCTTGTTGGGATTGAAGCGCTGCCCCTTTTCCGGGGCGTAGGGGCCGTGCACCCGATAGCCGTAAAGCAGCCCCGGGCGCGCGTCCGGCAGATAGCAGTGCCATACCCGGTCGGTCTGCTCGCGCAGCGGGATGCGCTCGGTCTCGCGCCGTCCCTGCGGGTCGAACAGGCACAGCTCCACCTTCTCGGCGTGCTCCGAGAACAGGGCGAAATTGACCCCCTGTCCGTCCCAGGTCGCCCCCAGGGGGTAGGGCTGTCCCGGCCAGACGGCGCTCATCGGATGCCCCCTTCAGGCCTGGCTCGACCAGGGTGCGCTATCATATATGCCCCTCCACGTAGGACAGCCCGGCCATGCCGGAGGTCCCCGCCGCCACCACGGTGATGCCGGAGGGGGTGACGTGGTGGCGGCGGCGGTCCGCCTCCGGGTCATAGCCGATCCGGCTGCCCGCCTCGATGGTGTTGTAGCGGTCCACGATCACCCGGCGCAGGCGGCTGCCGCGCTTGATGACCACGTAATCCATGATGATGCAGTCCTCCAGCTCCACGTCCGGTTCCAGCACCACCTCGCGGCGGATGACGGAGTTGCGCACCGATGCGCCGTTGATCAGGGTGCCGGCGGCGAGAATGCTGTTTTCGATGGAGCCGCCGATGATGCGGGCCACCGGTCCCTGGTAGTTGCTGGAGTAGATCGGCCACTCCGGATTGAAGGCATTGAACCGGGGCGACAGCCCCAGCACGTCCTGGTGTGCGGCGAAGTAGGCCTCGATGGTGCCCAGGTCGCGCCAGTAGGCCGGCTCCTCGTAGGGCTTGATGCCGGGTACCAGGTTGGTGGTGAAATCGTAAGCGAACAGGCGGTGGCTGTCCATCAGGCGCGGCAGCACGTGCCGGCCGAAATCGTGCTCCCCGCGCCGATGGGCCTCCTGCAGCGCCCACACCAGGACCTTCGCGTCGAACAGGTAATTGCCCATGGAGGCGTAAGCGCGGGTGGGGTCCGAAGGCATGGGGGCGGGCTGCGGCGGCTTTTCCTGGAATGCGCGCACCCGGCCGTCGGCCTCGGTGGCGATGACGCCGAAGGCGGGGGCTTCGCTCAAGGGCACCGGCAGCGCCGCGACGGTGATGTCGGCCTCCCGTTCCAGGTGGAAGCGTGCCATCTGCCACACGTCCATGCGGTAGATGTGGTCCGCGCCGAACACCGCCACCAGTTCCGGATTGTGCTGGCGGATCAGGTTGAGGTTCTGGCATACCGCGTCCGCCGTGCCCTGGAACCATTCCGGGCCTTCCCGCATCTGCGGCGGCACCACGGTCACGAACTGGTCGGGGAGGATGGGCGAGAGCACCCAGGCCCGGCGGATGTGGTCGATGAGGGATTGGGACTTGTACTGCACCAGCAGGTAGACCGAATTGATTCTCGAATTGATCAGGTTGCTGAGCACGAAGTCGACGATGCGGTAGCGCCCGCCGAAGGGAACGGAGGGCTTCGACCGGAGCGCGGTCAGGGGATGGAGGCGGCTGCCTTCGCCGCCGGCCATTACGAAGGCAAGAATCTTGGTTTTTCTCATGGTCGTCGTCTCCTCCGGCTATGGGGCACTCAACAGGTCGAGCAAACCGCTCAGCGGCACGCCCGCCCAGTCCGGGCGGTTGTCCGGTTCGTAGCGGAGTTCGTACAAGGCCTTTCTCGAACCGGATATCATTTCCTTACCCATCCCGCCGTCGCCGGACACATAGAACACCCTCATCTCCAGCGGCGCCAGGTGCAGCCCGTGGTGCTGCTCCAGGGCGGGCGCCTCGCGCAGGGGCGTGATTTCGCGGATATCCGCCGCCGCTGCCTCCATGGCCCCGGTGATCTCTTCCAGGGGAAACTGATGGGCGTGCCGGGCATCGCTGTGGATCAGCGCCGCGGCCCGCCCCGGGGAGCGGTCCCCGCGCCGCAGCAGGCCGACCACCGGCGTCCCCGGGGCGGTGAAGCGGTATTGCGGGCCTTCATCTGGTTGGCGGCGCGGATGAAGGGGCCGAGGTCGAACAGCGTCTCCTCCCGGTCCTCCGGCCGGGTGCTCACCACGTCCAGTTTGCGGCGAAATCCGTATTCGAACCCCATGGGCATCATTACCCCGGACGAGAAGAAGGCGGCGAACAGGTAACGCAGCCGCGACTGCCGCTCGTCGCCCACGATTCGGCCACCAGCACCGAGTCCTTGGCGGTATGGTTGATCACCAGGTCCATCATCACCGCAAGCCCGTGCCCCTCGGCCTGCCGGAGGAATTCCCCCGGCAGGGCATCGGGCGTCTTGGATCTGTGCCCCTGAAACATGGGGTGCAGGCGGTAATAGTCCTTCACCGCGTACAGGCTGCCGGAGAAGCCGGGATAGTGGAAGGGGTTGAGAAACACCCAGTTGAAGCCCAGTTCCGCGATGCGCGGGAACTGCGCCTCCCGGTCGCGC
>JAJZUU010000005.1 GCA_021848325.1 Pseudomonadota bacterium | reverse complement strand
GTTCTACTTCCGCACCACGGACGTGACGGGAGCGGTGGAGCTGCCGGCGGGGACCGAGATGGTGATGCCTGGCGACAACGTATCGGTGACGGTGGCCTTGATTGCGCCGATCGCGATGGAAGAGGGGCTGCGCTTCGCGATTCGCGAGGGCGGCCGCACCGTGGGCGCCGGCGTAGTGGCGAAAATAATCGAGTAATGGTGCCGACAATGCAGAAGCAAAAGATACGTATCCGCCTCAAGGCGTTTGACTACCGGCTCATCGACCAGTCGGCGCTGGAGATCGTGGAAACGGCGAAGCGCACCGGCGCGGTGGTTAGGGGCCCGGTGCCCCTGCCCACCCGCATCGAGCGGTTCGACCTGCTGCGCTCGCCGCACGTGAACAAGACCTCGCGCGATCAGTTCGAGATCCGCACCCACTTGCGTTTGATGGATATCATCGATCCGACCGACAAGACGGTGGACGCATTGATGAAGCTGGATCTGCCCGCTGGCGTGGACGTGGAAATCAAGTTATAAGACCGCCGACGAATAGGTCGGTGGCCGCGGAAGCGGCAGCGATTAATTAAGCCGGTCAATCGTAACCGGCGCCTGAATAAAAGGAAATAACTATGAGTCTAGGACTTGTCGGCCGTAAGGTTGGCATGAGCCGCATTTTTACCGAGGACGGCGCGACCGTTCCGGTGACGGTGCTGGACATGTCCAATAACCGGGTAGCCCAGATCAAAACCTCCGAAACCGACGGATATTCGGCGGTGCAATTCGCCTTCGGCAGCCGCCGAAACAATCGCGTGAGCAAGCCCCTGGCCGGCCATCTGGCTAAGGCGGGCAGCGAGGGCGCGGCCGGCCTGCGGGAGTTCCGGGCGTCGGAAGAGGAGCTTGCCAACCTTCAGCCGGGCGCTGTCGTCGGCGTGGGCATCTTCCAGATCGGACAAAAGGTCGACGTGACCGGGACCAGCCAGGGCAAGGGTTTCGCCGGCGTGATCAAACGGCACAACTTCAGTTCCAACCGGGCTAGCCACGGCAACTCGCGGTCCCACAACACGCCGGGCTCCATCGGTCAGGCGCAGGACCCCGGTCGCGTCTTCCCGGGCAAACGTATGGCCGGGCACCTGGGCGCGGTGCGCAGGACCACCCAAGGCCTGGAGATCGTGCGCATTGACAGCGAGCGCCAGTTGCTCTTGGTCAAGGGCGCCGTACCGGGTTCCAAGGGGCGGGATGTGATTGTTCGGCCAAGCGTGAAGGCGGGTGCGTGATGGAACTGAAACTTATAAACGACGAAGGCCAGGCGACCGCCAGTGTCGCCGCGTCCGACGCCCTGTTCGGGCGTGAGTTCAACGAGGCCCTGGTGCATCAGGTGGTGACCGCCTTCCGGGCCAACGGGCGCGGGGGGAACCGGGCGCAGAAGGGTCGCTCGGACGTGGCCAAGAGCACCCGCAAGCCGTGGCGCCAGAAGGGAACCGGGCGTGCCCGGGCAGGGATGGCCTCGAGCCCGCTGTGGCGCGGCGGCGGAAAGACATTTCCCAGCAGCCCGGATGAGAATTTCACGCATAAGGTCAACCGCAAGATGTACCGGGCGGGCATCTCGTCGATCCTGTCGCAGTTGGCGCGGGAAGGGCGGCTCTCCGTGGTGGAAAGCTTCGGCGTGGACGCGCCCAAGACCAAGGCACTCGCGCAGAAGCTCAAGGGAATGGGTTTTGAGGAGGTGCTGGTCATTACCGACAACATGGACCAAAACCTCTATCTGTCGTCACGCAATCTTCCCAATGTGCTGGTGGTCGAGGCCAAGCACGCGGACCCCGTCAATCTGATCCGTTTTCCCAATGTGCTGCTTACCCGCAATGCGGTGAAACAGATTGAGGAGATGCTGCTATGAACACGGTTAAACACAATCAGGAACGGTTGTTGCAGATCCTCCTGGCTCCTCAGGTGTCCGAGAAGAGCACGTTTGTGGCGGACAAGTACGAGCAGGTGGTGTTCAAGGTGGCGCCTGACGCCACCAAGCCGGAAATCAAGGCAGCCGTGGAGCTTCTGTTCAAGGTTGACGTCGATGGTGTGCAGATCGCCAACGTCAAGGGAAAGACCAAGCGTTTCGGCCGATTTGTCGGCCACCGCAAGGGCTGGAAGAAGGCCTATGTCTGTCTCAAGCCGGGTCAGGAAATCAATTTCGCGGCGGGCGAGAGCTGAGCGAGCGCGGTTCGGATGAAGGCGCGCCCCAGGGCGGCGCTCGAAGGATTAGGAGATAAACTATGGCCATCGTTAAACTAAAACCGACGTCCCCAGGGCGCCGGGCGCAGGTGAAGATTAGTCGGCCCGACCTGCACAAGGGCGAGCCCCATGCGCCGTTGCTGAAGCCGCAGTCGAACAAGGGCGGTCGCAACCACCACGGTCGCATCACGGTGCGCCATCAGGGCGGGGGGCACAAGCGCCACTATCGCGTCGTGGACTATCGTCGCAACAAGGACGGGATCGTGGCCACCGTGGAACGCCTGGAGTACGATCCCAACCGCAGCGCTCACCTGGCGCTGTTGCGCTACGCGGACGGCGAGCGCCGCTACATCGTGGCGCCCCGGGGTCTGGCCGCGGATATGCAGGTGGTGAGCGGGGTAGAGGCGCCGATTAAGCTGGGCAATGCGCTGCCCCTGCGCAACATCCCGGTCGGCTCCACGGTACACTGCGTCGAAATGCAGCCGGGTAAGGGGGCGCAGCTCGCCCGCTCGGCCGGCACCTCCGTCCAGCTGCTGGCCCGGGAGGGGAGCTATGCCCAGTTGCGCCTGCGCTCCGGGGAGATTCGTAGGGTCCACGTGGATTGCCGGGCGACCGTCGGCGAGGTGGGGAACGAAGAGCACGCGCTGCGTTCCATCGGTAAGGCCGGTGCCCAGCGCTGGCGCGGTGTCCGGCCGACCGTGCGCGGTGTGGCGATGAATCCCGTCGATCATCCCCACGGGGGCGGCGAGGGCAAGACGGCGGCGGGTCGGGACCCGGTCAGCCCCTGGGGTACCCCGACGAAAGGGTATCGGACACGTCGCAACAAACGCACATCCGGCATGATCGTGCGCCGGCGCAAAGCATAAGAGGTAACAGAATATGGCTCGTTCGGTTAAAAAAGGTCCGTTTGTAGACGCCCACCTGATGGCGAAGGTGGAGGCGGCCCGCGCCACCAGCGACAAGCGTCCGATCAAGACGTGGTCGCGGCGTTCCACGGTGCTTCCCGATTTCGTCGGGGTGACCATTGCGGTGCACAACGGGAAGCAGCATATCCCGGTCTACATTTCAGAGAATATGGTCGGGCACAAGCTCGGCGAGTTTGCCTTGACGCGCACCTTCAAGGGCCATGCTGCCGACAAGAAGGCGAAGAGATAGGAGCGACGATGAAAGTTTCTGCAGTGTTACGCGGCACGAGGTTGTCGGCGCAGAAGGGCCGCTTGGTGGCCGACCAGATCCGGGGACTGCCGGTGGAACGCGCCCTGGACCTCCTGGCCTTCAGCCCGAAAAAGGGGGCGGTCCTCATCAAGAAGGTGCTGGAATCCGCGATTGCCAATGCCGAGCATAACGAGGGCGCCGACGTGGACGAACTGAAGGTAGCCTCCATTTTCGTGGACGAAGGGCCGAGCCTCAAACGCTTCACCGCTCGGGCAAAAGGACGCGGGAACCGTATACTTAAACCCACGTGTCACATCACTGTGACGGTCGGCGACTAAAGGAAGCACCCATGGGACAAAAGATACATCCGGTAGGTTTTCGTCTTGGCGTTCTGAAGAACTGGTCGTCCAAGTGGTATGCGAACAGCAAGAAGTTTCCCGGAATGCTGCACGACGACATCAAAGTGCGCAATTTCCTGAAGAAGAAATTGGCCCACGCCGCGGTCGGGCGCATCGTTATCGAGCGGCCCGCCAAGAACGCCCGTATCACCATTTTCAGCGCGCGTCCCGGGGTGGTCATCGGCAAGAAGGGCGAGGACATCGAAGCCCTGCGCGGTCAGTTGCAAAAGATGCTCGGGATACCGGTCCATTTGAATATCGAGGAGATCCGCAAGCCGGAGCTGGACGCGCAATTGGTAGCGGACAGCATCGCCAGTCAACTGGAACGGCGCATCATGTTTCGGCGCGCCATGAAGCGGGCCATCCAAAACGCGATGCGGCTGGGTGCCCAGGGGATCAAGATCCAAAGCGCGGGTCGCCTGAACGGGATCGAGATCGCGCGCACCGAATGGTACCGCGAGGGCCGGGTGCCGTTGCAGACCCTGCGGGCCGACCTGGACTACGGCGTCGCCGAGGCAAAGACCACGTATGGCGTGATCGGCATCAAGGTATGGGTGTTCAAGGGTGAGTTGCTGGGCAAGGGCGAACAGCCGGTCGCCGCGCCTGCCGAGCCCGAGAGGAAGGTGAGGAAGTCAGGAGCTAAACATGCTGCAACCAGCTAGAAGGAAGTACCGCAAGGAACAGAAGGGCCGCAATACCGGCATCGCCACGCGGGGCGCCAAGGTGAGTTTTGGCGACTACGGCCTTAAGGCGGTGGCGCGGGGGCGGCTTACCGCACGGCAGATCGAGGCGGCGCGGCGCGCCATGACCCGCCACATCAAGCGTGGCGGACGTATCTGGATTCGTATCTTCCCGGACAAGCCGGTTTCGCAAAAGCCGGCGGAGGTGCGGATGGGTAACGGTAAGGGTACGCCGGAGTTCTATGTCGCCGAAATTCAGCCGGGCAAGGTCTTGTACGAGATGGACGGCGTGGATGAGACGCTGGCCCGGGAGGCGTTCCGTCTCGCCGCGGCCAAGCTGCCGATTGCAACGGTGTTTGTGGCCCGTCAGATAGGAAGTTGATGATGAAAGCGAACGAGTTAAGAACCAAATCCGGGGATGAGCTGAATCAGGAATTGCTCGGGCTGCTTAAGGCTCAGTTCGGTCTGCGTATGCAGCTTGCCACCCAGCAACTCACCAACGTCAGCGAATTGCGCAAGGTGCGCAGGGATATTGCCCGCGTCCGTACGGTGCTAAGTGAAAAGGCGAGACAGGCATGAACGACGAAGTGAAAGTTAAGCGTACCCTGACCGGACGCGTGGTCAGCGACAAGATGGACAAGACGGTGACCGTCGTGGTGGAGCGCAAGGTAACGCACCCCTTGTACGGAAAGGTTGTGCGCCGCTCGAAGAAGTATCACGCCCATGACGAAGGCAACGAGTGCCATGAAGGGGATTTGGTGATGATCGAGGAGACTCGCCCGATTGCCAAGACCAAGGCCTGGCGCGTGACGAAATTGGTGGAAAAGAGCCGGCTGGTCTGATTTTCTTGCACGGTACCTCAATAAGCGTTATACTTACGCTCTTGCCTGTAACGCCATCGCAGGGCACGCTTCGCGATGGTTCCAAAACTGGCCGTCACGAACACGTGGATGCCGTTCCTAGCGGCGCAGAGACGGGTTAAGTTGGAGAAATGAAATGATTCAAATGCAATCCATGCTGGATGTTGCGGACAATACCGGTGCACGGTCGGTCATGTGTATCAAGGTGTTGGGCGGTTCCAAGCGTCGTTACGCCGCGATTGGCGACATCATCAAAGTAAGTGTCAAGGACGCCGCGCCACGCGGGCGTGTCAAGAAGGGCGAAATCTACAGCGCGGTGGTGGTGCGTACGGCGAAGGGCGTTCGTCGCGCCGATGGTTCGCTGGTTCGCTTTGACGGCAACGCTGCAGTTCTGCTGAACAATAAACTGGAGCCCATCGGCACGCGCATTTTCGGGCCTGTGACGCGTGAGTTGCGTACGGAACGATTCATGAAGATCGTCTCGCTTGCGCCGGAAGTGTTGTAAGGAGGCAATATGCGGAAAATTCGCAAGGGTGACGACGTGCTCGTCATTGCTGGCAAGGATAAGGGTAAGCGGGGCACGGTGCTGTGCGTTGTCGCGCCCGAGCACGTCATGGTGGACGGCGCCAACAAGGTGAAGAAGCACCAGAAGCCCAATCCGATGAAGGGCCTGTCCGGAGGGATCGTGGAAAAGGAAATGCCGCTCCATGTCTCCAATGTGGCGTTGTTCAATCCGGCCACCAAGAAGGCGGACCGGGTGGGGGTCAAGGTCCTGGAGGACGGGCGCAGGGTGCGCTATTTCAAGTCCAACGGCGAAGTGCTGGATGCGTAAGGGGTGAACATGGCTCGTTTGGGGGAATACTACAAGGGGACGGTGGTCAATCAGCTGATGCAGCAATTCGGCTACCGTTCCGTGATGGAAGTGCCGCGCGTCGAGAAGATCACCATCAATATGGGGGTGGGCGAGGCGGTGGCCGACAAGAAGGTGATGGAAAATGCCGTGGCCGACATGGCGAAAATCGCCGGTCAGAAACCGGTGGTGACCAAGGCGCGGACCTCCATCGCGGGCTTCAAGATTCGCGAGGGTTATCCGGTCGGCTGCAAGGTCACGCTGCGGCGGGAGCGCATGTACGAGTTTCTCGACCGCCTGATCTCCATCGCCATTCCCCGCGTGCGGGATTTCCGCGGGATCTCGGCCAAGGGCTTTGACGGTCGTGGCAACTTCAACATGGGGGTGCGCGAGCAAATCATCTTCCCCGAAATCGAGTACGACAAGATTGATGCGCTGCGCGGGATGAATATTACGATTACCACCAGCGCCAAGAGCGACGAAGAGGGGCGCGCGCTGCTCGCCGCCTTCAAATTTCCGTTTAAGAGTTGAGGCTGATATGGCAAAGACGGCTTTGATCAATCGTGACCAGAAGCGCCGGGAAATGGTGCGGAAATTCGCCGCTAAGCGTGCCGAGTTGCAGGCGATCATCAATAATCCGAAGCTGAGCGACGAAGAGCGCTACGCGGCAAGGCTGAAGCTGCAACAGTTGCCGCGTGACGCGAGCCCGGTGCGCCTGCGCAATCGTTGTGCTCTCACGGGCAGGCCGCGCGGGGTATACAAAAAATTCGGGCTGGGGCGCAACAAGCTGCGGGAAGTGGCCATGCGCGGGGAGATCCCGGGCATGACGAAGGCCAGTTGGTAGCGGGAGAGAAGTAATGAGCATGAGTGATCCTATCGCCGATATGTTGACGCGTATTCGAAACGCGCAGCGGGCGGATAAAGGTACCGTTACGATGCCGTCGTCCCGGCTTAAGGCGGCGATCGCGCAGGTGTTGCAGGAAGAAGGTTATATCGAAGGCCATAGCGTACGGCAGGACGGCGCGAAGGCGATGCTCGAGATTGCCCTCAAATATTACGCCGGCCGCCCGGTCATCGAGAAGATCGAGCGCGTGAGCCGCCCCGGCTTGCGCGTCTACAAGGGCAGCGAGGACATCCCGCGCGTAATGGACGGGCTGGGGATTGCGATCGTATCCACGTCTCGGGGCGTGATGACTGACCGCAAGGCGCGCGCTACCGGGGTGGGTGGCGAAGTTCTGTGTATAGTGGCGTGATGGAGCGAACGATGTCACGAGTAGCTAAGAATCCGGTCAAAGTGCCCGCCGGCGTAGAGGTCGGGCTCTCGGGCGAGGAAATCTCGGTAAAGGGTCCGCTGGGCATGCTGACGCGCGGGCTGTGCGCGGACGTGACGATCGAGCGGGAGGGCGATGAGATCAAGTGCACCGCCACGAACGATTCGCAGCGTGCGGTGGCGATGTCGGGCACCGTCCGGGCGCTGGTGGCCAACATGGTGCACGGTGTCACCAAGGGCTACGAGAGGAAATTGACCCTGGTAGGGGTGGGTTACCGCGCCCAGGCAAGCGGCGACGCGCTGAATCTTTCCCTTGGCTTCTCCCATCCGGTGGTGCATCAGATGCCGGCCGGGGTCAAGGTGGAAACGCCCAGTCAAACGGAAATCGTGATCAAGGGTATCGACAAACAGCAGGTGGGTCAGGTCGCCGCGGAAGTGCGCGCGTACCGTTCCCCCGAGCCTTACAAGGGCAAGGGTGTGCGTTATGCCGATGAGGTGGTGGTCCTGAAGGAAACCAAGAAGAAATAGTAGGGTCAGTCATGGACAAAAAACAAGCTCGTTTGCGTAGAGCACGCAAAACCCGTGCCAAAATCGCTGAGTTGAAAGTGGTGCGCATGTTGGTGCATCGTACCAATTGCCACATCTATGCCCAGATTATTGACGCCAGCGGTGGGAAGGTGCTGGCTAGCGCCTCCACCGTGGAGAAAACGTTGCGCGGGGAACTGCCACACGGCGGGAACGTCGACTCCGCGGTTGCGGTGGGCAAGCGCATCGCCGAGAAGGCGAAGGGGCTGGGGATCGAGAAGGTGGCGTTCGACCGCTCGGGATTTAGGTATCACGGCCGAGTGAAGGCGCTTGCCGATGCCGCCCGCGAAAGCGGTCTGGTGTTCTAGACGGGGTGAACGATGGCGAAATTTGATACGGAAGAACGGGGCGACGGCCTGCGCGAGAAGATGGTCTCCATTAACCGCGTGACCAAGGTGGTCAAGGGCGGCCGTATTCTCGGTTTTGCGGCGCTGACCGTGGTCGGCGACGGCGACGGCGGCGTCGGCATGGGAAAGGGCAAGTCGCGCGAGGTTCCGGTGGCGGTGCAGAAGGCCATGGACGAGGCGCGGCGCAAGATGTTCAAGGTTAAGCTCAAGGGCGGCACCTTGCACCACGCGGTGGTGGGCCGGCATGGCGCCGCCAAGGTCTACATGCAGCCGGCGTCCGAGGGTACCGGGATTATCGCGGGCGGGCCGATGCGCGCCGTGTTCGAAGTGATGGGGGTGCATAACGTGCTGGCCAAGTGCATCGGCTCGACCAATCCCTACAATGTCGTGCGCGCCACGCTGAACGGTTTGGAGGCGATGAATACGCCTTCCGAGATCGCGGCCAAGCGGGGCAAAAGCGTCGAAGAGATCATGGAGTAGGTGATGGCTACCGGAAACCAAGGCAAGAAGCTCAAGGTGACGCTCGTCAAGAGCGTGATCGGGACCAAACAATCGCACCGCGCCTGCGTGCGTGGACTTGGCTTGCGCCGCCTGAACGACACCGTTGAGGTGGAAGATACGTCCGCCGTGCGAGGCATGATTAACAAGGTGAACTACCTGTTGAAATGCGAGGGCTAAATGCAACTGAATGACCTGAAACCCGGCGAAGGCAGCACACGCGCAAGAAAGCGCGTTGGGCGCGGTATCGGCTGCGGCCTCGGCAAGACCGCGGGGCGCGGCCACAAGGGGCAAAAGTCCCGCACCGGCGGTTTTCATAAAGTGGGCTTCGAGGGGGGGCAAATGCCGTTGCAGCGCCGCCTCCCGAAACGGGGCTTTGTTTCCACTACCAAGGGTGACGTGGCCCAGGTGCGACTTGGCGAACTGGCCAAGGTGAGCGCCGAGACCGTCGACCTGTTGGCCCTGAAGCAGGCCGGGATTGTGCCTGCCAAGGCCAGCGGCGCCAAGGTGTTCCTCTCGGGTGGGATCGAACGCGCGGTGAAGTTGCAGGGGGTGCTGGTGAGCAAAGGTGCGCGGGCGGCCGTTGAGGCCGCCGGTGGCAGCATTGTCGAGTAGGGGTGACCGTGGCCGCCGCTAATTCCATGCTGGGCATGGCCGGCAAACTGGGCGACCTGAAGAAGCGTCTCTGGTTCGTTCTGCTGGCACTGGTGGTCTACCGCGTCGGCGCCCACATTCCCGTTCCGGGCATCGACCCGGTGGCGCTTGAGTCGCTGTTCCGCTCGCAGCAGGGCGGCATCCTGGGGATGTTCAACATGTTTTCCGGGGGGGCGCTGTCGCGCTTTACGGTGTTCGCCCTGGGGATCATGCCTTATATCTCTGCCTCCATTATCATGCAGTTGATGACGGTGGTCTCCCCGCAACTGGAGCAGCTCAAGAAGGAAGGGGAGAGCGGGCGCAAGAAGATTACCCAATACACCCGTTACGGGACCGTGGTCCTGGCCCTGTTTCAGGGGGTCGGCATTGCGATCGCGCTGGAATCCCAGGCGGGCCTGGTGCTGGAGCCCGGCTTGATGTTCCGTGCGACGACCGTGATCACCCTGGTCACCGGAACCATGTTTCTGATGTGGCTGGGCGAGCAGATTACCGAGCGCGGGGTTGGCAATGGCATCTCGATGATCATCTTCTCCGGCATCGTGGCCGGCTTGCCCCACGCCATCGGCGGCACCCTGGAGTTGACCAGGACCGGCGCGTTCTCGATACCACTGGTGCTGATGCTGTTCGTCGGTGCCGTCGCGGTGACCGGGTTTGTGGTGTTTGTGGAGCGCGGCCAGCGCAAGATACTGGTCAACTACGCCAAGCGCCAGGTGGGCCGCAAGGTGTTTGCAGCCCAGAGTTCGCATCTGCCGCTGAAATTGAACATGGCTGGGGTGATTCCGCCCATCTTCGCTTCCAGCATTATTTTGTTTCCGGCCACCCTGGCGGGGTGGTTCGGCAGTAACGAGCACATGAGCTGGCTCAAGGATTTCGGATCCGCCCTCTCTCCCGGGCAGCCTCCGTATGTGGTGTTGTACACGATGGCCATCGTCTTCTTCTGCTTTTTCTACACCGCGCTGGTGTTCAACCCCAAGGAGACGGCCGACAACCTGAAGAAGAGCGGAGCTTTCGTGCCCGGCATCAGGCCCGGGGAACAGACTGCGCGCTATATCGACCGCATCATGACGCGCCTGACCCTGGTGGGGTCGCTGTACATCACGGCGGTGTGTCTATTGCCTGAGTTTCTGATCGTGAAGTTCAATGTGCCGTTCTATTTTGGGGGCACCTCGCTGCTGATCATCGTGGTGGTGACCATGGACTTCATGGCGCAGGTACAGGCGTACATGATGTCTCACCAGTACGAGAGCCTGCTGAAAAAAGCCAACTTTAAGGGCGGCTTCATTTCCCGCTAAGCCGGGGGCATGGCGTAGAGGGATTTGAGACAAAGTGCATGGCTAAAGAAGATACGATTCAGATGCAAGGCGAGGTGCTGGAGACCCTTCCCAACGCGACCTTTCGGGTTAGGCTGGAAAACGGTCACGTGGTGCTCGGGCATATTTCCGGAAAGATGCGCATGCACTACATCCGCATCCTGCCGGGCGACAAGGTGACGGTGGAACTCACGCCTTACGATCTGAGCCGGGCCCGGATCACGTTTCGCGCCAAGTAGGGGCGGAACCGGAACCGCCGGCGCCAATCCGGGAAAAAGAGGGGTGCAGCAATTGCTGCACGGTCGTTAGAATAGCGTGCACAGCGCGCTCGGTAACTGCATCGGTTGGCTGTCAACGGGCAGTGGCCGTCGGTCGGGGGAACAAGATGAGAGTGCAAGCGTCGGTCAAGAAGATCTGCCGCAAGTGCAAGATAGTCAGGCGCCGCGGCGTGGTTCGGGTGATCTGCGATGATCCGCGCCACAAGCAGCGTCAGGGTTGATTGTGCGTCTGGCGTAGAGATGATACTATTATGAATTTTCACTTTTTTGGGGTGCTTGTATGGCCCGCATAGCTGGCGTAAATATTCCGAACCATCAGCATGCCGAGATAGCGCTCACCGCGATTTTCGGCATCGGCCGCAGCCGCGCGCGCAAGATTTGCCAGGCGGTCGGCGTCAATATGTCCGCCAAGATCAAGGATCTCAGCGACTCCGAGGTGGAGAAGTTGCGCGACGAGGTGGCGAAATTCACGGTGGAGGGCGACCTGCGCCGCGAGGTTTCGATGAGCATCAAGCGCTTGATGGATCTGGGCTGCTATCGCGGCGTCCGGCACCGCCGCGGTTTGCCGGTGCGTGGACAGCGTACGCGGACGAACGCGAGAACCCGGAAAGGTCCCCGCAAGGCGATCAGGGCCGGGAAGTAAAGGGATATAGCTTATGGCAAAGACTACCGCACGGGTGCGCAAGAAGGTCAAGAAGAATGTGGCGGAGGGCATCGCCCACATTCACGCGTCGTTCAATAACACCATCGTGACCATCACGGATCGCCAGGGTAACGCGCTGGCTTGGGCTACATCCGGTGGCGCGGGCTTCAAAGGCTCGCGCAAGAGCACGCCGTTCGCCGCGCAGGTGGCGGCCGAACACGCCGGCAAAGTGGCGCAGGAATTCGGAGTGAAGAACCTGGAGGTGAGGATCAAGGGGCCCGGACCGGGTCGGGAGTCCGCGGTGCGCGCATTGAACGCCGTGGGTTTCAAGATCACCAGTATCGCCGACGTGACGCCGGTTCCCCACAACGGGTGTCGTCCACCCAAGAAGCGTCGCATATAGGCAACGCGATCATTCAGGAGTCTTAAACTGTGGCTAGAAATCTTGACGCAAAATGCCGCCAGTGCCGCCGGGAAGGCGAAAAACTGTTTCTCAAGGGAGAAAAGTGCTTTACCGATAAATGCTCCATTGAGCGCAGGAGCTATGCACCCGGGCAACATGGCCAAAAGAACGTGCGGCTTTCCGACTACGCCGGGCAGTTGCGCGCAAAACAAAAGGTACGTCGCATCTACGGCGTGCTGGAACGCCAGTTCCGCGGCTATTACACAAAGGCTGACAGGATGCGGGGTGTGACCGGCGAGAGCCTGTTGCAGTTGTTGGAAAGCAGGCTGGATATCGTTGCCTACCGGATGGGATTCGGGGCGTCGCGCAGTGAGTCGCGCCAGGTGGTCCGCCATAATGGCATCCTGGTCAACGGCCGGCGCGTAAACATCCCGTCCTACCTGGTCAAGCCGGGCGACGTGGTGCAGGTGGCGGATTCGGCGAAGCAGCAACTGCGCATCAAAGGTGCGGTGGAGGCAGCCGAGCAACGCGGCTATCCCGAGTGGATCGAGATGGACACCAAGGGTCTGAAAGGGGTATTCAAGGCCAAACCCCAGCGTTCGGAACTGCCCCCGACCATCAACGAAAGCCTCATTGTCGAGTTGTATTCGAAGTAAATCTGAGAGGTTACAAGAGGACGCACCATGCAAAGCAGTGTTTCCGAATTTCTTAAACCACGCATCATAGACGTGGACAATCTGAGTCCGGTCCACGCCAAGGTGACTATGGAACCTTTTGAGCGCGGTTACGGACATACGCTGGGCAACGCCCTAAGGCGCATCCTGCTCTCCTCGATGCCGGGCTGCGCGCCTACCGAGGTGAAGATCCAAGGGGTGCTGCACGAGTATTCCACGCTGGAAGGCGTACAGGAAGACGTAGTCGACATCCTGCTTAACCTGAAAGGGGTGGCGCTTAAGCTGCACAATCGGACAGACGCGGTTCTTACCCTTGCGAAGGAAGGGGAAGGGGTGGTGACCGCCGGGGATATCGAGGGCGGGCACGACGTCGAGATCATCAATCCGAACCACGTGATTGCCCATGTGACCAAGGGCGGCAAGCTGGAAATCGAGATCAAGGTGGAGCAGGGGCGCGGTTATCAGCCGGTCACCTCGCGGCGTGTTCCGGAAGAAAGCCGGGCGATCGGTTCCATTATGCTGGATGCCTCGTTCAGTCCGGTGATGCGGGTGAGCTACGCCGTGGAGAGCGCGCGGGTGGAGCAGCGCACCGATCTGGACAAGCTGGTGATGGATATCGAGACCAACGGCGTGATCGAACCGGAGGAGGCGGTGCGTTATGCGGCCCGCATCCTGGTCGACCAGTTGTCGGTGTTTGCCGAGCTCAAGGGCACGCCGACCGCCTTGGAGGAGCCGCGGACGCCTCAGGTGGATCCGATTCTGCTGCGTCCGGTGGACGACCTGGAGTTAACGGTGCGCTCGGCGAACTGCTTGAAGGCGGAGAACATTTACTACATCGGCGACCTGATTCAGCGGACGGAAAACGAATTGCTGAAGACCCCGAATCTGGGGAGGAAGTCGCTCAACGAAATCAAGGAAGTCCTGGCATCCAAGGGGCTGACGCTCGGGATGAAGCTGGAAAACTGGCCGCCTGCCGGACTTGAGAAGCCGTAAGGGAAGGATCTAAGATGCGTCACCGTCTAGCTAACAGAAAACTGAACCGGACCACCAGCCACCGTCTGGCGATGCTCCGAAACATGACCAATTCACTGCTGCGCCACGAGGTGATCAAGACCACCTTGCCGAAGGCCAAGGAGTTGCGGCGAGTGGCCGAGCCCCTCATCACCCTCGGCAAGAAGCCGTCTCTGGCCAATCGCAGGCTGGCGTTCGCCCGGCTGCGCGACCGCGACATGGTGGTGAAGTTGTTCGACGAACTGGGGCCGCGCTTCCAGACCCGGAACGGCGGTTACCTGCGCATCCTGAAGTCCGGGTTTCGCCTGGGGGACAATGCCCCGATGGCGTTGGTCGAATTGCTGGATCGCCCGGAGGTGCCAGAAGAAGGCACGCGCGGCGGGGAATAGCGCGGTTGCCATCGTTTTCGGAAAGGCCGGCCATGCCCGGCCTTTTTTGCGCCTGGCTTTCCGTCGGTGCCGGGCCGTACCGATATTGCTGCCCTTCCAGCCGACAGGTTTTAGAATAGCGCATGATCGCCCTATTTAGCGATTTCGGTTCCCAAGACGTGTACGTAGGCCAGGTGAAGGCCTCCATCCTGCGGCATGCGCCCGAGGTACCCATCGTGGATCTGTTGCACGACGCCCCAAGCTTCGCGGTGCTTCCGGCCGCCCACCTGTTGCCTGCCTTGGCGCGGCAGTTCGCCCCGGAGACCGTGTTTTTTTGCGTGATCGACCCGGGGGTGGGGGGCGCCCGCGAGGGGACGGTGTTGCGGGCCGACGGCAAATGGTTCGTGGGGCCGGACAACGGGCTTCTTTCGGTGGTAGCGGCGCGCGCCTCGGAAGTTCGGCACTGGCGCATCGCCTGGCGTCCCGACGGGGTCTCCCCGTCGTTTCACGGCAGAGACCTGTTCGCGCCGGTTTGCGCCTGGCTCGCGTTGGGGCAGTTCCCGGAAGACAGGCTGGAGGTCCGAGGCGGGCTCAACGTGCAATTCGAGGCCGGGGACCTGGCGGAAATCGTGTACATCGACCACTATGGCAACGCCATGACCGGCCTCCGGGGGAACCGCCTCGGGGCCGACAGCCGCCTCCGCACGGGCAGCCGGTCGGTGGGTTACGCGCGGGTGTTCTCGGAAGTGGCGCCGGGCCAGGCGTTCTGGTACCGCAACAGCATCGGACTGGTGGAGATCGCCGTGAACCGGGACAGCGCCGCGCGGCTGCTCGGGCTTGCGGTGGGCACCGGGGTGCGTCCGCTTGCGGACTGAGGGTTCCGGCCTATGCCCGGGGCCGCGTCTGACCGGTGCCGTGCAGCACGGGCTGCAGGTATTGGCCGGTGAAACTGGTTGCGGTGGCGGCCACTGCCTCGGGGGTGCCCCGGGCGATGATCCGCCCGCCGCCCTCCCCGCCCTCGGGGCCGAGGTCGATGAGCCAGTCCGCGGTCTTGATCACGTCCAGGTTGTGCTCGATCACCACCACGGTATTGCCGTGATCCCGCAGCCGGTGCAGCACCCCGAGGAGCAGGTCGATATCGTGAAAGTGGAGCCCGGTGGTGGGCTCGTCCAGGATGTAAAGGGTGCGTCCGGTGTCCCGCTTGGACAGTTCCAGGGATAGCTTTACCCGCTGGGCCTCGCCGCCGGACAGGGTAGTTGCGCTCTGGCCCAGGGTGATATAGCCGAGCCCCACGTCCAGCAGGGTCTGGAGCTTGCGCGCCACCACCGGCACCGGGCTGAAGAAGGCGTGTGCCTGGTCCACCGTCATTTGCAGGACCTCATGCACGTTCACACCCTTGTAGCGGATCTCCAGGGTCTCCCGGTTGTACCGTTTGCCATGGCACACGTCGCACGGCACGTACAGGTCCGGCAGGAAGTGCATCTCCACCTTGATCACGCCGTCTCCCTGGCACGCCTCGCAGCGTCCCCCTTTGACGTTGAACGAGAAGCGCCCCGGACCGTAGCCCCGCTCCCGTGCCTGAGGCACCCCGGCGAACAGCTCGCGAATGGGTGTGAACAGCCCGGTGTAGGTCGCCGGGTTGGAGCGCGGGGTGCGTCCGATGGGGCTCTGGTCCACGCTGATCACCTTGTCGAAGAACTCCAGCCCGTGAATTTCCTCGTGGGCCGCCGGCTCCGTGCTGCTGCCGTACAGGTGGCGGGAGACGGCATGGTACAGGGTGTCGTTGACGAGGGTCGACTTGCCCGAGCCCGACACCCCGGTGACGCACACCAGCAGGCCCACGGGCAGTTCCAGGTCGACGTGCTTGAGGTTGTTGCCGCGGGCGCCGAGCAGCCGCAGCATGCGCCCGGGATCGGGCGAATGCCGCCGGGCGGGGATCTCGATGCCGCGCTTGCCGCTCAGATAAAGGCCGGTGAGGGAAGCGGGATTGTCCTTGATCTCCTGGGGGGTCCCCTCCGCGATGATGCGCCCGCCGTGCTCGCCGGCACCTGGGCCCATGTCCACCACGTGGTCCGCGGTCAGTATGGCGTCCCGGTCGTGCTCCACCACGATCACCGAGTTGCCCAGATCCCGCAGGCGTTTGAGGGTTTCCAGGAGCCGGTCGTTGTCGCGCTGGTGCAGGCCGATGGAGGGTTCGTCCAGCACGTACATCACGCCGGTCAGCCCGGAGCCGATCTGGGAGGCCAGGCGGATGCGCTGGGCTTCGCCCCCGGAGAGGGTATCGGCGGAGCGGTCCAGACTCAGATAGCCCAGTCCCACGTTGTTAAGGAACAGCAGCCGATTGCCGATCTCCTTCACGATTTTTTCCGCGATTGCCTGCCTGTGCCCTTCGAAGTAGAGGCGCTGAAAGAAGGTAAGCGCTTGCTTCAAAGGCATGGCGCTGATCTCGTAGATCGCCTTTTGCGCCACGTGGACGTGCCGCGCCTCGCGGCGCAGCCGGGTGCCGGCGCACTCGGGGCAGGGGCGGCTGTTGAGGTATTTGCCCAATTCCTCCCGCACCACCGTGGTGTCGGTTTCCCGGTAGCGCCGCTCCAGGTTGGCCACGATGCCCTCGAACGGATGGGCGCGTGCCTGCCGCCCCCCCTTATCCCCGAGGTAATGGAACTTGATGGGGTCTGAGCCGCTGCCGTAGAGGATGGTGTCCTGGACCGGCTCGGGCAACTCCTCGAACGGCGTCTCCAGGTCGAAGCCGTAATGCAGCGCCAAGCCCTGCAGCATCTGGAAATAGAACTGGTTGCGCCGGTCCCAGCCTTTGATTGCCCCGCCGGCGAGGCTCAGGTGGGGAAAGGCGACAATGCGCCTGGGATCGAAAAAACTGATCTGCCCGAGCCCGTCGCAGCGCGGGCAGGCCCCCATCGGGTTGTTGAAGGAAAATAGGCGGGGCTCCAGTTCGGGCAGGGAGTAGTTGCAAATCGGACAGGCGAATTTTGCCGAGAACGAATGCTCGCGGCCGCTGTCCATCTCGACGGCAACCGCCCTCCCGTCGGAATGCCGTAGCGCGGTTTCGAAGGATTCGGCCAGACGCTGCTGGATGTCGGTACGCACCTTGACCCGGTCCACCACCACATCGATGCTGTGCTTGCGGTTCTTTTCCAGCTTGGGCAGGCTGTCCATGTCGCATACCCGGCCGTCGATGCGCAGGCGCACGAAACCCTGGGCGCGCAGTTCCTCGATCAGGTCGTGCTGTTCCCCCTTGCGCCCGACGATGAGCGGTGACAGGACCATGAGCCTGGTGTCCTCGGGTAGCGCCAGGACGTGGTCCACCATCTGGCTCACGCTTTGCGCCGAAAGGAGGGTGTGGTGTTCGGGACAATGGGGATCGCCCACCCTGGCGAACAGCAGGCGCAGATAGTCGTGGATTTCGGTGATGGTGCCGACGGTGGAGCGCGGATTGTGGGAGGTGGCCTTTTGCTCGATGGAAATGGCCGGGGACAGCCCGTCGATCAGGTCCACGTCGGGTTTTTCCATCAGTTGCAGGAACTGCCGGGCGTAGGCGGACAGCGATTCCACGTAGCGGCGCTGGCCCTCCGCATACAGGGTGTCGAACGCCAGGGAAGATTTCCCCGAACCGGATACGCCCGTCATGACGACCAGCTTTTGACGAGGGATGTCTAGGTTGATGTCCTTCAGATTATGGGTGCGCGCGCCGCGTATCCTGATGAAATCCATTTGCTACCTTCTCAATGGCTAACCTGCTAATATACGCATTTTTTGCGCCCTTGCCCATTCAGGAAACCTAGATGAACGACAAGTATAAAATGACCCCCCTGGAGTGGCGAGCGAGTGTCGGCCTGGCCAGCATTTTCGGCCTGCGCATGCTGGGATTGTTCCTGATCCTGCCGGTGTTCGCGGTCTATGCCAGCCATCTGCCGGGCGGCGACAATCGCACCCTGATCGGGCTGGCCCTGGGGACATACGGCCTGACCCAGGCGATCCTGCAAATTCCCCTGGGGATGCTGTCCGACCGCTACGGGCGCAAGCGCATCATCTATATCGGCCTGCTCCTGTTTGCCCTGGGCAGCTTCGTGGCCGCCTCCGCCCACAGCATCCATATGGTGATCCTGGGGCGCGCCATCCAAGGTTCCGGGGCGATCGCCGCTGCGGTGATCGCGCTGGCCGCCGACCTTACCCGGGAGGAACACCGCACCAAGGCGATGGCCCTGATCGGCATGACCATCGGCGTTACTTTTTCCATTTCCCTGGTCCTCGCGCCGGCCCTCAATCAATGGATCGGCGTGCCCGGCATATTTGCGCTGACCGGCGTGCTGGCGCTGTTGGGCATGCTGGTGGTGTTCGCGGGGGTCCCCAATCCGCAGATCACCCGGTTCCATTCGGACGCCGAGGCGGTGCCCGCGCAGTTCATGTCGGTGTTGCGCAACACCCAGTTGCTGCGTCTGAATTTCGGCATATTCAGCCTGCATGTGGTGCTGATGTCCATGTTCGTGGTGATTCCATTTGCGCTGATCAAGACCAGCGGGCTGGACGTCAACCATCACTGGGAGGTCTACCTGCCGGTGATGCTGGCTTCGTTCGTGCTGATGGTGCCGGCGATAATCTACGGCGAGAAGAAGGCCAAGTTGAAGCAGGTGTTCGTGGCGGCGATCGGGCTGATGCTGGCGGCCCAACTGCTGTTGATCTTCCTGGTTCGGGATTTTTGGGGCATCGTGGCGTTGCTGTTCGCGTTTTTCGTCGCCTTCAATATCCTCGAAGCCACCCTGCCCTCGCTGATCTCGAAGATCGCCCCGGCGGGAAGCAAGGGCACGGCCATCGGCGTATACAACAGCTTCGAATTCTTCGGGGCGTTCCTGGGCGGGGCGGCCGGCGGCCTCCTGTCTCACTATTACGGTGCCGCCTACGTGTTCGCGTTCGGCAGCGCGTTGATCGGCATATGGCTGCTGCTGGCCATGAGCATGAAGGCGCCGCCCGCGGTGCGCAGTATGATGTATCATGTTGAAGAAATGGACGCGGAGCGGGCGAAGTGGTTGTCGCAGCGGCTCGCTGCCCTGGACGGCGTAACCGAGGCGGTGGTGGTGGCCGAGGAGGGGGTGGCCTACCTCAAGGTCAGGATGGGCGGCTGGGACGAACAGGGTGCGCTGAATTTGATAGGGGAAAGGAAAGAACATGGCATCAGTGAATAAGGTCATCCTGATCGGCAATCTGGGGGCCGATCCTGAAGTACGCTACATGCCCAGCGGCGATGCGATCACCAATATCCGCCTGGCCACCACGGACACCTGGAAGGACAAGAGCGGCGAAAAGCAGGAACGCACCGAATGGCACCGGGTGTCCTTTTTCGGCAGACTGGCGGAGATTGCCGGCGAATACCTCAAGAAAGGCAGCCAGGTGTATCTGGAAGGCCGGCTGCAGACCCGCAAGTGGCAGGACAAGGATGGGCAGGACCGCTATACCACCGAGATCGTGGCCGACCGGATGCAGATGCTGGGCGGGCGCGGCGGCGGTTTGGACAGCGCGGAAAGCCCCCGCGGCCAAGAGCGTGCCCCCAGAGCGGAAGCCCCGGCCGGGCCGGAGAAAGGGGCGGGCGGATTTGACGATTTCGAGGACGACATTCCCTTCTGAGTGCGCGCGGCAGCGGCGAGATCTTGAAATGGGCCGTGCAGGCCCCATATCGGATCAAGGGTTTAAATATCGGTTCACTGACGCTTTTTCGTTGGAGGTTGCTATGCCCATTTACGAATATCGCTGTTCCGAGTGTGGTTTTCAAAAGGAATACATCCAGAAAATGAGCGATGCGCCCCTTACCACCTGCCCCGAGTGCAGCAAGGAGACCTTCGGCAAGATGGTATCCGCCGCGGGGTTTCAACTGAAGGGTAGCGGCTGGTACCAGACCGACTTCAAGGGTGGCGCGAAACCGAAAAAAGAGGAGCCCGCGCCCGCCTGCGGTACCGGCGCCTGCCCGGCCTGCCAAGGCTGACGGGTGAAGCGCTATTTCATCACAGGGCTGCTGATCTGGGTGCCGCTGGGCATCACCGTATGGGTGCTGGACCTGCTGATCGGCACCATGGATCAGAGTCTGCTGCTCCTGCCGCTCTCCCTCCGGCCGGACTCGTGGCTCGGCTTCCACCTCCCCGGGCTGGGGGCCATCCTGACCCTGCTGGTGATCTTCCTGACCGGGCTGTTTGCCGCCAACATCCTCGGCCAGCGCCTGGTGCGATTCTGGGAGGGCCTGTTGGGGCGTATCCCTGTGGTCAAGTCCATCTACAGCAGCGTAAAGCAGGTGAGCGACACGCTGTTCTCCGGCACCGGCGAGGCCTTCCGCAAGGTGCTGCTGGTGCGTTTCCCCCATCAGGACTCCTGGATGCTGGCGTTCCAGACCGCGTTCCCGGGAAAAGTGGTGGCCGCCCAGCTGGAGGGGGACTATGTGGGCGTGTACGTGCCTACCACCCCCAACCCAACCTCCGGCTACTACCTGCTGATGCGCAAGAGCGACGTGATCGAGCTGGATATGAGCGTGGACGTGGCGCTCAAATACATTGTCTCCATGGGTGTCGCCGCGCCCCCGGTCAAGGGACCGGAGGCAGCCGCCTATCCCGGCAACTGATTCGCGACCTCCCCTCTTCCGTTCCTGCGCGTTGCCCTGAACATTTGGCGCGCTTCGGGCTATAATTCCCCTTCTTTAAACGACACGCGGCAGGTATCGCCGCGTGTGCTGAACATTTAACCACTGGATTCATGAATGCGTACTCATCATTGTGGCGAAGTAAATCGTGATCACCTGGGCCGGGTCGTGACCCTGTGCGGCTGGGCGCACCGCAGGCGTGACCACGGCGGGGTGATATTCATCGACCTGAGGGATCGCGCGGGTCTGGTGCAGGTGGTGTGCGATCCGGGGCAGGCGGAGACGTTCCGGACTGCCGAAACGATCCGCAGCGAATTCGTGCTGAAGGTGGTCGGCTCGGTGCGCCCGCGCCCCGAGGGAACGGTGAATCCGAATCTGCCCAGCGGCGAGGTCGAAGTCGTCGCCGCCGAGATCGAGATCCTCAATCCCTCCGCCACTCCGCCCTTCCTGCTGGACGACGAGCAGCTCTCCGAGAACGTGCGCCTTGCCCACCGCTACCTGGATCTGCGGCGGCCGGTGATGCAGGCCAATCTCAAGCTGCGCTACCGGGTGGCGAAGACGGTGCGGGACTATCTGGACCGGCACGGCTTCATCGAGATCGAGACCCCCATGCTGACCCGATCCACCCCGGAAGGGGCGCGGGACTACCTGGTGCCGAGCCGGGTGCACCCCGGCCATTTCTACGCCCTGCCCCAGTCGCCCCAGTTGTTCAAGCAGTTGCTGATGGTGTCTGGTTTCGACCGCTATTTTCAGATCGCCAAGTGTTTCCGCGACGAGGACCTGCGAGCGGATCGCCAGCCGGAGTTCACCCAGGTGGACATGGAGGTCTCGTTCATGGACGAGGCGGCGATCATGGGCCTGGCGGAGGAAATGCTGCGGGAGGTGTTCCAGCGGGTGCTGGACGTAGAACTGCCCCAACCCTTCCCCCGGCTCAGCTACGCCGAGGCTATGGCGCGCTACGGCTCGGACAAGCCGGACCTGCGGGTGGCCCTGGAGCTGACCGAACTCACCGACCTGATGCGGGAGGTGGAGTTCAAGGTGTTCCGCGAGGCCGCGGACATGAAGGAAGGCCGGGTCGCGGCGCTGCGGGTCCCCGGGGGCGGCGCGCTGTCGCGCAAGGAGATCGACGAGTACACCGAGTTCGTGAAGATCTACGGCGCCAAGGGGCTGGCCTATATCAAGGTCAACGAACTGGCCAAGGGGATGGCGGGGCTGCAGTCCCCGATCCTGAAATTCCTGCCCGAGGCCGCAGTGCTGCGCGTCATCGAGCGTACCGGGGCATCCGACGGCGACCTCATCTTCTTCGGCGCCGACAAGGCGAAGATCGTCAACGACGCGCTGGGGGCGCTGCGCGCCAAGGTGGGCCACGAGCGCGGACTCGCGGTGAACGAGTGGAAGCCGCTGTGGGTGGTGGAATTCCCCATGTTCGAATACGACGAAGGCAACCAGCGCTGGCAGGCGCTGCATCACCCCTTCACCTCGCCTGCGGACGGCCACGAGGAGCTGCTGCAGGGCGATCCCGGCAAGGCGCTGTCCAAGGCCTACGACCTGGTGCTGAACGGCTGGGAAGTGGGCGGCGGATCGGTGCGCATCCATCGCCAGGAGGTGCAGTCCAAGGTGTTCGAGGCGTTGCGCATCGGCGCCGAAGAGGCCCGGGAGAAATTCGGCTTCCTGCTGGACGCGCTGCAGTACGGCGCGCCCCCCCACGGCGGCCTGGCCTTCGGGCTGGACCGGCTGGTGGCGCTGATGGCGGGGGCGGAGTCCATCCGCGACGTGATCGCCTTTCCCAAGACCCAGCGGGCCAACGACCTCATGACCCAGGCGCCCAACGTGGTGGACGAGGCGCAGCTCAGGGAACTGCACATCCGGCTGCGCCAGTCCCCGGTCCGGGAAGTGAGCCAAGGCTGAGCACGGGTATGGGGTGCGGGCTGGCCGGTTGGCTTGCGGTGAAGGCGTACAAGCAGCCGGTATCCGTGCTGGTGGTCATCCACACGCCCGATCTGCGCGTGCTGTTGCTGGAGCGGGCCGACCATCCCGGTTACTGGCAATCGGTCACCGGCAGCCGGAATCCGGGAGAAACCCCGGAACAAACCGCGATTAGGGAAGTGCGCGAGGAAACCGGCATCGAGGCGGATGAGTGTGTGCTCACTGACTGGAATCTTTCCAATACCTACGAGATCTACCCGCAATGGCGGCACCGCTACGCGCCGGGGGTCAGCCATAATACCGAGCACGTCTTCGGCCTGCGGGTGCCGCACCCGGTGCCGGTCACCCTGTCGGCGCGCGAGCACCTGAGATACGTTTGGGTGCCGCGGGAGGAGGCGATGAAAATGGTGTTTTCCCCCAGCAATGCCGAGGCCATCGAGAAACTGGACAAGATTGCCGGGAAACCCTAAGCTTACTGTTTTGTCAGAATATAAGAATGTTCGCACGTGCCAATAGCCGCGGCGGGGAAGGCGCTGCGCATAGCCGGCCTGGCATAGGCCTTGCCTGTCGCGGCCGACCGATCATCCTTGTCTTCAGTCGAGGGCCATATGCGGGTTAACGCGATTGCTTTTGAGCGATTCGATCAGATGCAGGACGAGGCCTGCCAGGAGCGCATTTTGGCGGCCAAGGCCAGGCTGGGCAAACGCCTGGTGATCCTGGGGCACCACTACCAGCGGGAGGACGTCTTCCGCCACGCCGACTTCACCGGCGACTCCCTCAAGCTGTCGCGGCTGGCCGCGGCCTCGGACGCGGAATACATCGTTTTCTGCGGGGTCCATTTCATGGCCGAGGTGGCGGACATCCTGTCGCGTCCCGATCAGATTTCCATCCTGCCGGACTTGGCCGCCGGCTGCTCCATGGCGGACATGGCCAGCCTCGCCAGGGTGGAGCGGGCCTGGCGCGAACTGGCGGAGGTGCTGGACCCGGACCAGGCCGTGACCCCGGTCACCTACATCAATTCCAGCGCGGACCTCAAGGCCTTCTGCGGCGAGCACGGCGGCATCGTGTGCACCTCCTCCAATGCCGCGAAGATCATGGAGTGGGCCTTCGCCAGGCGGGAAAAGGTGCTGTTCTTCCCGGACCAGCACCTGGGCCGCAACACCGGCGCCCGGATGGGGATCCCCCTGGAGGACATGGTGCTGTGGGACTTCGATCAACCCCTGGGCGGCCTGACTTCCGAGCAGATCAGGCGGGCCAGGGTCATCCTGTGGAAGGGCTATTGCTCGGTGCACCAGATGTTCCAGCCGCAGCATGTGCTGCGCTTCCGCAACCAGCATCCGGACGGGCAAGTGATCTCCCATCCGGAGTGCAGTCACGAGGTGTGCCAGTTGTCCGACTACGTGGGCTCGACCGAGTTCATCATCAAGACCGTGGCCGAATCCGCCCCCGGCAGCCGCTGGCTGGTGGGTACCGAGCTCAACCTGGTCAACCGCCTGGCGGAGCGCTTCAAGCCGGAAGGAAAGGTCGTGCAGTTCATGGCCCCCACTGCGTGCATGTGCTCCACCATGGCGCGCATCGATCCCCAGCATCTGGCCTGGACCCTGGACAACCTGGTGGAAGGCAAGGCCGTCAACCGGATCAGGGTGCCCCGGGGCGAGGCCGAACTCGCGCGTCTGGCGTTGCAGAGGATGCTGGACGCCTCCTGAAGTCGAAGCGTGCGGGCTGGGCGGGGACGCAGGCCGCACCCGTCGCGTCCTTTTCTCCCCGGCCGTGCCGCGGCGACCTCCTTGAAGCGGGCCCGCCCCGCCCCCATTTTCTTGTCATCGCGAGACCGGATCGGTACATCTTTCCTACGCGCCGATTGTGCCCTAACATTTAGTAATCCCCTGCCATGGGATCGCCACCCACGCCCCGATGAACAACACGCTGCACGTCGCCACCTACAATATCCATAAGGGGTTTTCCCACTTCAACCGGCGCATGGTGCTGCATGAGCTGCGGGACGGCCTGCACGCGATGGACGCCGACGTGGTGTTCCTGCAGGAGGTGCTGGGCACCCACGAGGGCCACGCGGAGCGGTACCAGAACTGGCCGCGCGCGCCGCAGTACGAATTCCTGGCCGATGCCGTGTGGAGCGATTTCGCCTACGGCAGGAACGCGGTGTACGACGAGGGCCACCACGGCAATGCGATCCTCAGCAGGTTCCCCATCGTGCGCTGGGAGAACGAGGACATTTCCGCCCACCGCTTCGAACGGCGGGGGCTGCTCCATTGCGAGCTGGAGGTGCCGGGATGGAAAGATCCGTTGCATTGCGTCAATGTGCACCTGGGATTGTTCGCCCGCGGGCGCAACAAGCAACTCTTGGCGCTGCGCGACCGGATCCAGCGCCTGGTGCCGCCTCATCACCCCCTGATCATCGCCGGTGACTTCAACGATTGGCGGATCGAGGCCTGCCGTTTCCTGGCCGGCGCGCTCAACGTCGAGGAGGTGTTCCAACTGGCCCATGGCAAACCCGCGCGCAGTTTCCCTTCCACGTTGCCGCTGCTGCATCTGGACCGGATCTACGTGCGTGGATTCCGGGTGCAGGCCGCGCGCGTTCTGCACGGCCGGCCCTGGTCCAGGATATCCGACCATGCGGCCTTGTCCGCCACCATGGTCCGCGCATGACGCACTTCATCCCCGGTAACCAGCTCATACTGCTGCACAACGGAGAGCAATATTTTCCGGCACTGGAACGGGCCTGCGACCAGGCGCAGCACGAAATCTACCTGGAGACCTACATCTTCGAGGACGACGTCACCGGCAGGAGGATCGGCGAGACCCTGCGGCGTGCCGCCATGAGAGGCGTCCGGGTGCATCTGCTGATCGACGGCTTCGGCTCGCGTTCCCTTCCCCGCGCCGTGATCGACGGCATGTTGGCAGCGGGCGTGCGGCTGTTGCTGTTTCGTCCCGAGGTCTCGCCCTGGAAACTCAGGCGTCACCGGCTGCGACGGCTGCACCGGAAGATCGTGGTGGTGGATCAGGCGATCGCCTTTGTCGGCGGCATCAACATCATCGACGATATGGACACCCCCGGCCAGGTCCCCCCTCGCTACGACTACGCAGTGGCGGTGGAGGGGCCGCTGGTGGCGGAAATCCACGCCGCCGTGCGTCATCTCTGGTCGCGGGTGGCGTGGGCCCGGCTGCGCCCGGGATGGATCCGCGAGCGGGGACATTCGGTGCCGCCGCCGCCCAAGGGGCGGGTGCGTGCGGCCTTCCTGATACGGGACACCATCCGCCACCGGCGGGACATCGAGGAGGCGTACCTGGAGGCGATCGACAACGCCCGCTCGGAGATCGTGATCGCAAACGCCTATTTCCTGCCCGGCCTGAATTTTCGCCACGCCCTGATGGAGGCATCCCGGCGCGGCGTCCGCGTCATCCTGCTGCTGCAGGGGCGGGTGGAATACCTGCTGCTGCACTACGCATCCCGCGCGCTTTACGGCAGCTTTCTCGAATCCGGCATCGAGATTTACGAGTATCACCGCAGCTTCATGCACGCCAAGGTGGCAGTGGTGGACAGCTACTGGGCCACGGTGGGTTCGTCCAACATCGACCCTTTCAGCCTCCTGCTGTCCCGGGAAGGCAACGTGATGGTGCAGGATGCGGGCTTTGCCGGACAATTGCGGGATAGCCTGATGCGCGGCATGAATGAAGGGGCGCGGCGGCTTCGGCGGGAGCATTGGAAGAAGCAGCCGTTTCGGCTGCGCCTCGCGAGTTGGCTGAGTTACGGGCTGGTGCGTTTTCTCATGGGCATGGCGAGCTATGTCCGGGAGGACAGCCGGGCGCGGCCGCGGCATCGCACCTGAGGCGGCGGCCACCGCGCGCGCTTTATAAAGCGGGCGGGGCGATGATAAACTGGCAATGGTTGACGGCGGGCGAGGGCCTCGCTCGCCGTGGGGTGGTTTACCCAGCAAATCGAGGGAATTATGGCAGGTCATAGCAAGTGGGCGAACATCAAGCACAAGAAGGCCGCGGCGGACGCCAAGCGCGGCAAGATATTTACCCGCCTGATCAAGGAGATCACGGTGGCCTCCAAGCTGGGCGGGGGCGACGCGTCGACCAACCCGCGTCTGCGCCTGGCGATCGACAAGGCCTACGAGCAGAACATGCCCAAGGACAATATCGAGCGCGCCATCAAGCGCGGCACCGGGGACCTGGAAGGGGTGAACTACGAGGAGGTGCGCTACGAGGGCTACGGCATCGGGGGCGCCGCGGTGATGGTGGACTGCCTGACCGACAACAAGACCCGCACCGTGGCGGATGTGCGCCACGCCTTCTCCAAGCATGGCGGCAATCTGGGCACCGACGGCTCGGTGGCCTTCCTGTTCAAGCACTGCGGGCAACTGGTGTTCGCGCCCGGGACCGACGAAGACAAGTTGATGGAGGCGGCGTTGGAGGCGGGGGCCGAGGACGTGCTGGGCAACGACGACGGCAGCATCGAGGTGATCACCGGCCCAGGGGATTTCGTGGCGGTCAGGGAGGCGCTGGAGCAGGCCGGCCTGAAGCCCGAGTTCGCGGAGGTGACCATGAAGCCCTCCACCGAGAATGAATTCGCCGGCGAGGACGCGGCGAAGATGCAAAAGCTGCTGGACGCCCTGGAGGGCCTGGACGACGTCCAGGAGGTCTACACCACGGCGGTGCTCGACACCGAATAGCGGCCTGAAGCGGCTGCCCATGCCGCTGGGCTGATGGAGGGCTGGACTATCCGAATACTGGGCATCGATCCGGGGCTGCGCGTGACCGGCTTCGGCGTGATAGAGAAATCCGGCGCCAAGCTGCACTATGTGGCCAGCGGCTGCATCCGTACGCAAGGCGGCGCGCTGCCCGAGCGTCTGAAGGTCATTCTGGACCACCTGGGGGAGGTCATTGCCAGCCACCGGCCGGAGCAGGTGGCCGTCGAACAGGTATTCGTCAACGTGAACCCCCAATCCACCCTGCTGTTGGGCCAGGCCAGGGGGGCAGCCATCTGCGCGGCGGTGTCCCGGGACCTACCGGTATCGGAGTACACCGCCTTGCAGGTCAAACAGGCGGTGGTGGGCAACGGCCACGCCGCCAAGGAACAGGTCCAGGAAATGGTGCGCCGTCTGCTGGCGCTGGCCGGGGTGCCCCAGGCCGACGCCGCCGACGCCCTTGCCTGCGCCATCTGCCACGCCCACGGCGGGCTCGGATTGGGCCGCCTGGCAACCAGCGGCTATCGTGTGCGGCGGGGGCGCTTGGTGTGATGGGCAAGGGACCCGAGGTGCCAGCTTCCGAGCCGACACCGGCGGCTCTCACCAACCCTTTCCTCCGCTATTTCCTGGCTACCCGGCCGGCCTTTCTCAGCGTCAGCCTCGTGGCCTGCCTGCTGGGTCTGGCCGCCGCGATGTACGATCGGGTCTTCGTCAGCCCCTGGCCGGCAGTGCTGACCATTGTTTCCGCCCTGGTGGCCCACGCCGGAATCAACGTGCTCAACGACTACTACGATGCCCTGAATGGGACGGACGACATCAACACGGACCGAATATTCCCCTTTACCGGTGGCAGCCGCTTCATTCAAAACGGCGTGTTTAGCCGGCGGCAGGCCGCCGCCTACGGGTTCACCCTCCTCTCTGTGGCGGCGCTGGCGGGCCTGGGCCTCGTGCTTCGCTCCGGTCCGGGCCTGCTGCTGATCGTGGCCGCCGGGCTTGCGGTGGGGTGGAGCTACTCGGCGCCGCCGCTGAAATTGAGCAGCAGGGGGTGGGGTGAATTATCGGTGGCGACCGGCTTTCTCCTGATCGTGGTGGGGGCGGACTACGTGCAACGCCACGGGTTTTCCTGGCGGCCCGTTTTCGCTGGTTTGTCCTATGCGCTGCTGGTGACCAATATTCTGTATATCAACCAGTTTCCGGATCTCCGGGCCGACGCTGCCGCCGGGAAGCACCACTGGGTGGTTCGCCTGGGGGCCCGGCGGGCAGTGTGGGGCTACGGCTTGATAGCCGGCATGGCCGGCCTGTGGCTCGTGGGCGCCGTGGCGGCGGGGGTGTTGCCGGTTCCGGCGCTGGGGGCCTGTGCGTCATTTGTCCCGGCTGCGGGGGCGTTGCGTCGCCTGCACCGCGACTGGGACCGGCCGCGGACGCTGGCCCCGGCCATCCGGTTGACCATTGCCGCCGCCCTGATCCACGGTTTGCTGCTCGCCATCGGCATCGGGCTGAGCGGCATGCGGGGCGGGGCGATTTAACGGCCGGAACTTTGAAAAGGGTATGACACAGATATGATCGGGCGAATTTCGGGTAAGCTCGCGGAAAAGCAGCCGCCGTTGATCCTGGTGGACGTGAACGGCGTGGGCTACGAGATCGATGTGCCCATGAGCACCTTCTATCAGCTTCCCGCCACCGGCACCAGCGTCACCCTGTACACCCAGTTGATCGTGCGCGAGGATGCCCACCTGCTGTACGGCTTCGCCAGCGAAGGGGAGCGCCAGGTGTTCCGTCAACTGCTCAGGGTCAACGGCGTGGGGGCGAAAATGGCGTTGGCGGTGCTGAGCGGGCTGAGCATCGCCGATCTTTCCCGGGCGGTGGCCGAGCAGGATGCCGCCAGGCTGACCAAGGTTCCCGGCGTTGGCAAGAAGACCGCGGAGCGCCTGCTCCTGGAGTTGCGCGACAAGATCGCCGTCCAGGGCGCCGCCGGGGGGAGGGCCGTCGCGCAGCCCCGGGGCAACGACGACGTCCTCAATGCGCTCCTGGCTTTGGGGTATAATGAGCGCGAGGCCGCCGGGGCGGTGAAGCAGATTGCCGCCGACATGGACGTTTCGGAGGGTATCCGCCAAGCGCTCAGATGGCTGTCCAAGGCGTGACGGCCCGGGATCGCAGGCGCTTGAACCGCCGTAGCCGCCGGCGTCTCCGCGCCTGGGTAGACAAACCATGATCGAAACCGACCGCCTGATTACCGCCGATGCCGTGTCTTCCCAGGAGGAAGCCATGGAGCGGGCACTGCGCCCGAGGCATCTGGCCGAATACATCGGCCAGGAAAAAACCCGCTCCCAGCTGCATATCTTCATCGAGGCGGCCAGGAGGCGCGCGGAGGCTCTGGATCACGTCCTGCTGTTCGGCCCGCCGGGGCTGGGCAAGACCACCCTGGCCCATATCATCGCCCGGGAGATGGGGGTCAATCTGCGTCAGACCTCGGGGCCAGTGCTGGAGCGCGCCGGGGATCTGGCGGCGCTGCTGACCAACCTGGAGTCCCACGACGTCCTGTTCATCGACGAGATCCACCGCCTGAGCGCGGTGGTGGAGGAGATTCTGTACCCGGCCCTGGAGGATTTTCAGCTCGACATCATGATCGGCGAGGGGCCGGGGGCGCGCTCGGTCAAATTGGACCTTCCCCCTTTCACCTTGGTGGGGGCGACCACCCGGGCGGGCATGCTGACCAACCCGCTGCGCGACCGCTTCGGCATCGTGGCGCGCCTGGAGTTCTATCATCCGGAGGAACTCAAGCAGATCGTGCGGCGTTCGGCCCAACTGCTCGGTATGGACGTCTCCGAACAAGGGGCCCTGGAAATCGCCCGTCGCTCCCGCGGCACGCCGCGCATCGCCAACCGGCTGCTGCGGCGGGTGCGCGACTACGCGGAGGTGAAGCTCGACGGCATCGTGAGCGTGGAGGTGGCGGATGCCGCCCTGCGGATGCTGGACGTGGATGCGGCCGGGCTCGACGTGATGGACCGGAAGCTTTTGCAAACGATGATGGAGAAATTCGGCGGCGGCCCGGTGGGCGTCGACAATCTGGCGGCGGCCATCGGGGAGGACCGGGATACCATCGAGGACGTGCTGGAGCCTTACCTGATCCAGCAGGGCTACCTCATGCGCACGCCCCGCGGCCGGGTCGCCACCGTGATTGCCTATCGGCATTTCGGGCTGGCGGGGCCCGCCCCGGCCGGCGGCGACCTGTGGCAAGACTTGCAGTAGGGGCCGCGGGATGCGCCCTGTAAGCGTGATGTAAGAAGGAATGGTTATCATGCATGCCATCCGTGCCAAGGGCGTCGCCTCCCCCTTCGGTCGCATAGGCCGGGGTGGTAAGGACTCGCCGATCGCCGGGGAAACGGGGGCCTTTTCCATTCCCGTCAGGGTCTACTACGAAGATAGCGATGCCGGGGGAGTGGTCTATTACGCCAACTACCTCAAGTTCATGGAGCGGGCCAGAACGGAATGGTTGCGTGCGGGGGGGTTCGAGCAAACGGCGTTGCGGAATGAATATCACGTAATGTTCGTGGTGCGGTCGGTTGCCATAGAATATCTCAAGCCCGCGCTGTTCAACGATCTTCTCAGGATCACCATGCAATCGATCGATGTCGGCCGCAGCCGGATCGGTGTGCGGCAGGCCGTGCTGCGTCCGCGTCAGGAGCTTGCTGGCCCGGACGAGGTAGAGGTATTGGCCGAGGCCGAAATCGAGTTGGTTTGCGTCAACAGCGAGTCGTTCCGGCCGGTGCGGATTCCGGAGGTCGTCAGGGAGGTCCTGGCCGCTTCCGTGGCCGAGGCCGGGCCGGGAGACACAGGACATTCGGACTGAAAACAGTGGATATGGGCGTGTCGCAGAATCTTTCTTTCATCAGCCTGGTGGCCAACGCCAGCGTCGTGGTGCAACTGGTGCTGCTGCTGCTGCTGGCGAGCTCGTTCGTATCGTGGTGGTACATCTTCTTGAAGCTGTTCTCCCTCAAGCAGGCGGTGCGCCAGTCCGACGGGTTCGAGCGCGACTTCTGGGGCGGGGCCGACCTGAATACCCTATACCAGCACGCCAGTTCCGGCCGCCACAGTACCGGGGGCATGGAGCGCATCTTCGAGGCGGGCTTCCGCGAGTTTCTCAAGTTGAAGCGCCAGCCCGGCATGGATATCAGCGCGGTGATGGAAGGCACGCGCCGCGCCATGCGGGCGACCTATCACCGGGAAATGGACCGCCTCGAGGCGCATCTCTCGTTTCTGGCCACGGTCGGCTCGGTGAGCCCCTACGTGGGGCTGTTCGGCACCGTGTGGGGCATCATGAACGCCTTTCGCGGGCTGTCGAACGTGGTGCAGGCCACCCTCGCCCACGTGGCCCCCGGTATCGCGGAAGCCCTGGTTGCCACCGCCATGGGCCTGTTCGCCGCCATCCCGGCGGTGGTGGCCTATAATCGCTACACCCACGACGTGGACCGGATCGCCATCCGCTTCGAGAGCTTCATGGAGGAATGCTCCAACATATTGCAGCGCCAGGCGGGGTCATGATCCTGCGGCGGCCGCGCAAGCAGATGAACCAGATCAACGTGGTGCCCTATATCGACGTGATGCTGGTGCTGCTGATCATCTTCATGATCACCGCCCCCATGATCAACCCCGGGCAGATCGATCTGCCCCAGGTTGGGCAGTCCCTCAAAGCGCCGGTGGCGCCCCTGGAGGTCATGATCAAGGCCGACAAGACGCTGATGCTGCGCGATCGCGAAAAATCCGGGATGGCGGTGGTGGTCACGCGCCCGGAGCTGATTCAGGCGATCAAGGAAAAGCAGGCGCTCAATCCCGACCAGCCGGTGGTAATCGCGGCGGACAAGAGCGTGCGCTACGAGGAAGTGCTCAAGGTGATGGATATTTTGCAGCAGAACCAGGTCAAACGGGTCGGTCTATTAGCCCAACCCAGGACAAGCTGATGCATGATCGTGAAGAACCCGGCAAGTTTTCCGCCGGGGTGCTGGCGGTAATCGTTCATGTCTTGTTTTTCGGCCTGCTGATCTTCGGGGTGAATTGGCACACCAAACAGCCCGAGGCGGTGGAGGCGGAACTGTGGAGCAGCCTGCCCCCCGTCCCCAAGCCCAGGGCGGTAGCGCCGCAGCCGAAGCGGGTGAAACAGGAACCGAAGCCAAAGCCGGAGCCGGAGCCAAAACAGGAGCCGGTGAAGCCCAAGCCGGTGAAACAGGAGCCGAAGCCCGAGCCCAAGCCAAAGGTGGCCAAGGCGGACATAGAGCTCAAGCAGAAAGAGCAAAAGCGGCGGGAAGAGGAGAAGCGCAAGGAAGAGGAGCGCAAGAAGGAACAGACGCTCAAGCGCAAGCAGCAGGCGGACGCCCTTAAGCAGCTGCTGCAGCAACAGCAGACCATGGAGGCGGAGTTGTTGCGGCAGCAACAACTGGCGCTCCAGCAACAGTTGCAGGCGCAGCAGTCGGCCGCCCAGGCCAGGACGGTCAGTGACTACAAGAGCAGGATCAGGGCCAAGATCAAGCGCTACGTCATCCTGCCGCCGGACATCCAGGGCAACCCCCAGGCGGAGTTCGACGTGACCTTGCTGCCTGGCGGCGACGTGCTCGACGTCAAGCTGACCCGCAGCAGCGGCAATGCCGCCTACGACGAGGCGGTCAAACGCGCGATCTACAAGGCGGTGCCGCTGCCGCTACCGCCCGGGGGGGAGCTGTTCAGCGCGTTCAGGGAGCTGCATTTGCAGTTCCGCCCCAAGGATGACAACTGAATTTCTTGTGCTAGAATGACAAGCTATTGATGAACATGAAAAATTCTTTTTTCGGCCGAATCGGCCCCTATCTGGTTCCGCTATTCCTGCTGGGGCTCGCGTTGCTGGCGTCTCCGGCGCGGGCGGCGCTGACCATCGAGATCACCGGCGGCGCGGCCTCCCAAATCCCGATCGCCATCGTTCCCTTCGCCGGGGAAATCCCGCAGCCGCAAAGCCTGACCGGCGTGGTGGACGCCGACCTGCAGCGCAGTGGCCAATTCAGGCTGGTGGATACCTCCGGCGTGACACCCCTACCTCATTCGCCCGGCGACGTGATCTACCCGGATTGGAAAGGGCGCGGCGCGGACGCCCTGGTGGTGGGCAGCATCGCGCAACTGCCCGATGGGCGGCTGGACATCAAATTCCGCCTGCTCGACGTGCTGACCCAGAGCCAGTTGGCCGGATTCAGCTACACCATCGCCCCGACTCAGTTGCGCGCGACGGCGCACAAGATCGCGGACGTCATCTACCAGAAACTGACCGGGATTCCCGGCGTCTTCAGCACCCGCATCGCCTACGTGGTCAAGCAGGGCAAGCGCTTCGAACTGCAGGTGTCCGACGCGGACGGCTACGGGGCGCAGACCATCGTCAGTTCCAGCCAACCCATCATCTCTCCCGCGTGGTCGCCGGACGGCACCCGCCTGGCCTACGTCTCCTTCGAGACGGGAAAAGCGGTCATCTACATCCAGTCCCTGGCGACCGGCGGGCGCCGGGTGCTGGCCAATTTCAAGGGCAGCAACAGCGCGCCCGCGTGGTCGCCGGACGGCACCCGCCTGGCCATCGTCCTGACCCGGGACGGGCGCTCCCAACTGTACCTGATCAACGCCGACGGCACTGGCCTCAGGCGCCTGAGCCATAGCCCGGCCATCGATACCGAGCCCAATTGGTCCCCGGACGGGAAATGGATCGCCTTTACCTCCGACCGCGGCGGCAGCCCTCAGATCTACCGCATGCCCGCGACCGGCGGCGATGCGCAGCGCCTGACTTTCGAAGGCAGCTACAACGTGTCGCCGAATTTCAGTCCGGACGGCCAGAGCTTCGCCTTCGTTCACCGCAGCGGCAGCGGCTTCCATGTCGCCGTGCAGGATATTGCTACCGGTCAGATGCAGGTGTTGACCGATACCCCGTTGGACGAATCGCCCAGTTTCGCTCCCAACGGCAGGATGATTCTTTACGCCACGGAGAGCGGCGGGCGTGGTATTCTGGCTGCGGTTTCGGTCGACGGCGGAACGAAACAGCGGCTGTACGTACAATCGGGTGATGTGCGAGAGCCCGCTTGGGGACCTTTGTCAAAAAACCAATGAAAGGAGTACTTGAATGAAGAAACTGATGCTAAGTGCGTTGCTGCTGAGCTTCCTGGCAGCCTGTGCCAGCACCCCCACCAAGGAAAAAGCCGCGGTGGAGGACAAGAGCGTTCCGGCAACCGCAGCCGAAGCCCCCGCCCCCGCGCAGGCCCAGGCCGCCGTTAGCCAGGAAGTGGCTGTCAATCCGCTCACCGACCCCAACAACATCCTGTCCAAGCGCAGCGTCTATTATGATTTCGACAGCTCCGCAGTGAAAGACGAGTACAAGCCGATGATCGAGGCCCACGCCAAGTACCTGATAGCGCATCCTGACGCCAAGGTGACCCTGCAGGGCAATACCGACGAGCGCGGCAGCCGCGAGTACAACCTGGCCCTGGGACAGCGCCGCGCCGACAGCGTCAAGCAATTCATGACGGTATTGGGGGTGCCCGGCAAGCAGATCGAAACGGTCAGTTTCGGCGAAGAAAAGCCCAAGGCGACCTGTCACGACGAATCGTGCTGGAAGCAGAACCGGCGGACGGATATCGTGTATCAGGGTGAATGATGGCGCGTAGGCTCGCCTTGGCACTGTTGCTGCTGGCGATCGGGACCGGCGCGGCCAGCGCCGGTCTGTTCACCGACGACGATGCGCAGAGGAAGATCGCCGAACTGCAGCAACAGACCAGCCAGTTGCAACAGCAGGAGCAGGCCCTTGAGGCCCGCGTGGCCAAGCTGGAAAGCATGCAGCAGGGCCAGGGGCTGGTTGACCTCCTGTCGCAGTTGGAGTCCCTCAAGGCCGACGTGGCCAAGCTGCGCGGCCAGATGGAGGTGCAGTCCCACGACATCGAGAGCAACCAGAAGCGGCAGAAGGACTTCTACGTGGACCTGGATACACGCTTGCGGCGCCTGGAAAGCGCGGGCGCCGGAGCGGCGGTTGCCGGGAGCGCACCCGCTGCGCCCCCGGCCGCGCTCCCGAAGGGGGGTGCCGGAGCCCAGCAGAAGCCCGCAACCCAGGCGCAGCCGGTGGCCGCCACCCCCGTGGACCGCGCGGCCGAAGCGCGGGATTATGCCGCCGCCCTCAACACCTTCAAAATCGGCAACTATCCGGCGGCTATCGTCGGCTTCGAGGATTTCATCAAGAATTACCCCGGCAGCAATCTGGCTCCCAGCGCCCAGTACTGGATAGGGAATTCGTATTTCGCCCTGCGCGATTTCAAGGCGGCCATCGCCGCCCAGCAGAAACTGATGGACCTTTACCCCGCCAGCCCGAAGGTGCCCGATGCCATGCTCAACATCGCCAGCAGCCAGACGGAGATCGGCGACACCCATGCGGCCAGGAAGACCCTGGAGGACCTGGTGGCGAAGTATCCTGCCAGCAACGCCGCGGAATTGGCGCAGCAACGGCTCGGCAGCATCAAATAGGACAGTGCCGGTCGGCGGCAGGCCGGCTGGCGGACAGGTAGGCAACATGGAACTCGAACTGCCTCGGCGCTTGGCCCCTCCCGGACGAGCCCTGAGGTTGCGCATCTCCGAAATTTTTTACTCCCTGCAGGGCGAAACCAGCCGCAGCGGCTTGCCCACCGTGTTCGTGCGCCTGAGCGGGTGCCCGCTGCGCTGCGATTACTGCGACACCGGCTACGCTTTTTCCGGGGGCGAGACCATGTCGCTGCCGTCCGTGATGGGACGGGTGATGGCCTACCGGGCGCACTACGTCACGGTGACCGGCGGCGAACCGCTGGCGCAGAAGGATTGCATCCCGCTGCTGCGGGCCTTGTGCGATGCGGGATACTCGGTGTCTCTGGAAACCAGCGGGGCGCTGGACATCTCCGCCGTGGACGCCCGGGTCTCCAAGATCGTCGATATCAAGACCCCGGGCTCGGGCGAAGCGGGAAAGAACCTCTGGGAGAACCTCGGCCATCTCTCGCCGGGGGACGAGATCAAGTTCGTCCTGTGCGACGAGGCGGACTACCTGTGGGCCAGCCGCCAACTGGCGGAGCGCAATCTGGCCGAGCGTTGCCCCGTGCTGTTCTCCCCCGCGGCCGGCCGGATCGAGCCCGCCCGGCTGGCGGAGTGGATATTGCGCGACCGCCTGCCGGTGCGGATGCAGATTCAGTTGCACAGGTATCTGTGGGGCGAGGGACCCGGCAGGTAGGACGGCCCTTCCCGCCGCAAAGCCTCGGTAATTTCCAGACCATGAAAAACGCAGTGGTTTTGCTCTCCGGCGGCCTGGATTCCGCCACGACCCTGGCCCTGGCCGCGCATCAGGGCTTCGCGTGCCATGCCCTGAGCGTCGACTACGGCCAGCGTCACCGCAGCGAACTGCACGCAGCCGAGCGCGTGGCCCGGTCGCTGGGCGCGGTGCAGCACCGGACTCTCGCCCTGGACCTTACCGTATTCGGCGGCTCGGCCTTGACCGACGCGGCGATTGCGGTACCCACCGAGCCGTCCGGCGGCATCCCCGTGACCTACGTCCCGGCGCGCAATACCATCATGCTGTCCCTTGCCCTGGCCTGGGCCGAGGTGCTGGGCAGCCGGGACATATTTATCGGCGTCAATGCGGTGGACTATTCGGGTTATCCCGATTGCCGCCCGGAATACATCCACGCGTTCGAGGCGATGGCGAATCTGGCCACCAAGTCCGCGGTGGAGGGGGCAAGGACGCAGATCCACGCGCCCTTGATCGCCCTCACTAAGGCTGAAATCATCCGGCTGGGCAGCGACCTCGGGGTGGATTACGGCCTCACGGTCTCCTGTTACCAGGCGGACGAGAACGGCGCGGCGTGCGGCCGCTGCGATTCGTGCCGGCTGCGCAGGCAAGGTTTTCTGGAAGCCCGCATCGCGGACCCCACCCGCTACCGCTCGCCCCCCACAACTCCGGGCGGCCGGTGAGGTACGGTCCAAACGGGTTGCCCATCCCTAGTTCATTTGTACTAACTATCGAATTAAACTAATAAAATTGGCAGATTTTTATTGAGATTCGGCCCCGTTCGATTAAAATACAGAAGTTAAACCCGCGCGGTTCCGGCCATTCACTGAAGAGGATAAGCAGATGCTTTTCGAGAGTTTTGCCAAGGCACAATCTTTCTTTCTGTGGGCGACGTTCGCCGTCGCCTTTGTCATGGGGGTGTTGGTCAACAAGACCAACTTCTGCACCATGGGTGCGGTGTCCGACTGGGTGAACATGGGCGATACCGGCCGCATGCGCGCCTGGCTGTTCGCCATCGCCATCGCGGTTCTGGGGGTGGTGGTGCTGGAGTCCGCCGGGCTGGTCAACGCCAATGCCGCCTTCCCGCCCTACCGCGCCAGCCAACTGGTGTGGGCCGAGAATCTGCTCGGCGGTCTCATGTTCGGGGTCGGCATGACCCTCGCTTCCGGTTGCGCCAACAAGGCTCTGGTCCGTATCGGCGGCGGCAACATCAAGTCCATCGTGGTGCTGCTCGTCATCGCGGTGATCGCCTATTTCATGGTGAACCCCTTCCCGGGGTCCGACAAGACCCTGTTCACCGTGCTGTTCTACGACTGGATCCGGCCTCTCGCCATCCAGTTGAAGACCAACCAGGACCTGGGCGCCGTGATCGCCGGCAACGCCAAGGCGGTTAGCGCCCGCCTGGTCATCGGCATCATCCTGGGGGTGGGGCTGCTGGCCTTCGTCTTCAAGTCCCGCGATTTCCGCGGCAACTTCGACAATATCCTGGGCGGCCTGGTGGTGGGGCTCGCCGTGGTGGCGGCCTGGTATGTGAGCAGCAACGTGGCGGTGAAGGTGGACAGTGATCACCTGACCCTGGCGAGCTATGCGCAGCAATGGGATTTCTACGCCCCGGACAACGCGGTCAAGCCTGCCGACAGCCGGCCGCTCTCGCCCCAGTCCTTCACCTTCGTCAATCCCATGGGGCAGACCCTGGGCTATGTGGCGTCCGGCCTCAAGGTCTCGATGCTGACCTTCGGCGTGATGGCCCTGGCGGGCGTGATCCTCGGTTCATTCCTGTGGTCCCTGGTCAGCAGGAGCTTCCGCATCGAGTGGTTCGCCTCCGGCAAGGACTTCCTCAATCACCTGATAGGCGCCATCCTGATGGGCTTCGGCGGCGTGCTGGCCATGGGCTGCACCATCGGCCAGGGGGTGACCGGCGTCTCCACCCTGGCGATCGGTTCCTTCATCGCCCTCGGCGGCATCGTGCTGGGCAGCGCGCTCACCATGAAGGTCCAGTACTACAAGATGGTGTACGAGGACGAGGCCACCTTCTCCAAGGCGCTCATCACCGGCCTGGTTGATCTCAAGCTGCTGCCCGCCAGCATGCGCAAGCTGGAAGCGGTGTAAGGCCTTGCCCGGCCGCCCGCGGCCGGGCAAGACCGGCGTCGTTGGAATTGGCGGGCGCAGTGGCCGCCAGAGGCGCAAGAACCCCTGGATTAGCGGGTTTCTCCTTGACCGGCATGGGGGATGATGTATAATTGCACGCTTTCCGTGGGTCGTTAGCTCAGTCGGTAGAGCAGCGGACTTTTAATCCGTTGGTCGGCAGTTCGAGCCTGCCACGACCCACCAGTAAAGAAGGGGCTTCCAGCGATGGAAGCCCTTTTCGATTTCGGGCCGGGGTTATGTGGGGTAGCGGGATATTTGGAACACGGGATAGGGCGGAAAAAAGCGGGAAATAACGGGACAACGCCAGACGGGACGCGGCCTTACGGAACTTTGCGGGGGTGGGGGCGATTTGGAACGGAATGGCGCGGATTAATCGGAATACAGCGGTTTTTGCGCGATAAATGGCACAAAAAAGGCGGCTAAAAGATGGCGCGGAACGGTAGATAGGGTCGTTATCGGCCGCGCGGCCCAGGCTGCGGGCATGCTGTTCCATGAGAACACAGCCGCCAACGCTTATCGTTCCATCCGTAGCCCGCCGCCCATCATTATGCCGCCATTTCCAATGCCTTCATGACGGCTTGCGGATCGCGGTCTATGACGTTGAGGAATACGCGGGCCGGGCCGTGAGGGGAGCGGTCGCCCCGCTCCCAATGGCGCAGCGTTGCCACGGAAAAACCGAAGCGGGCGGCGAATTGCTCTTGCGTCAGCCCCAGGCGGTGGCGCAGCTTTGCCACATCCACCGGCCCGGCCTCATGCATTCTTGCCGCTACCGCCCCTCCCTTGGCGTGGGTTATCGCCTCATCCAGACCTTGCTTGATACTCTCGAATGCTTTTCCCATATCTATTTCTCCAGCCATACGGAAACCAAAATATCTACCAGCCCCGCCAGTTCGTTTCGCTCTGCCTTGCTCAGGTTCGCCTGTTCGTTCTTGGCGGAAAGGGTCAGCAGATAAAGCGGCATGGCCCCGCTATGGAAATAGTAGACCACCCTGACGCCACCGCTCTTACCGCGCCCGCCACGGCCCCATCGAAGTTTGCGAACTCCGCCCGTTCCTTCCATCACATTGCCCGCCTTGGGATGAATGGCGAGGTAATCCACCACATCCCGGCGCTCGGCATCCGAGAGCAGCTTTTCAGCTCGGCGGATGTATTCGGGGAGTTCGGCCACGGTAATCATGAAGTATGATTGTAACCCATTGGATTAGTTTTTGTTAGGCCAGCGCCTTGCTCTGAATCAGCCAGACACAAAATTGCCGTTGCGGCTTGCCAGGAAGCTCCAGGCTGCATTTCTTGCTGGGGGTTGATGTACTTTGATGCCTAATCGCGCACACCATCAAAATCGATGCCTTACGGCAACCAGGCGCGATGCTGGCGGAAACGCCGCGGAATAAAGGAAAACTCAAAAAAGGGAAATGAGTTTTCCCGTGGTGCCCGAGAGGAACCACGGGAAGAAATGCCCACCCTTGCCGACATGGGCCTCGACAAGAAAACCTCATCCATCGCGCAGAAACCGGCGGCGCTGGCCCAGGGAATCGCCGAAACAGCATTTAAGGCTCGCCAGGAAGGCCGCGGTTGCGTCTCCGAGGGGTGGTTGATGGTCTTACGTCAGGTCGCGTCAGCGCCGAATATTCCACTCCTTAAATAGCCACGCAATCGTGGTGTCGCACGCCTTGCAGCCCGCGCCCGCCTGTCTGATATAACCGAAACGGCGCCAGAATAGCCCGACCGGGCCAACGTGCCCGCAGGCCGGGCAGCGCATGCGCGGCGGGATGATGCCCGCGGTGGATGATGTCGTGGAGGTCATTCAGGGCACCTCTAAAAATTCACCCTCCCGCCGCGCCGGAGGCACCAGCCGGCAGCTGAATTTTGAGATAATACGCAGCCCCCTTACAACCGCCCCATCCCCCAATGCCCGCACCTCACCCCCCCGGTTTTTTTGATATCGAGACGCGCACCGCCAAGTTAACGGCGATGGGCGACCCGCTGGTGAAACTCAACGCCCAGATCAACTGGGAAGCCTTTCGACCCGATTTGGCGCGGGTGCATGAAAGGGAAAGGAAGAGCAACGCCGGAGCCAAGCCCATCGACGTGGTGCTCATGTTCAAGATGCTGGTTCTCCAGCACCTGTACAACTCTACCGGGATATTCTGCTCAATATTTAGGCAAACCCCGGTGCGCCAAAAAAAAATCAACCGCTAAGATCGGGAGTGGAGCGGAAATAGTGATTTATAGAGGTGCCCGGTAGAGAATCCGTACGATCAATTTCCGGCGCCTCGTCCAAAGGTGTGCCGATCGGGCTGGAGGGTTTCCGTGCCATTATAACGTAAACCCGGACGGGAATTTGCCGATACAGTGCTTGACAGCCACGGGGAGCCCCTGGTTAAACCGGTGCGGTTTCGGCTCCCCCTGATTACCAACACCGCCCTGCACGCCAAAGCGGCAGCAGGCCCGAGTTCGAGCGCCATAGCCTATGCTACTCAGCGACATCCTGTTCCTCTGCGCCCAGATCAGCTCCGCGGCGGCGACCGGCACCGTGGTCTTCGTGGCGCTGTGGGCGGTTAAGGCCCTCATCTTCTGGCTCCTCGGACAACTACTGCACCGGGAGATGTCCTAGGAGCCTGTCGGACTTAAAGGAAATCGGCTGCAAATCCACCTGACCGGTCCATATTTCGCCGCTTTTTTGGTCAATAGAACGACTATTGACCTGCAAAATCGACAAAATCTGTCCTCGGCCAGCCGAATTTTCGCTTCGATTCTTCAAGTCCGACAGGCTCCTAGACGGCAATGAGCGGGCGAGGAATAGCCGGCGCAGCGCCGCGCGCAGGACGGCCGGCCCCGCCTTTCCCCTTCGATTGCCCGGAGAAGACCGCTGCCCCTATCCGGGGTGACGAAAAACGTCACTTTCTGCCCTCAGGGTGAGTGCCGTCCGCCCGGCGGGCGTACCCCAGGCCGCGCGGCCGGTGCCCTTCGAATGCCGCGGCGTGCGGCCCCGGCGGCCGGTTCGCCGGGTGTGCCGCCCCCCATGCCGATAACTGGCACAAAGCTTGCTCGACAATTGCCAGACACATCCGTGTTTGCATCGTGACCAACCTGAAAAGGAGCAACATCATGAAACGAATACAACAAGGCTTTACCCTGATCGAACTGATGATCGTGGTGGCCATCATTGGCATTCTGGCGGCCATCGCGATTCCGGCGTATCAGGATTACACGATTCGCGCAAAAGTGACGGAGGGTTTGTCCGTGGCGGACGCGGTTAAGACCGCAGTGGCCGAAACCTATCAGTCTAACGGCACATTTACCAAAGCTTCGTCTGGATTGACTTTGCCGATCACAACGGCAATGGTTAGTGTGGATGTGGCTGATACGACTGGTGTTATCACCATCACATACACTGGCGCTGCTACACCTACCCAAATTTCCGGGGACTATATAACTCTTACCCCCAATATTGGTAAAGCAGCCCTTCCCTCGACCAACACGGGTCCGATGGAATGGGCGTGCGCCTCAGCGACTAATAGCTTCGCGACTACTGCCGGCCTCACCGTTGGGACCGCAGGGAACCTCCCGGCCAAGTACGCCCCGGCGAACTGCCGTTAAGTCTCCAAGGCAGGTGTAAAAGTAAGGCCGGGGCGGCGCGAAGCCGCCCCGGCCTTTTTGGTCATTTGGATTTCCTCCGCTCAGCTACTTTTTGCCAGCATGGCGCATAAGCCTAGGTCCCTGTACCTTCTTCTCCTGGCGCTAATCATCGCGTTGTTTGCATATGCTCCCGGTTTGCACGGCGCTTTCGAATTCGACGACGTTTCAAACATTCTCGGCAACCCCCAACTCAGGATTAACACGGTTAGCGTCGATTCGTTGCGAGGCGCCGCCCTATCCGGCTTTTCGGGCCCCCTGAAACGACCACTCAGCATGGCGAGCTTCGCGCTGAATTATTATTTTTCCGGTTTCGATCCGTTCTATTTTAAACTCACTAATCTAGTCATCCATCTGCTGGCGGGGCTGGGTGTGTATTTCCTGACCCGATACTTGCTGGAAGGTGTGCGGCGAAGCGGCGGGTCCCGCTTGACGGAACCCCGGGCCGGCTGGATCGCCTTGACGGTCACCGCGGCATGGCTGTTTCACCCGCTGAACTTGACCAGCGTGCTGTACGTGGTGCAGCGCATGACCAGCTTGTCCGGGCTGTTCACCTTCTGGGCCCTGGCCCTGTATGCGCTTGGCCGGCTGCGTCTGATGGCAGGCTCGACCCGTAGCGGGATCGTCATGATCCTCGTTGGCTTCTTCTTATTCGGGGGCCTTTCCGTGTTGAGCAAGGAGAACGGCGCACTGGTGCCGTTCTTCATGCTGGTTACGGAAGCCACGCTATTCCGGTTTTCGGCGGCAACGCCCTCTGCCAAGCGCTTCCTGGTGGGCTTCTTTTTGGTCTTTGCCGTGTTGCCGGCTATGGCGGGGGTCGCGTTCTTGTCCCTCGATCCCCACTGGCTGGCGGCGGCCTACGAGGGGCGAGACTTCACCCTGACAGAGCGGGTATTGACCCAGGCGCGGGTGTTGTTCCTCTATCTGAGATGGGCGGTTTTTCCGACTATCTCCTCCATGGGGATATTCCATGACGACTTTCCCGTATCCCGGGATTTGCTCGATCCCTGGACTACGTTGCCCGCTATTCTTGGCATTGTCTCCCTTCTTCTAGTGGCGGCAACGGCCGTGCGCCGTGCCCCCGTGCTGTCCTTCGGTCTGCTGTGGTTTTTCGTTGGACAGAGCATCGAATCGACGATTATTCCCCTGGACATGGTGTATGAGCACCGCAATTACGTTCCCCTATACGGCCTCCTTTTTGCAGGGTTTTATTATTTCCTGCATCCCGGGGTCGATTTTTTTTCGATCAGGTGGAGGGCCGGCCTCGCCATTCTCGCCCTGGGCGGGCTTGCAGTGATCACGGGCCTGCGGGCGGACCAGTGGTCTACCGAGTTTGGTCACGCCCGGGCCGAAGTGCGCAATCATCCCTTGTCTACCCGTGCGAACTACCAGATGGGAAGAATGTTTTTCATGCGCTATGCGGGAAAAGCCAGTGAATCGGACTACTCGAATGGGATGGCCTACTTTCGGCAGGCCGCCAAGTTGAGCGGACCCGACATCAGCCCGCTGGTGGGTCTGATCGAATTGGTCTACAAGGCACAGAAGCCGGTAAATCCCGATTGGGTGGCGGACTTGGAGCATCGGTTGTCCGCGCTGCCGCCTCGCGTTCCAAACGTGGTGGCCATCGAAAATCTGGTGAATTGTCAGATGAACGCCTATTGCAAGTTGCCGGATCGGGATATGATTGCGATCCTCAAGGCCATGCTGGAGAATCCGAAAGCCGCCCCGCGAACAATCGGGGACGCCAACACCCTGCTGGGAAATTACTATGGAACCAAGCTGGGCGACAGGGTGAAGGCCGGCGAATGCTATAAGGCTGCGGCGGAGGTCGAGCCCAACCTGGCGGTGAGACGCATTGCATTGGCGCATTGGTACGCCGCCGACGGTCAGTTCGACCAGAGCCGGGCACAGATCAGGGCGGCGAAGGCGCTCGATCGCGTGGGCGAGTATGGGAATCAGATCCTCAACGAGGAGCGGTCGCTGGAAGCCCTGATGAAGGATCAACAAAAGAAACGTTAGATGCTGAGCATTATTCTTCCCGCAAAGAACGAAGGCCGTTCGTTGGAGCGACTGCTGCCGCAACTGCGGCAGCGGTTTCCGGAGGCCGAGATTTTGGTCGTCGATGACGGCTCTATGGATGACACTCCATCCGTATGCCAAGCCAATCATGTGCGGATAGTTTCCCATCCGGTGAGCCTCGGAAACGGTGCGGCGATAAAAACCGGCGCCCGGGCGGCGAGAGGGGACGTCCTCGTGTTCATGGATGCGGACGGCCAACACCAGCCCGAAGACATCCCGCGCTTGCTGGCAAAGCTGGACGAAGGGTTCGACATGGCGGTCGGGGCCCGGATGAAGGGCTCCCAGGCGGGGCTGCATCGAGCGGCCGCAAATGGTTTCTACAACCGTCTTGCGTCGTGGATGGTCAATCAGCCGGTTTTGGACCTGACGTCCGGCTTTCGGGCGGTGAAGGCGACCAGGTTTCGGAAATTCCTCTATCTGTTGCCGAACGGCTTTTCCTACCCGACCACGATCACCATGAGCTTTTTCCGGGCCGGTTTTCCCGTCGCCTATGTGCCGATATTCGCGCCGCAGCGCGTCGGGAAAAGCCATATACGGGTGTTCCGGGACGGGGTACGGTTTCTGCTGATTATCTTCAAGATAGGGACCCTATATTCGCCGCTGAAGCTGTTTTTGCCCATCAGTCTGGTTTTTTTCGCAACCGGCGCGGGGTATTACCTGTTTACCTTTCTGACGGAGCACCGTTTTACCAACATGAGTGCGCTGCTGTTCATCACTGCGATGTTGGTGTTCCTGATCGGCCTTGTTTCGGAGCAGGTGAGCGCGCTGAACTATAAGGAAAGCGACCGGGATGAGTCCTATTTTCCCGAGAGTCGGCGGCCAGACTAGCGAAAAATGGCCGCATCAGGATTGCAGGGATTCGATGTAGTCCACGATCTGCCTTGAGGGCAAGGCCGTGCCGGCCGCGAGATCACTTGTCGGCGTGGGCGCTTTGTTATCGAGGCCGGCCAAAAAAAATTCCATCACGCCTTCGTCGTAGCCGCTCAGGATGGCGGTCGACCCCAAACCTTCCCGGCGCTCCGTGGCCTTGCGCATCAACAGGGTAGGGATGCCGAGATAGGATAGTTCCTCCTGATTACCTCCCCCGTCCGTCACGACGAACCGGGCCCGTTGCATGAGCTGAACGAATTCGACGTATCCCATGCGCGGTAGCAGCTTTATTTTCGGATTGGCTTCCAGCCGGCTCATGAAGCCGAATTGCTCCAGTTTCTTCCGGGTCGCCGGGTGCAGCACGAAGAGCAGTCGGTATCGGGCTGCGGCCTTTTCAACCAGTGCCAATATTTTCGCCAGCCTCTTCCTGTCGAAGATGTTTTCGAAGCGGTGAATGGAGCAGATGCCGTAGTCCCCCGCGGTAAGACCCGGGTCGGCTTTCGGGGGCGCCGCCTTTGCGATTTCGATGGCATCCCTCAAGGTATTGTGCCCGGTGTCTATGCGAATTGACCGGTACCGTCGCATGTTGTCATAAGCCCAGGGGCCGGGACAGAACGCGACCCGGGATAGCCGGAAGACGATGAGCCGGGTCAATTCCTCCGGGAAGGGGTGGAACACGTTGTGGGAACGGAGCCCGGCCTCGATATGGGCGACGGGGATGCCCTTCAACCTGCCGACGACGGCCCCAAGGAGCGTCGAGAAGGTGTCGCCGTGCACCAGCGTGATGTTCGGCGGCGCGGTTTTCGGCACGAAGGCATCCGGATGGCGAAGCGCTTTCCACAGACAGGCCAGGAACCATTTTGCCATCTGGGTGATCCCCGTGATTTCCCTGCCCTGGTATAGATATATTGCGCGAGTTCGGATACCGAAATCGCTGACCAACTGCTCCATGGTTTCCTTGTGCTGGCCGGTGAACACGAGGTTGAGATCCAGCTTTCTGCGCTCGATCTCCAGGATCACGGGCGCCATCTTGATCAACTGCGCCCGCGTACCGATAAAGCACGTGATCATTTGCGCCTCGTTGCGATGATAAGCTCGTGGTTCGGCGTTGATATTCCCAATTTCCGCAATGCGTTGTCCAGTTTGTACGCTACGTGGCCGATTGCATGTCCCAGCGGCTCCGAGCGGCGCATGGCGGCGCCCAGCAGCTTATACGCGCCCGCTATCGAATAATCGAGAGGCTTCCAACCGAAAACCGGGGGTTCCAGCAGAACGAATAGCCCTTTGGCGCCAATAAGTTCAAGATTCGCATCCTGCAAAAGACGATTGAAATTTTCCCTGCCGCGGAATTTGACATGGGGGCGCAAGGAGTAGTCTTTGTCGAGAAGCTGATCGAAGATCAAAAGATGACCGTCTTCTGCAAGGGCGTTCGAGGCGTTCCTCAAGGCTGCCCGGGCGGCGTGGTCGTCGGTGATGTGGTACAGAACGTCAAAAATGGTGACGACCGAGAACTTTTCTTTGATTTCTCCCACGGCGGAGGTCTGGGTCACGTCCGCTTGCATGAACGTGTAGCCGGGGTATTTCGATGCCATCCGGTTCACGCTCTCTTGGGATATGTCGATCCCGGTAAGCGTCGAAACGCCCAGGCTCCGCCATAACTCCACGTAGAATCCGCTGCCGCAGCCGATATCCAGCACACTCAATTGGGTCGGATCAAGGTTCAAAGACGCGAGCGTGGCGGTCAGCACTTCGACGCGCCGCCGGTAGATGAATTCGTTATAAGCCCGTCCCAGGGATCGGTGCCCGACCACGCCCAGATCGATCTGCCCTGTTACCCGTTGCTGCCAATAACTCGCTTGGTCGAATTTTTCGTTGTTCATCAAATTTCTTCCGTCCGGGAGCTGCGCCGGAGACGTGCGGCGCTAGCAATGAAAGCGAGCCCGCTCAGCATTTCCATTGCCACCACCCATAAACGATAGATCAGGGTAAGGAAGACGGCGTCGTTCAGCGGCATGCTGTGAGCCAGAATGGCGCTGGCAACGGCTTCCCGTACCCCGATTCCGCCGGGGGCAAACAGTGCAAGGAACCCGGCTGTGATTCCGACGGTGTTTGCGAGAATCATGGTGAGAGGAAGACTGGCCGGGTAGGGATTGTGAAAGAACGCAAAATATAGTGAGGCGAACACACAACCGTTCAAGACCCACAGCAGAAGGAATTCGAGAAAGAGCTTGAGATAGGTGGCCGTCGGCATTGCCAGTGCGTAGTTCTCAGGAACGGTACGCCCCGCTTTTCGCCAGAAGTAGAAGAATAGCCGAATGCCGAAATGCTGCACCGGTTTGCCCAGCAGCACGCCGACGATTACGAGGGCTATTACCCCCCAGGCCCAGCGTTCATGGAATAGGAAGACGCCGAGCAGAGTGCTCAGGGCCAGGGCGCTGCCGAGCAACAAGTACTGTTCGTGGAATGTGGCGACGAGCACGTCACCGACGTTCGCTCCCCTCGATTTCATGTGGGCGCCTCTGACCACCATGCCCCACACCTTGCCCGGCAGATACTTGCCGATGCTCACGGCGGCTATTTGCGCAAAACTATCCAAAAGGGAAATACCGGCCCCGGACGTCGATCGGACGATTTGCTTCCAGATCACACTTGCCAGTAGCCAGAACCCCATCTGAAACAAGGCCGTTATCCCGATGAAATCCAGTGAAAAATTCAACGGCCGCCCCAGGTGCTGCGTTTCTTGCGTGAAATAGCGCACCATGAAGGAGAGGCCAAAGACTAGAAAGACCGCCCCCCAGGTACGCTTTATGATCTTGATAAGACGATGGTGCATGACAGAGGGATTGGGCCGATTTTATGTTGGAGGGATCAAAGGGGGTAGCCAAGTGCGGGATTCTAGCGGTCTAGGGCCGCCAGGTATAGCGGTGTCCCCACTATTCATAGCGTAATGCCTCCACCGGCTTCAGCCAGGCCGCCTTGCGCGCGGGGTACCAGCCGAAGAAGATGCCGATGGCGGCGGCGAACAGGAACGAGACGCCGATCGCCCCCAGGGTGACGACCACGGTCATGTCGGCGATCCGGCTGACCAGCCAGGCGCCGCCGACGCCGATGACGACCCCCGCCAGCCCGCCGATGATGCAGATCATCAGCGCCTCCACCAGGAACTGCAGCAGGATGTCGCGGCGGCGCGCGCCGATGGCCATGCGGATGCCGATCTCCCGGGTGCGTTCGGTGACCGACACCAGCATGATGTTCATGATGCCGATACCGCCTACGATGAGGGAGATGGAGGCGATGGCCCCCAGCAGCAGGGACAGGACGCGGGTGGCGCTGGCCGCGGACTGGGCCAGGGCGGTGAGGTTGGTCACGCTGAAGTCGTTCTCCCCGCCTTGCGGGATGCGGTGGCGGCTATGCAGCAACCGGGTGATGTCCTGCTCCGCCTCGGCCATTTCCCTGTCCGACCTGGCCTGGGCCATGATGAAGCGCACGGTGCCGGGAAACGGGTTGCCGAACAGCTTGGTCTGGGCGGTGGTCACCGGCACCAGGGCACTGTCGTCCTGGTCGCGTCCATCGAGGCTTTGTCCCTTGGCCCCCAGCAGGCCGATGACCAGGTACGGGCTGTCCTTGATGCGCACGGTCTTGCCGACCGGGTCGAGGCTGCCGAACAGCTTCTTGGCCACGGTCTGGCCGAGGATCACCACCCTTGATGCGGAACGCACGTCGCTGTCGCTGAAGGCCCGGCCGGCGGCGATGCTCCAACTGCGTACTTCCAGGTACGCCGGGGTGGTGCCGTAGACCAGGGTGCTCCAGTTGTTGGGTCCGTAGACCAGTTGCGCGTTGCCTGGGAACATGGGGGCCACGGCCTTGATGGAAGGCAGCCGGGCGATGTCCCGGGCGTCGTCCAGGGTCAAGGTGGGCGCGGTGCCGGCGCCGAAGCGCAGGCCGCCGGAGGTGGTGGCGCCCGGCAGGATGATGAACAGGTTGCTGCCCATGCTGGCGATGGACTGGTTGACCATGGACTGGGCGCCCTGGCCGATGGCGAGCATCAGCACCACGGAGGCCACGCCGATGATCATGCCGAGCATGGTCAGGCCGGCGCGCAGCCGGTTCGTGGACATGGCGCGCCAAGCTTCGGAGACGATGGAGGCCCAGATCATCCTAGATTCCTCAGTTGACCGCTCATCGAAAGGCGTAGCGCAATAACTTCACTGGCTTTATGTGCAGTTTTACCGTCGCACCTACTGGGTGAGTTCGCTACGGGGTAGATTGCACGGTTTTTGGAGCGCATGGCGGCGTTGTCTCGCCGGAGCGAGCAGCTTTGCTGCCGCTCCCGGCGGGGACACCCTTTACGGGTGCAACTCCTTGGAATGGAACAACCATTCCTCGTCGTTGCGCCTTGCCATGCACCCCAAAAACCGCACACTCCACCCCGTCCAACTGAGGAATCTAGGAGCCTGTCGGACTTAAAGGAAATCGGCTGCAAATCCACCTGACCGGTCCATATTCCGCCGCTTTTTTGGTCAATAGAACGACTATTGACCTGCAAAATCGACAAAATCTGTCCTCGGCCAGCCGAATTTTGCGAGCAGCCGCTACGCGGCTTGCCTGCCTGACCCGCTTCGCTTCGATTCTTCAAGTCCGACAGGCTCCTAGGATCATGGGGTTGGCCTGACGGAGTCCGGCGCCTGCTCATAGGCCGCTTTTACCTCGCCGTCGTGCACTACCCGGCCGTCGACGAAGCGTACCAGGCGCTTGGCATACTGGGCGATATCGGGCTCGTGGGTGACCAGGACGACGGTGATGCCCCGTTCGGCGTTGAGGCGGGAAAATATCTCCATTATTTCCTTGCCGGTCTGGCTGTCCAGATTGCCCGTGGGTTCGTCCGCCAGGATGATCTGGGGGCGGTTGGCCAGCGCCCTGGCGATGGCCACGCGCTGCTGCTGGCCGCCGGACATCTGGTTGGGGAGCGACTCGGCGAAGCGCGCCAGCCCCGTCTGCCCCAGCAGTTCCGCGGCGCGGGCCTGGCGCTCGGCCTTGACGATGCCGGCGTAGAGCAGCGGCAGCGCGACGTTGTCCAGGGCCGTCACCCGTTTGAGCAGGTTGAATCCCTGGAACACGAAGCCGATGGAGCGGTTGCGCAACCCGGCCAGTTCGTCCGCATCCAGGGTGGCCACGTCGCGCCCATCCAGATAGTAGCGCCCCTGGCTTGGGGCATCGAGGCAACCCAGGATGTTCATGAACGTGGACTTGCCGGAGCCGGAAGGCCCCATGATGGCCACGAACTCGCCCGCGCGGATGGTGAGATCGACGCCGTGCAGCACGGGCGCCGCGTCTGCCGAGGTCTCGTAGCGCTTATACAGTCGTTCGACCCGGATCAGGGGCTGGTCGCTCATCACAGCCTGAACTTGAAGCCGCCGGAGTCCTTGTCCCGGTCCTGGCCGACCTGCCGGACTGCCAGCTTGTCGCCGGGCCGCAGGTCGCCGCCGACAAGTTCGGTGAAGGTGTTGTCGGTGATGCCTGTTTTGACCTTGACCAAGGTCAGCTTGTTGTCCGCCCCCAGGCGATAAACGGAGGTTCCCGGTTCGCCTCCGTCGGTTTCCGCTCCCTGCTTGGGCTCGAACCGCAATGCTGCGTTGGGGATGCGCAGCACGTTCTTGCGGCTTTCGACGGTGATGTGCACATGGGCGGTCATGCCCGGCATGAGTTTGCCCTCGGCGTTGTTCACGGCCACCACCACGTTGTAGGTGACGACGTTCTGCTGGATGGTGGGGTTGAGGCGGACCTGCTTCACGGTGCCGAAAAAGGTCGCATCGGGGAAGGCGTCCACGGTGAACCGCACCGGCTGCCCGATGTGGATGTCGCCCACGTCCGCCTCCGCCACGCTGGTGTCGATTTGCATCTGGCGCAGATCCTGGGCGATCTGGAACAGGGTGGGGGTCTGGAAGCTGGCGGCGACGGTCTGCCCCAGGTCCACATTGCGCGCCACCACCACGCCGGAGATCGGGGAGCGGATGACGGTATAGCGCAGGTTGGTCTCGTCTCTTTTCAGTTGGGCCTGGGCCTGGGCGACCTGGGCCCGGGCGGCCTCCACCGCCTGCGCGGCCTGATCGAGGTCCACCTCCGAGACGAAGCCCCGGTGCTGAAGGGCGCGTTGCTGCCGCTCCTTGATGCGGGCCAGCTTGAGGCTGGACTGGGCGCTCAGCAGACTTGCCTGGTCCTGGGCCTGCTGGGCGAGGAACAGGGAGGGGTCCAGCTCGGCCAGGATTTGCCCCTTGGCCACGCGGTCGTTGAAATCCGCATGGAGTTGCTTGACCGTTCCGGAGACCTGGGTGCCCACGTTGACCAGCACCACCGGGTTAAGCGTGCCGTTGGCGGCAATGGTCTGGACGATGTCGCCCCGGTCCACCGGCTGGGTGCGGTACTGGGCCTGCTGCGCCCCGCGATCCTTGGACCAGAAGTGCCAGCCGGTGCCCAGGGCAGCGGCAAGCAGCAGGAGGGTCAGCAGCTTGCCGCGCCGGGAGTGGGTTTGCGTCATGGGATGGCCAGTTGGATTCCGATAAGAAATGCGTGTTTATTGAGTTCGAAGGCGGGAATTAGTTCCTGCTGCGGCCGCCCGCCCCGGGCGGGCGCGCGAAAGGACCTATTTTAGCATGCCGGGCCGGGCATGCAGGGGGCGCGCTGCAGCCGTGGCGACAAAGAAAAAGGGGCCCGCAAGGCCCCCTTTTCAGCCCGCCGTGGCGGGGGGCTACGCAATGCCGGGATTGTTTTTCATGCCGATCAGTTTCGGGGTGTTGAGCTTGACCGACTTGATCACCTTCTTGTCCCGCAGGTAGGTGGCCACCACGTCCCAAATCGGCTCGCCGGTCACCCCTTCCTGCACCGAGGCCCAGCCCGCGACCTTGTACTTCTTGTTCGGGTCGATGGGCTTGCCCTTCAGCATCATGTTGCTGATGCGCTTGCCCATTTTCTGCACGGGATCGCAGGTATAGGTCAGCCCGCCCACGCGCACCATGTCTCCCCCTTGCTGATAGTAGGGGTCCGGGTTGAACAGGTTGTCGCAGACGTCTTCCATCACCATCTTGACCATCTCGCCCGTCATTTCGTTCAGGGTGCTGGTGGGGTAGGTGATGGCGGTCTGGTCCATCACCCGCTCCATGGTGACGGGGTCGCCCGGAAGCAGGGACGTGCCCCAGCGGAAGCCGGGGGAGAAGGCGAGATCCGCACCCCGCACCTCCAGCATGGCGTCCAGGATCACCTGGTCGAAGGTGCCGTTGAAGTTGCCGCGGCGATACAGCACCTCCTCGGTCACCGCGAGCTTTTCGTTGAGTTTTGCCTCGTAGGGCGCCCGGACTTTCTTGATCAGGGCGGCCATCTCTGCATCGGGCTCCAGCATGTTGGAGAACACCGGCAGCAGCTTGTACTTGTAGCCCGCCACCTTGCCGCCCTTGACGTCGAGGTCCAGCACGCCCAGGAACTTGCCGTTGGAGCCGGCGTTGGTCACCAGGGTCTGGCCCTTGGCGTTCTTGACGATGCTGGGGGCGGGTATCCCGTCGTGGGTGTGGCCGCCCATGATGGCGTCGATGCCGGTGACCCGGCTCGCCATCTTGAGGTCCACGTCCATGCCGTTGTGGGACAGCACGATCACCACCTGGGCGCCTTTTCCGCGCGCCTCGTTCACCATTTGCTGCAGGTGATCGTCCTGGATGCCGAAGGTCCAGTCGGGGACCAGGAAGCCGGGGTTGGCGATCGGGGTGTAGGGGAAGGCCTGGCCGATAACGGCGACCTGCACCCCGTTCAGGTTCTTGATGGTGTAGGGGCTGAATACCGGGTCGCCGAAATCCTTGGTCTTGACGTTATGGGCGACGAAATCGATGTGGCCCTTGAAGTCGTTGTCCACCACGTGCTTGACCCGATCGGCGCCGAAGGTGAATTCCCAATGGCCGGTCATGACGTTGACGCCCAGCAGTTTGCTGGCGTCCACCATGTCCTGGCCATTGGTCCAAAGGGAAGTGGCCGAGCCCTGCCAGTTGTCGCCGCCGTCCAGCAGGAGGGCGCCGGGACGTTGCGCGCGGACCTTCTTGATCAGGGTGGACAAGTGGGCGAACCCGCCGACCTTGCCATAGGTGCGCGCGGCCCGTTCGAAATCAAGATAGGTGAATGCATAAGCATCGGCGGTGCCGGGCTTGATGTGAAAATACTTCAGCAGGTGCTCGCCCACCAGATGCGGCGGCTTGCCCTCGCTCTTGCCCACGCCGATATTGACGTTGGGCTCGCGGAAATAGATCGGCAACAACTGGGCGTGGCAGTCGGTGAAGTGCAGCAGCGAGACGTTGCCGAACTTCGGCAGGTTATAGAAGTTGCCTGGGATGTCCCCGGCAAGGGCCTGTTTGCTGTCCAGCGCAAAGCCGGAAGCCGCTGCCACGGCCAGGACTTGCAGGAATTCGCGACGGGTCATGGACATTTCTGGTGACACTCCTCAATGATTATGGCGGGTGCCCGGAGAGGCGCGTCGGCGCGTTGCGCCACGCCGGCATGCCGGACCTCCCATTGCCCGGCGCGGGCCGGGGCGGGCGCTGCCCGCGCAGCGCGGGTCAGGGCCGGCGGGCAGATCCAAGCCCGCCGGATGGGCAGGCGGGGTGCGGCCTCAGCGGCGGGCCGCTCCGAACTCGCCAGGGTGTTATTTGCGGAACACCGCGGCTTCCATGGGCAGGCCGTTGCTCATGTAGGACTCGAAGTATTCCAGATTGTTGTACTCATCGCTGCCCTCCTTGAACGGCTGGGCGCGGACGTTCTGGTTGCAGCCCTTGTAACGGTTCTGCAAGGTCGACACGTTTTCGCCGGCGCGGAACGCGGGCCAATGGGTCGCCTGGCCGATGAGGGGGGAAAGGAGCTCGGAGCGGACACGGTTGCCGGCGTTATCGTAGTGGCAGGTGCCGCAGGAGAAATTGAGCTGGCCGCGGCGGGAAAAGAACATCTCCTTGCCGGCCTCGTACGCCGCGGTGGCACCAGGGCCGACCACCTCGACGTTCATCAGCATGCCGTCGGACAGGCTACGCGCGTATGCCGTCAGCAGGCCCATGGTCTTCATGTCGCTGTAGCTGTACGGCTGCTCCCCGTTCTTTTCGCGGCACTGATTGAGGGCCATCTCGAAAGTGACCAGTTTGCCCAGCTTGTCGTCAAAATAGGGGTAGTTGCCGGCGACGTTTTTCCCTCCGTTCGGGAAACAACTGGCGTAGGTCTTGCCGTTCTTGAAGGGGGTTTCCCACATCTTCTTGGACTGCTCGATCTGGGACTCGAAGGGGGGGAAGCTCATGATGCTCTCGTATTGGTCCCACGCGTCCTTGTTGAAGGCCAGCGCCCCCTTGGTGTAGTCTCCCCATTTCAGGTTGGGAAATTTGTTCTTGAAGTATTGGATGGCGTGCTCGCGGTCCTGCTCGGGGGTCGCGTGGGCGCTTACGGCGCCGACCAGTACACCCGCACTGACAAAGGCCATTAGTATTTTTTTCATACTATCCTCCTAATCCTTGGTGTTTGAAGGCGGGCGTTCCCGTGCGCCCGCCTGCCGAGCTTTAGCTGATGGTGGCATCAGCCGAGTTTTTCTCGCCTAGATTGTCTTGCCAACTGATTGTAACCTTGTCGCCCGCCTTGGCGCCCTTCACCTTGAACCCCAGGAACGGGTTTTGGGAGATGGCGATGCTCCATTCGCATTCCAGCACCACCTTACCGTTGACGGTGGCGGTCACTTGCTGAATGTAGTGGGCCGGGATCACCTTGCCGGTCTTGGCGTCCTTGCGCAGGCCGGTTTCCATCGGGTGATTCATCAGGCTTTTGATGTCGGCGACGTCGCCTTCCATTGTTGCGCGAATCTTGATCGGGTATGCCATTTCGTATTCCTCTCTATAGTTCCTATTTGCCGGGTGTCGATTAACCGCCGCAACCGCCGATGGTGACCTTGACTTCCTTCGCGGCGGTGTAGGTCTTGCCGCCGGCCTTGACCACCGCGCGCACCAGGGAGGACTTCAGCATCTTGATTCGGGTGGAGACGTAACCTTCCGTACCATTGGAGAACTTGAATTCGGCGGCCAGCGGGGTGGCGTTCTTTTCCACGAAAATGGCGATGGACTCGGTGCCGGGGATGTTGCTGATGACCTCGATCGGGACCACTGCGCCGTTCTCGGCGATGTCCGGCGCCTTGATCTTGATGTCCTTGCTGTCGAGGGGGGCCCCGGCGCCGATGCTCTTCATCGCATCCGCCATGGTTTTTGCGTTGAAGGCCGCCTTGTTCCATTCCGCCGCCAGCACCTGGGATGGCTTGAGCAGCCCGGCGGCGATGGCAACGGCCACCGTCCCGGCAGCGCCCGTCCCCTTCAGCAAATTTCTACGCAGGTGATTCATGAGTTGCTTCTCCTCCAAATGTACAAAAATTAAATACCGTAAATGAAGTCGGTTACTTTGTCGATTTCCTGCTCGGTCAGGATTTTATGCAGACCGAAGGGCGGCATCGAGGTGTTGGGGTTGAACTTCATCTCGTCCCAGATCCTCTCGCGCAGTTTCGCCTTGTCCGGAAAGCGGGCCTTCATGTCCACCAAGGGCGGCGCTATGTTGCCTGGGGCCTCGGCGCCGGGTACATTCGGCATGGCGTGGCACGCCAGGCAGTTGCCCTTGCTCTTGTCAAATGCGAGTTCTTCGCCCGTCATGTCTTTCTTGGCTCCGTCGGCGGCCGCAGCGAAATGCACGGAACCGATGCTCAACAAGCTTGCCAAGCTGGCAGCGAGCATGAGGGAAGTCTGTTTTCTTCGCATACCATCCTCCTTCTCTTTGTGGGTTTTTTTCCTAATTCCGGCATGATGTTGCTGGGAGCGGGGGGCCGGAGCGTCTATCCGTCAGTGGATGGAAAAAGCATACTCAATATTGCCATGGTTGTCCAAATTTTTTTTGCCCATTTTCTTATAAGTTTCAATGGCTAGTATGATCGTACTAAAGATATGAAACATTAGATAAAACTAATATATCAGGAGGAGCGGGGTTTATCCTGCTGCGAGAGAACGAAATGGCGCTCATTTGCCGCCCGCCGATGTCGGAGGAAGCCGGCAGCACGGTGGTGTCTAATGGAATTGTAGAATGGCGAGGCGGGATGTCAAACGTTTGTCGCGGCGCACCAGGGAGGACGTGGGACGAACCGGGAGCGGCAAGCCTTTCGGACGGCCCCGATCATGGCCCGAACAACGCGCCGCGTTCCCATTTTCCACGGTTCCCCAGGGGCATGCCTCACGGGGCGCTGCCCGACTTGCCGCCTCCGCGCGCGCGCTCATTGCCATTGTCGTCATGGGCATGCCCGCTGAGGGCTCGAAGCTGCCGCAGCCGGGCTTCTGCGCTGGAAAGCTGGTAGAAATCGCCATCCCCGCTTTTGAGGCCGATCTGCAATTGCTCGATGGCCGCCGGCATGTTGCCGAGCCGGACATAGGCCTCCGCCTGGGCCTGGTGCTGCAGCAGGTTCTTGCCCTGGGCGGCATAGGCTTGAGCCTGCAGCTCGTAGAGGCGGGGGTTGTCCGGATAATATTGCAGTTGATCGGCCAGGAACTTGAGGGCGTCGCCGTTGCGTTTGCCCCGCAACAGCGCCTGGGCGTAGCCGTAGATCAAGGCCCGGTGGCTGGGAAAACGCTCCAGGGCGCTGCGGTACAGGGCCAGGGCGGCCGTCTGATCCCCTTCCCGCTCTTTCAACTGCGCCGCCAGGGTCTCCACGATGGCGTTCGGCGGCACGGCCTTGCGCAGCAAGGCGAGGGATTGTTCGGCCTCGGCATACTTGCCGGCGCGCATCAGCGCGTAGGCCAGACCGTAACGGGTGGCGGCCTCGCTATTGTATTTCTTGTCCCGCAGGGCGGCCTCGAACCGGGCGACCGCCTGGTCGGCCGGCTCCAGGCTGGCTCGCAGCTTCGCCCTGATCAGTTGGAACTCGATGCTGTCCGGCACCTGGCGGTAGGGAAGGTTGGCCACCCGGTTTTCCAGGTCGGCGATGCGTTCCGAGGTAAGGGGGTGGTCGCGCAGGTATTCCGGGGCCGCGCTTTCGTACAGCCGGTTTTCTTTCTGCAGGCGCTCGAAGAAGGTCACCATGGCCCGCGGGTCGAAGCCGGATTTCTCCAGTATCTGCAGCCCTATCCGGTCCGCCTCGCGTTCGTGGTTCCGGCTGAAGTTCAGTTGGGTCTGGATGCTCGCCGCCTGGGTGGTGGCGATTGCCGCACTGGCCACGTCGGGGTTGGACCGCGCCGCCAGGATGGCCACCGCCAGGGCGGCCAGGGAAGGCAGGACGCTTTCCTGCTCGTGGGCCACCGTGCGCGCGATGTGGTGCTGCACCACGTGGCCGATTTCGTGGGCCAGCACCCCGGCCAGTTCGGATTCGCTCTGGGCGGCCAAAATCAGGCCGGTGTGGACCCCGATGAAGCCCCCCGGCAGGGCGAAGGCGTTGATGGTGTTGTCCTTGAGGGCGAACAGTTGCAGACTCTGCCGGTCGTTGGGGCTGTGGGACACCAGGCGGTAGCCGAGGTCGTTGAGGTATTGGGTCAGCTCGGGATCGTCCAGGTATTTCGGGTCGCTGCGGATCTCCCGCATGATGGTGTCACCCAGGGTGCGCTCCTGCTGGGGCGACAGCACCGCTTGGGAGGCGTCCCCCAGGTCCGGCAGGTCGTCGGCCAGCGCTACGGGCAGCAGGCAGCACAGCAGGGCAAATAGATAGAGCAAACGCATGGTGCTATGATAATCCCTTTGAAGGAGAGTTCCTACCGATGGCGGATGCCGAAGGACTGACCCATTTCGATGCCCGGGGGCAGGCCCATATGGTGGATGTGGCGGCCAAGGCGGAGACCCGCCGCGTGGCCCGGGCCGCCGGGGCGATCCGCATGGAGCCCGGGACGCTGCGCATGATCGTCGAGGGCGACGCCAAGAAAGGGGACGTGCTTGGAATTGCCCGCATCGCCGCGATCCAGGCATCCAAGCGCGCTGCCGAACTGATTCCGTTGTGCCATCCGCTGCATCTGACCCGGGTCGGGGTGGAATTCAATATCGACCAGGCCAGTTCGGCCATAGAGTGCGTGGTTACCGCGGAGACGGTGGGGCGCACCGGGGTGGAGATGGAGGCGCTGACCGCGGTGAGCGTCGGCCTTCTCGCCATCTACGACATGTGCAAGGCGGTGGACAGGGGCATGCGCATGGAAGGAATCCGCCTCCTGGAAAAAGCGGGCGGCAAGTCCGGGCACTGGCAAGGGCGCTGAGAGGTTGTGAAGAAACTGTCGCGAGTGGCCGGGGTGCGAGGCGCGACCGCTGCGAACGACGAGACATATCGAATGGATAGGTGAGGAGTGAGCGAGCGAGCAACGAAGCAACCCGGTCGCGCAGCAGGTTTATTCACAACCTCTGAGTGCCGCGGCACCAATCAAGGAGGGGACGCATGAGGGGGGTAGGCACGATGACACTGCGCGGGCTGCGCGCCGGGCTTGCCGCCCTGGCCTTGGGACTCGCCTCCGCCGCCTGGGCCGCGAGCCCGGATGGGCAGGCCAGGACCATCACCCTGAAGGATGGGACCGGGGTGCCGGTGACCGTATTCCCGGCCGCGGGGAAGGCCTTGCTGTTGTGGCTGCCCTCCGAGATGGGGCTGGTGCCGGCGGAGGCGGACGCGGCGGCCCGACTGGCCCGTCGGGGCGTGGAGGTGTGGCTGGCCGACACCCTGTCCGCCCGCTTCTTGCCACCCTTGCCCAGCAGCCTGGAAAAAATCCCCGCCGGCGACGTGACCCAATTGGTGGAGGCGGCCCGGCACGATAGCGGCAAGACCGTATACCTGGTGGCGGCGGGGAGGGGCGCCGTGCCCGCTCTGCGCGGGGCGGCCCGGTGGCGCGAACGGCACGGCGGTTCAAGCCCCGGCCTGGGGGGCGCCATCCTGCTCTATCCCGACCTGTACGTGGCGACCCCGGAACCCGGCGAGGAGGCGAAATATCTGCCCATCGCCTCCCATACCCGGCTCGACATCGTGATTCTGCAAGGGGAGCTTTCGCCCTGGTACTGGTATCTGGACACCCTCAAGGCCACCCTCCGGCAGGGCGGCAGCAAGGTCGAGATCACCCCTTTGCCGGGGACCAGGGACCGCTTCTACGGCCGGGGGGCGGCCAAGGTCCCGCTGGCCTCCGAGCAGGCCATGGCCAAACGGCTGCCCCAACTGATCTTCGACGCCTTGCAGGCGTTGCAACGGATGCCCGGAGGAACCCGATGAACAAGCTGATCGCCGCCCTATGCTGCCTGTTGTTGTTTGCGCCGGCCCAGGCGCGGGAACTCAAGCCGTACGCGGGTGGCGCCACGCCCCCGTTGGCGCTGCGGGATTTGAACGGCAAGCCCCGCAACCTTGCGGACTACCGGGGGCGGGTGGTGCTGGTGAACTTCTGGGCCAGTTGGTGCCCGCCGTGCCGGGCGGAGATGCCTTCCATGGAGCGCCTGCAGCAAAAGCTCGCGGGCAAGCCGTTCACCGTGCTGGCGGTGAACATGGGGGAATCGGAGGAGGCGGTGCGCACCTTCCTCAAGGAGATCCCGGTGAGCTTCCCGATACTCATGGACAAGGACGGCGCGGCCCTCAAGCGGTGGAAGGTGTTCGCCTTCCCCACCAGTTTCGTGGTAGACCCCCAGGGAAGGATCCGTTACGCCCTGTTCGGCCCCACGGAATGGGACCACCCCGACCCCCTGGGCAAGATCACCAAGCTGCTGCCCTGATTTCGCCGGCGAACCCCGCGGTCGGCGGGTATCCCTAGAGAAGGGAACGCCGCCCGTCTCGGGCACTTCCGCCACGAGTTCACGGAGCGGCGAAAGTGGCTTGACGAGCGCGCTTTCGCCGACCTTGTGGTGCAATTTCATGACATATCGGGCGCGAGCCGATCCGCCGGCCAGCCCCGTCGAGGGAAGAAGGGTGCATAACCAGCCCAGCATCATCGCGTTACGCAGACAACTGGAAACCGTCGTGGTCGGCCAGCATGCCCTGCTGGACCGCCTGGTCATCGGGCTGCTGACCGGCGGCCACATCCTGGTGGAAGGGCTGCCGGGACTGGCCAAGACCACCGCGGTCAAGACCCTGGCGGCCGGGGTGCACGCCAGCTTCAAGCGAATCCAGTTCACCCCCGACCTGCTGCCCGGGGACCTGACCGGCTCGGACGTCTACGATCCCCGGGAGGCCGGATTCTGCTTCGTCGAAGGCCCGCTGTTTCACGAAATCATCCTGGCCGACGAGATCAACCGCGCACCGGCCAAGGTTCAGTCCGCGCTGCTGGAGGCGATGCAGGAGCACCAGATCACCGTGGGCGGGGTCACCCGGACCCTGCCGCCCCTGTTCATGGTGATGGCGACCCAGAACCCTCTGGAACAGGCGGGCACTTACCCCCTGCCGGAGGCCCAGTTGGACCGTTTCCTGCTCCACGTGGCGCTGGATTATCCCAGCGCCGAGGAGGAGCTGGAAATCCTGCAGCGCGACCGGGCCCGGCTCACCGCTCCGCAGGGTGCGGCGCCGAGCGCGGTGGTGGACGTGGTCACGGTATTGGCGGCGCGGGAGGAGGTGAAGCGGGTCCACCTCGACCCCATGCTGGAACGTTACATCGTGGCCCTGGTCGGCGCGACGCGGGAGGTGGGCAAATGGGTCCGGGAATACGGGGAACTGGTGGAAGTGGGCGCGTCCCCCCGGGCCTCCCTGGCCATCGCCCGGGCGGCCGGGGCCCACGCCTACTTGTGCGGCAGGGAATACGTCGTGCCGGACGACATCCTGGAGATCGCCCCGGACTGCCTGCGCCACCGCATCGTGCTCGGATTTGCCGCGCGGGTGGAAAAGGTCTCCCGGGACGGGGTGATCCGCCGCCTGCTGGAGGCGGTGCCGGTACCCTGAGCCCGCCAAGCCACGGAAGTTGAATCGCGCGCCCGATGACCGTCCCCTGTCCCCCATGCAAGATAATGCCGGCCTCATGCCGTTTGCCCTCCTGAACAAGCTGCGCGCGCTTGGGCGCCGCCCTTCCGCCGCGGTGCACGCCCCGCTGCTGGACGACGCCGCCCTGGCCGCGCTGATCCGGCGGGTCGAGGCGCTGCGCCTGGCCGCTCCGCACCGGCGGGAGGTGCAGCAACGGCAGGCCGGGGATTTGCGCTCGCGGTACCTGGGCCGTGGCCTCGACTTCGAAGAGGTGCGCCCCTACCAGCGGGGGGACGACGTGCGGGACATGGACTGGCGCACTACCGCGCGCACCGGACGGCCCTACCTCAAGACCTTTCGCCAGGAGCACCAGCCGGCGCTCTCCATTGTGCTGGACCGGGGTGCCAGCATGCGCTTCGGCACCCGGGGCCGGCTCAAGGCGGCCCAGGCGGCCTCCCTTGCGGCCATGTTCGCGGTCGGCGCCGCGGGCGGCAACACCTGCGTCGGCGGCACCGTGTGGCAGCCGGGGGGGCGCATGCTGCCCTGCCGCAGCGGCGAACGGGGGGCCATGGAACTGGTGCGGGCGGCGATCGCCCCCTGCCCTCCCCTGGAACGGGCGCAGCAGGAGCAGGCATGGCCGTTTGCCGAGATGCTGCGGCAGGTGGACGAACTGTCGCCCCGGGGCTCCCGGCTGGTGCTCATCAGCGACCTGCGCCACCTGGGAGAAGGGGATCTGCCGCTGTTGGCGCGGCTTGCCGAGCGTCACCAGTTGATCGTGGTGCAGGTGCTGGACCGGGCCGAGGAGGCGCTGCCGGATGTGGGGCTGGCGCGCTTCCAGGACGCCGCGGGCGGCGGCATCCGCTGGATCGACACCGGCAGCGGGGCGGTGCGCGACGCTTTCCGCGATCGCGCCGACGCCCTGCATCGGGCCCAGGAGGCCTGGTTCCGGCGTCTCGCCGTGCCGTTCTACCGCTGCACCGCGGATGCCGACCCGTTCCCCGTGTTCCAGCAGGCGGCCGGCCATGGGTGACGGCGCCCTGGTGGACATCGTCGGGCCGTCGGCCCCGCTGGCCGCCGCGGCCGTCGGTCACGGCTGGCTGTGGACGGCCGCGATGGTGGCGCTGCTGGTCGGGGCCGCGCTGCTCGGCTGGCGGCTCAGGGGCGGGCGGGCCCGGCGGTCGCTGCGGCGCCTGGATCAGATCCGGGCGGCGTTCCGCGCCGGCACCCTGGCCGATCGCGACGCCGCCTATCTGCTCGCCCTGGAGCTGCGCCGCGCGCTGGGGACGGAGCGCCTTGCGGCCGATCGGCCCCCGCCTTTTCTCGACGAGGGGGAGCGGGCGGCGTGGCCCGATTTCGTGGGGCGCCTCGACGCCCTGCGCTATCAGCCGCCGCCGGTGTGTGCAGCGGAGATCGAGCAACTTTTCGCCCGGGCCCGGGCCTGGCTGCGCCGCTGTCGCTGATGTGGACCCTGGCCCACCCCGCCTGGCTGCTGCTCGTGGCCCTGCTGCCCCTGGCGGGCTGGCATGCCAGGCGGACCATGCGCGCCGGCCGTGACGACGGCCTGGTGCTGGTCCACGGCAATTTGGAGCCGCTGACGCAAGGAGGCGGTCCGTCCGCCCCTGGCGTCGCCCTCCCCCTGATGCTGGAAGGCCTCGCCCTGGCCCTGCTGCTGCTGGCCCTGGCCCAGCCCCGCTGGATCGGCGACTGGATCCCGGAGGCCCCCCAGGGGCGGGAGATCGTGCTGTTGATCGACACCTCCAAGACCATGAGTATCGGCGACTTCGAGCTGCACGGCCGTCCGGCGGAACGCCTGTCGGTACTGAAGTCGCTGGTGGCGCGGTTCGTGCGGGCGCGCCGCGGGGACCGCTTCGGCGTGATCGTGTTCGCCTCCCGGGCGGCGACCCTGGTGCCGCCCACCTTCGACAGCGGCTTGGTGAGCGGCGTGATCGACCGGGTGCAGGTGGGGATCGCCGGGGACGACACGGCCCTGGGCGACGCCATCGGGCTGGCCCTCAAGCAACTGGGAGAGCGGCCGCGGCTGCGGCCCGCCCTGATCCTGTTCAGCGACGGCGGCGACAGCAACACCGGGGACATCCTTCCCCGGGAGGCGGTGAGTCTGGCGCGCCACGCCGGGGTGCCGGTCTACACCGTCCAGATCGGTAGCGACCTGTTCGCCGCCGGCCGCCCGGAAAGCCCCGCAACCGCCTCCGCCGAGCCGGGCCTGGAGGCCATCGCCCGGCTCACAGGCGGGCGCTATTACCAGGCCGGCAACCGTAGCGCGCTACAGGGGGTGATCGACGATATCGGTGCGCGGGAGCCGACCGTGCCGCGCCCGGCCACGCGCCGCGCCGTGCGGGAATGGTATTGGCTGCCGTTGCTGCTGGCCGCGGCGCTGTTCAGCCTTGGCGGGCTGATCCGAATAGGTAGGGGGGGCGTGTGATCGGCTGGGGGGAACTGGCCCAACTGGAATGGCGCGCCCCCTGGTGGGGCCTGCTGGCGCTCCAGCCGCTGGCCATGGCGCTGGCGCCGCGGCTGCGCCGCCGCCGTGCCCTGCGCTACGCGGAGGGGCACCTGCTGCCGTGGGCGGTGCGCGAAGGGGCGGCGCAGGGGCGCGACTGGGGACGCAAGGCGGTGCTGTTCGCGGCCTGGGCCCTGCTCGCCGCCGCCGCGGCCGGCCCGCGCCTGCCGCTGGACGGGGCCGGCCCGCAGGGGCAGGCCCGGCTGCGCCATGGGCTGGACGTGATGGTGCTGCTGGACGTGTCCCCCTCCATGCTGGCGCGGGACGTCTCGCCCCAGCGTCTGGTCCGGGCCAAGCTGGAACTGCTCGACCTGCTGGACCGGCTGCACGGCGAGCGCCTGGGCCTCATCGCCTTTTCCGGCACGGCGGGTCTGCTGATGCCGCCGAGCCGGGACTACGGCGCATTCCGCTATTATCTGGGGCTGGCCGGGCCCGGGTTGTTCGCCACCCCCGGCACCGACATCGCCGCCGCCCTCGACCTGGCGCGGCGCAAACTCGGCACCGGGCCCGGCGCCAAGGCGGTGTTGCTGCTGAGCGACGGGGAGGCGAGCGCCCTGTCCGGGCCGGCGGGGGCGGCCGCCGGTCAGGCCGCGGAGCGGCTCAAGGCGGCCGGCATCCCGCTGTACTTTCTCGGCCTGGGGAGCGAGGCGGGGGCCCTGGTCGGCCCCGGCGCGACGCCGCCGAGCCGGATGGACGCGGCGGCCGGCCGGGAACTGGCCGGGCTTGCCGGGGGCCGCTTCGCCCCGCTCAGCGACGGGCCTGCCGCCTGGCGCACCCTGTACGACCGCGGGCTGCTCGCCTTGCCGGCGCCGCGGCAGGGGGCACCGGAGGGACAGGCGTGGCGCGAGCTGTACCCCTGGCTGCTGGCCCCGGCGCTGCTGCTGTTCTGGTGCATCAGCTTCCCCCTGGCGCGGCCCCGGCCGGGCCCCGGCGTCGCTGCCGGCCTGGTCCTGCTGCTGCTGACGGGGATCCATTCCCGGCCGGGGGTCGCCGCCGAAGAAGGGGCGCAGGCGGCCTATGCCGCCTGGCTCCGCCGTGACTACCCGGGGGCGCAGGCCCTATACGCCCGGCTTCCCGGCTACGCCGCGCGCATGGGGGAGGGGGCCGCCGCCTACCGGCGCCGGGACTATTCCCACGCGACGGGGCAGTTCACCACCGCCCTGCTCCAGGCGGGCAGCGACGCCCAGCGCGCCGCCGCCCTGTTCGACCTGGGCGACGCCCGCTATCAGGCGGGGGACTACCAAGGGGCGGCCGACGCCTTTCAGGGGGTGCTGCGCTACCGCCCCGGCGATCCCGGGGCCGGGGACAACCTGGCCCTGGCCGCCGGCAAGCTGGCCCAGGCCGCCCGCTCCCGCGGGCATCGTGGGACCCTGCTGGGGAGACTGGGCCACCAGACCGGCGGCACCCTCGGCGCGGACATCCGCGACCGGCCGGTCACCATGGCCCCGGACAAGGAGGAGAAAGGCCCGATGGCGGTCCTGCCGGAGGATGGGGCGGACTATGGGCAGGCCCGGCAGCGGCCGGCGGGGGCGGCCGGAATCCCGCGGCGGCCGGCGAAGGGGGATACCGAGAAGGTCTACCGGGCGGCGCTGAAGAAGCTGGACCTGCTCGCCGACCGGCCGCAGGCGGTGGAACGGGAACTGATCAAGCAGGATACCCCCGACGGCTGGGCGGCGCCCCAGGGAATGGCCCCGTGGTAAGGCGCTTGGCGCTCTTTTGTCTGTTGACGGCGGCGCTGCACCCGGCGTTCGCCCTGTCCGTGCACGCCGACCGGCGGGAGCTTGCCTTGGGCCAGGCGCTGACGCTGGAGGTCCGGGCGCAGGGCGCGGGCCCGTCCCTGGACGCCATCGGGCTGGACGCCCTCAAGGGGGACTTCGAGGTCTACGGGGCATCCGCCGCCACCAGCAGCCGGATGCGAAGTGGGCGCACACAGACCGAGCGGACCCTGACCCTCACCCTCTACCCCCTGCGCCCGGGGCGCCTGCGCCTGCCGGCCCTGAGCCTCGGCGGGCAGTCCAGCCGGCCGATCGAGATCCGGGTGCTGCCCGCGGGGCCGGGGGTGCCGCGGGTGTCGTTCAAGGTCGGCCTCGATCCGGCGGCCCCCCTGGTGCGCCAGGCGGCCACCCTTCATCTGGACGTGTACGACGACGGCAGCCTGCAATGGTCCCCGCCGGACCTGCCGGAGACCCCGGGGCTCCACCTGCGGCGGCTGGGGGAAGAACAGCGCGAGGAGACCCTGGACGGCGCGAGCTACACCGTGCACCGCTACCGCTGGGAGGTCATGCCGCTGCAGGACGGCAAACTGGAACTGGCCTTCCCCACCCTGGACGCCACCAAGTTCGGCGCCCACCTGCGCTACCGGGTACCGCCCTTTTCCTTCTCCGCCCGGCCTCTGCCCGCCTACCTGCCGGTCTATGTGCCGGTGGGCAGGCCGTCGCTGACGGCGGCGCCGCTGCCCGCGCGGCTGGTCGTCGATCGGCCGATCGAGTGGGTCCTCACGGTGCGCGCCGCCGGTCTCAGCCGGGAGGGGTTGGCCCGACTGTTGTCCCCGGCCGCGGCGGGGAACGGTCTGCGTTTCTACCCGCCCCTGGTGTCCCGGCTGGACCCGGTGCCGCAGACTTTGCCGCAGCAGGTTTGGCGCGTTGCCTTTCCCCTGCGCCCGGTGCGCAGCGGGGTGGTCAGCCTGCCGGAAGTCAGTCTGCCCTATTACGACCCCGCCGCTGGGCGGGTGGAGGCGGTAACCTTTGCCGGGCCCTCCCTGGAAGTGGTGGACCCCCTGTGGCGCGGCATCCGCATCGCCGCAGGGGTGGCCGCGGGACTGCTGCTTGCGGCGGGTCTGGGTTACCGCCTGCGCGCGCGGTTGCGCCGGGCACTGGCCCGACGGGCGGCCCTGGGGCGCGTGGCGCGGGCCGACAGCCCGCAGGCGCTGGGCACGGCGCTGCGGGCATTCGACCCGGCCGGCGGCGCCCCCTGCGCCACGCTGGGACAATGGCTGCGGCGCATGGAGGGCAGGCGCGGCGCCGACGCCCGGCTGGGGGGGCTGGTGACGGCGCTGGAGGCTGCCCGCTTTGCCCCGGGCGGGCCGGGGGAGTCGCTGGCCGGGCTGAAACGGCAGGCCGCGGCGGCCCTGAAGGGGCTGGGTCCGGGCGAGCCTGCGGGGGCATCGGAAGAGTCTTGGCGCAGCGCGCTGTTTCGCCCCGCGGCAAGGCCGTCCGGCCGCTTCTCCCGCCCGGGCGTCCCAGCCCGCGCCAAGAATTAGCGGTTTTTATCGGCGAATTAAAAATACTCGTTTGTCTCGCCTCGCCTTTTTCCGCACAATGGGCTTACGCAACAACATCATCGAGCCGTGCCGGAACATGTCTCAAAAAACTTCACGTGTGCGACAATGGCGTGCTGGGATTCAGCGTAAGGCACGCCGTCGCGTCATGCACAACCAGCGGCAACCGGGCAGCCTTTCCTGGCCCGTCCCCCCCAGTCCCAGGCTGCCCGGGTCGTAACCGCCCGGCTGGACGACATCCGCGCCACCGACCCTTCCAAGCTCGGCTTCTTCACCGGGCGCGACCAGATGCAGGCCCTCAGCGGGCTGTGGGCGCAGCAGTTCGGCACCCCCAACTGGTCGGCCCATGGCGGCTTCTGCTCGGTCAACATGGCCGCCGCGGGGCTGTATTCCATCGGTTTCTCCTTCTGGGAATTCGGCGCCCCCGACTGGGACTACGCGAGATCGGCTTCATCGGCAAGGCGAAGCCCATCGTGATGCAGATCTACTCGGAGCCGCTGCAGAAATTCCGCCTGGCGGGGCAGGGGCTGTACGACGGGCCGATGCCTCACCACCAGACCGACCGGGAGCGCCTGGCCACCTACTTCGACCCCCTGCCCATGTGGTACGAGCCCCTGGAGATGCAGCGGGTGGACCGGGAGGAGTACCCGTTCCACGCCTTCACCCAGCGTCCCATGATGATGTACCACTCCTGGGATTCCCAGAACGCGTGGCTGCGCCAGATCATCTCCCAGAACTACCTGTACATGAACCGCGGGCGGGCCGGGCGCCTGGGCTTCAGGGACTACGACTGGGTGCGGGTGGAATCCCACAACGGCAAGATCCGCTGCCAGCTCAAGACCATGGAGGGCACCCAGCAAGACACGGTATGGACCTGGAACGCCATCGTTGGGGCCTCAAGCCCAACGCCAGCGAGGCCACCAAGGGCTTCCTGATGAACCACCTGATCTCGGAACTGCTGCCCCCGCGGCAGGGAGAGCGCCGCCTCACCAACTCCGATCCGGTCACCGGCCAGGCCGCCTGGTTCGACCTGCGGGTCAAGGTGACCAGGGCCGAGCCGGGGGAGGCGGGCAGCTGGCCCGAATTCGCGCCCCTCAAGCCGCTGCCCGGCGACGACGGGGAGCGGCCGTGGGTGCTGCGTTACGATGCGCGGCTTGGCGAGGAACGATAAGAGCGGCCGCCCATTACCCAATTGAGGTTTCGGCATGCGTTTAGGCCTGGTGATCGACCTGGACACCTGCGTGGGCTGCCACGCCTGCGCCGTGGCGCGCAAGGAGTGGAACGTGTCCGGCACCACCGGCCCGCTTTCCGACTACCAGCCCTACGGGGCCGAGCCGTCCGGGGCGGAGGCGGCGGGCCTGGGCGACGCGCTCGGCCCCGGACGCATCCTGGCCGCCGGCGTTTTCGCCCTGGCGCTGACCGCGGCCGGACTCACGGCTTCCATGTTCCATTTCAATCCCAAGAACGCCTGGCGCGCCTTCAGCCGCTTCAAGACCTCCTGGCCTTCCCGGGAAGGGGTGTTCGCCGTGCTGTTTTTCCCCTTTGCCGCCGCTTACCTGGGACTCACCTGGCTGGACATGCAGGGCCTGGAGCCGGTGCGGCTGACGGCCGGGGCATTGGCCACCGTGCTGGCCTGGGCCACGCTGTTCAGCACCGGCATGATTTACGGCTGCCTCAAGACCAGCCGGCAATGGAACACCCCGCTGGTCCCGGCCAATTATCTGGCCCTGGCCCACTTTTCCGGCATCCTGCTGCTGCTGACGGCGGTGCCGTCCGGAACCCTGCGCTACGACGGCTATCTGATCGTCGCCGTGATGCTGCTACTGGCCGCCGCCGCGCTCGAGGCGATCTACTATTTCTGGATCGCCGGCCCCGGCGTGGGCCCCACCGTCAGCAGCGCGACCGGCTTCACCCGGGACCGGGTGACGCTGTTCGACAGCGGCCATACCCACGGCACCTTCCTGACCCGGGAGTTCGGCTTCCAGGCGGCGCGGCGCCGGATACGGGTCCTGAAAGGGCTGGTGTTCGCGGCCGCGGCCTTCCTGGGCCTGCTGGCGGAGCGCTGGTTGTTCTTCGCCGAGGCGCGCCACGTGGTGAACCTGTATCACGGGATACAGTGAAACCGCGAAGCGCCACCGTCCCTCTCCCCCTCGGGGGGAGGGTTGGGAGAGAGGGAGCCGTTCCTGGCCGCACGGCGTCTTCATGCCCCGGGGTGGCTTCCGGCCAGGAACGGTCAGCGCCGCTGATTGCAAATGAGTTTGTTTTGCAATATAGTGGCGTTTGTATATAAGTACATGTTAATGATGTAATGTACCGAGGAATCGCATTATGTTCGGATTTAGAGAAATCGAAGTCGCCGGCCTCAAGTCTCTGGCGGCCGGGCAGGAGATCCTGCTGATCGACGTGCGTACCGAAGCCGAGGTCGCCCGCGGCATGATCGACGGCGCCCGGCACCTTCCCTTGCACCTGCTGCCGATCAAGGCGGACGAACTGGATCCCGATGTCCCGATCGTGTTCTATTGCCAGTCCGGGGCGCGCTCGGCCCAGGCCTGCATGTACCTGGCGGGCAGGGGTTTCGGCAACACCTATAACCTGCGGGGGGGTATCCTGGCCTGGGTGCGCTCCGGCCAGACGCTGCAGGCGGTCGCCTGAGGGACGGTGTTGAGGATGCCCGTGTCCAAAAAATGGGTTGCAATCTTGCGGTGGCTGGATTATAAATTAAGCTTTTTTAATGTTGACCCCACAGGCTCGGAAAGGAGTAAAAAATGAATTTCGATAAAGAACTCGACGCGCGCGGACTGAACTGCCCCCTCCCCATCCTTCGCACCAAGAAGGCCCTGGTCGAACTGACCTCCGGCCAAGTGCTCAAGATTATGGCCACCGACCCGGGTTCGGTGAAGGACTTCCAGGCCTTCGCCAAGCAAACCGGCAACGAGTTGCTGTCTTCCGCCGAGTCCGGCGGGGAGTACGTGTTCTTTATGAAGAAGAACAAATAACCCGAAAAATAAAATAAAAAAACAGAAACGAGCGTCCCGCAAGTGACCCCCATTTAGGAGAGTGATACATGGAGACAAAGAAGCTTGCAATCATCGCCACCAAGGGCACGCTCGACTGGGCTTATCCGCCGTTCATCCTGGCATCGACGGCGGCCGCCCTGGGTTATGAGGTTCAGATCTTTTTCACGTTCTACGGCCTGCAACTGGTGCGCAAGGACATGAACGGGCTGAAGGTCAGCCCGCTGGGCAACCCGGGGATGCCGATGAAGATGCCTTTCGGGCCGAAGTGGTTCAGGGGCATCAACTGGAACATTCCAAACGCCATTCAGGCCATCGTCCCCGGCTTCGAATCCCTTGCCACCGGCTTGATGAAGCAAACCATCAAGAACAACGGCGTGGCCACCCTCCCTGAATTGCGCGAGCTTTGCCGGGAAGCGGAGGTGAAGTTCATCGCCTGCCAGATGACCGTGGAACTGTTCGGCTTCGAGCACAGCGACTTCATCGACGGCCTGGAGTATGCGGGCGCGGCCATGTTCTTCGACTTTGCCGGAGAATCGGACATCTGCCTGTACATGTAGCCCTGCCGCACTGACCGGGGCGGACCTAGGAGCCTGTCGGACTTAAAGGAAATCGGCTGCAAATCCGCCTGACCGGTCCATATTTCGCCGCTTTTTTGGTCAATAGAACGACTATTGACCTGCAAAATCGACAAAATCTGTCC
>JAJZUU010000068.1 GCA_021848325.1 Pseudomonadota bacterium | reverse complement strand
GGGCCCGATGAAGCTTTTCCTTTTTTATCCTAAAATCCGCAGATTGCGCAGATTCACGCAGATTAAACAACGCATAAACAGATGGTTACATGGAAAATCCGATTCACCTTCTGGGTAACATCTGTCACCGAGGCAAGCTCCTGACATATCTGCGTAAATCTGTGTAATCTGCGGATGAACTAAGTTTTTTAGGTTTATTCGATAGTTGCGTGGATCATTTCAAAGCCATATCATAAGCTGTAGCGGGATGCCTAAAGGGCACGCGATCGCCGCCCGGGCGGGCTTGTTTCCGGCCTCCCGCTTCATCTTCCAGTTTGGCTGGTGGGTACCGATATGAAGACGAGATACCTTGTCGCAGTTGGCCTTGCGCTAAGCCTGAGCGCCCACGCCGAGATATACAAGTACGTGGACGAGAACGGACGCGTTACCTACACCAACATCCCGAGGAAGGGTGCCAAGAAGTTGGACCTGGAACCGCTGTCCACCATCCCCCTCGGCAAGCCAAAAAAACAAGCCGAACCCGCCGGGTTTCCCACGGTGGACAAGGAAACCCAGAGCAAGAGGGACGATGTGCGGCGCAAGTTGCTGGAGGACGAGCTGTCCCGCGAACAGGCGCAACTGGAGCAGGCCAGGAAGGCGCTGAAGGAGGGCGAGGCGATACGGCTGGGCAGCGAGCACAATTACCAACGCTATCTGGACCGCGTCCAGGGCCTCAAGAACGACGTGACCCTTCACCAAAAGAATGTTGAAGCGCTGCAAAAGGAACTGGCCGGCCTCAAGTGATGCCGCACCGGGCCGGGCCGCCGACCCGGCACCATGTTGGTGATTGGCTCGCTTCTTGCTCATGGCTCTAGGAGCCTGTCGGACTTAAAGGAAATCGGCTGCAAATCCGCCTGACCGGTCCATATTTCGCCGCTTTTTTGGTCAATAGAACGACTATTGACCTGCAAAATCGACAAAATCTGTCCTCGACCAGCCGAATTTTCGCTTCGATTCTTCAAGTCCGACAGGCTCCTAGCTTTTCACCGACACGCCGCTATGAAATCTGTACCTTTCCCCGGGCTGGACCTGCTCGCCACCGCCGTGCTGTTGCTGGACCAGCGGCTTACGTTGCGCTATGTCAATGCCGCTGCCGAGAACCTGCTGGGCCTAAGCAGCAAGAACGTGGTGGGGCACTCCCTCAGCCATATCTTCCCGGGTGCGGACGAACTGTTCGCCGCCGTCGGCTATGCCCTGGAGCACGAGACCAGCTTCACCGAGCACGAGATGGCTCTGGCCGTGGCAGGCGGCCACGGCCGGCTGCTGGCCAGTTGCACTGTGACCCCGGCCGAATCCGGGCCCGCCCGCCTGGTGATCGAGTTCCACCAAATCGACCAGCAGTTGAAGATTGCCAGGGAAGAACGGATGCATCTGCAGCAACAGGCCAACCGGGAACTCATCCGCAATCTGGTGCACGAGATCAAGAATCCCCTGGGGGGGATACGGGGTGCCGCCCAATTGCTGGAGCACGAGCTGACCAAGCTGGAGCTGCGCGAATACACCCAGGTGATCATCAAGGAGTCCGATCGCCTGCAGGGGCTTATGGACCGCCTGCTGGCCCCCCACCGACCGCCCCAGAACGGCCCGATCAATGTCCACGAGGTGTTGGAACGGGTGCGCAGCCTGCTGCTCGCGGAAGCCCCCAGGGGAATCGCGATCCGGCGCGACTACGACACCAGCCTGCCGGAAATTACCGGGGACAAGGGGCAACTCATCCAGGCGGTGCTGAACATCGCGCGAAATTCGGTTCAGGCCCTGCAAGGCAACGGCGAGGTGGTCCTGCGCACCCGGATCGCCCGCCAAGCCACCGTGGCCAAGAGACGCCATCGGCTGGCCATCCAGTTGCAGATCATCGACAACGGCCCGGGCATCCCGGAAGACTTGCGGGAAAGGATATTCTATCCCCTGGTTTCCGGCCGCGAGGGGGGCAGCGGGCTGGGCCTCACCATCGCCCAGACCTTCATCAACCAGCAGCAGGGCACCATCGAATGCGACAGCCGGCCCGGACACACCTGCTTTACCGTACTGCTGCCCCTGCCCGATGAGGCGTGATACGCTACGACACCTTGCCCGGGCCGCGGACGATCTTCCGCCGCCCGGCAACGCTTGAGGGTGCAAACCATGAAAGCTGTATGGATTATCGACGACGACCGCTCCATCCGCTGGGTGTTCGAGAAGGCATTGGCGCGGGAGGGGATCGAATACAAGGCATTCTCCTCGGGCCAGGAGGCCCTGGCCGCCCTGGAAAGGGCGACCCCCCAGGTGGTGGTGAGCGACATTCGCATGCCCGGGGGGTCCGGCCTGGAGTTGCTGCAGACCCTTAAAACCCGTTTCCCCCACCTTCCGGTGATCATCATGACCGCGTACTCCGACCTGGAAAGCGCGGTTGCCGCCTTTCAGGGGGGGGCATTCGAGTATCTGCCCAAACCGTTCGATGTGGATCACGCGGTGGAACTCATCCGGCGTGCCCTGGACGAAAGCATGCGCACCGGCGAAGAGAGCGAGGCCCCCCAAGCGGCGCCCGAGATCCTGGGTCAGGCCCCTTCCATGCAGGAGGTGTTCCGGGCCATCGGCAGGTTGTCCCACTCCCATGCCACGGTGCTGATCACGGGCGAATCCGGGACCGGCAAGGAACTGGTGGCGAGCGCCTTGCACCGTCACAGCCCCCGTGCCGGAAAACCCTTTATCGCCCTCAATACCGCGGCCATTCCCAAGGACCTGCTGGAGTCCGAGCTGTTCGGGCACGAACGGGGGGCGTTCACCGGGGCGCAAAGCATGCGCCGCGGGCGCTTTGAGCAGGCGGACGGCGGCACGCTGTTTCTGGACGAGATCGGCGACATGCCGCCCGACCTGCAGACCCGGCTGCTGCGGGTCTTGTCGGACGGCCAGTTCTACCGGGTGGGCGGGCACCAACCGATAAAGGCCAACGTGCGGGTCATCGCCGCCACCCATCAGGACCTGGAAAACCGGGTCCAGCACGGCCTGTTTCGCGAGGACCTGTTCCATCGCCTGAACGTGATTCGCCTGCGCCTGCCTCCGCTGCGGGAGCGTCGCGAGGATATCCCCCTCCTGGTCAAGCATTTCCTGCAGCAAAGCGCGCGGGACCTGGGCGTCGAGGCCAAGCGGCTGTCGGAAGCCGCCCTCAAATATCTCGCCACCCTGCCCTGGAGCGGCAACGTGCGCCAACTGCAGAACGTCTGTCACTGGCTCACGGTGATGGCGCCCGGTCAGCACGTGGAAGTCGCCGACTTGCCGCCCGAACTGCTCGGGGAGACCGCCGCGCGACCCGAGGGCGACTGGCTTGCGGCACTCGAGGTGGCAGTGCGGGACGCCCTGAACCGGGGCCGGCACGGGATCATGGACGAACTTTCCAGGCAATTCGAAAAGGTCCTGATCGACTCGGCCCTGCGGCACACCGGGGGCAGGCGCATCGAGGCCGCCAATCTGCTCGGCCTCGGGCGCAACACGCTGACCCGCAAGATACAGGAACTGGGCCTGCTGGAAACCGAGCGCGTCGAGTAACCGCGAGCCGGTTTCCTATTCCAGGGTCAGCCGGCGCAGCGCCGCCACGTCGCGCAAGGTGATGGTGTCGTCGTTAATCTCCAGCAGGCCGCCGTTGCGCAGCTTGGCGAGGATGCGCGACAGGGTCTCCGGCTGCACCCCGACGCGCGAGGCAATGACCTGCTTCGGCACCTGCAGGCGCACGCTGGGCGAACCGGGTTCCCCGTCCGGCAATTGGTCGAGCAGGTACTGGATCAGGCGCTCGGTGCCGCTGTGCAGGGTGAGCCGGGCGATCTCGTTGACCAGCCCGTGCATGCGCCGGCTCATGGCGGACAGCAGGCGGAAGCACAGGTCCGCGTTGGCGCGCGCCAGATCGCTGAAGTCCCTGGCATCGAAGGCGATCACCCGGGATGCCTCCAGCGCCTCTCCGTGCACCGGAAAGCGTCCTCCCATGAACATCACCGCCTCCGCGAACAGTTGCCCCGGACCGACGATGTCGATCACCTTCTCTTCCCCCGCCGGGGACAGCCGGTACAGCTTTACCCGCCCCTGTTGCAGCAGGAAGAAGTGGTTGCACGGGGCGCCTTGCGCGAACAGCAGCTCCCCTGCCCGCAGGTTACGGGACGTGGCCCGTTCCTCAACCCGTTGCAGCTCGTCCTGAGCCAGTTCGCTGAACAGGTAGCTGTGCCGGATGGGTTCGGTTTCTTGGACGGTCAGAGACATGGGGCAAGTATAAGGCCAAATCCCGCGCGCCGGCAGCCCCTTCGTTCCCGTTTCAGGGGCCGCGGGGCCGCCCTTGTCACCCATAATCCGCTCCGGTATAGTCTGCTTCGTGGCCCATCGCAGGCCCAGACTGATGCCGAAACCGCAGCCGGCAATCTCTCAGATCGACGGACAGAAGGGTGAAGCCAGGCGCGCCGGATTCACCTTATTTTCACATTTTTTCGCAAGGAAACCAGTGCATGCAGTCCATGGGGGCCGGGCCATCCAGGGTTGTCGAACCATGCCGGCTGCCGCCGCAGCCTGCCGCTACGGGGATTGGTCATGCCCGTGGCCACTGACGCGCGTTTGCGCAACATCACCCGCATGCCGTCCTGGATTCGCCAGAATCTGGGCGCGGATGCCCGCTATGGCGCCACCAGCCGTTCGGTGCACGGCAACGGCCTGCATACCGTGTGCCAGGAGGCCAGGTGCCCCAACCGGGGCGAGTGCTGGAGCCGCGGCACCGCCACTCTCATGCTGCTGGGCGACACCTGCACCCGGGCCTGCGGGTTTTGCGCGGTCAAGACCGGCAGGCCGGCGCAGCCGGACCCGGCGGAACCCTTGCGGGTGGCATCGGCGGTCGCCGCCATGGGGCTGAGCTACGTGGTGCTCACCTCGGTCAACCGGGACGATCTCGCCGACGGTGGTGCCGCCGTGTTCGCCGACACGGTGCGCCTGCTGCGCCACCACCACCCGTGCCTCGGCCTGGAACTGCTCACCCCGGACTTCCGCAACTGCCAGGACGCGGCGCTGGCAGCCCTGGGGCGTGTCCTGGAAATGTTGCCGGAAGGGGCCCGGCGCGACCTGGTGTGGGGGCACAACGTGGAAACAGTGCCGCGTCTGTACCGGGAGGTGCGCCGCGGCGCCCGCTACCGGCGCTCCCTCGACCTGCTGTCCGCCGCCGCCCGGCTGCCGGGGGTGGAGGCCAAGTCCGCGCTGATGCTGGGGCTGGGGGAAACCCGCGGCGAGGTATTGGCGGTGCTGCGGGAACTGCGCGCCCACGGCGTCAGCCGGCTGTCCCTGGGCCAGTATCTGCGGCCATCCGCGCGCCATCTGCCGGTGCGGCGCTACGTGGCCCCGGGGGAGTTCGCGGCATATGAACGGGCGGCGCGGGAGATGGGCTTCGGCTGGGTCAAGGCGGGGCCGCTGGTGCGCAGTTCCTATTTCGCCGAGGAAGCCCAGCGCGGCGACGAGCGGGAGAAGGAACCATGCTGAAGCGTACACCCCTCAATCAGGCCCACCGGGAGATGGGGGCGAAGATGGTGGATTTCGGCGGCTGGGACATGCCGCTCCACTACGGCTCGCAGATCGAGGAGCATCACCGGGTGAGGCGGGCGGCAGGGATGTTCGACGTGTCCCACATGCTGGTGGTCGACATCACCGGGGAAGGCGCCCGCGGTTTCTTGCGCCACCTGCTGGCCAACGACGTGGACAAGCTCAAGGAACCGGGCAAGGCGCTCTATTCCTGCATGCTCAACCCCCGGGGCGGGGTGATGGACGACCTGATCGTGTACCGCCGGGGGGAAGGCCGCTATCGCCTGGTGGTCAACGCCGCCACCGCGGAAAAGGACCTGGCCTGGCTGTACCGGCAGCGCGACGATCGGGTGCCGGAACTGGACATCTCGCCCCGGCGCGACCTGGCCATGATCGCGGTGCAGGGCCCCCGGGCCCGGGACCGGGTATGGCAGGCGATTCCGGGCTCCCGGGCCGCGAGCGAACCGCTGAAACCGTTCCAGGGGACGGAGCACGGGCAATATTTCATGGCCCGCACCGGCTACACCGGGGAGGACGGCTTCGAGATCATGCTGCCCGCCGACCACGCCGTTGCGCTGTGGCGCGGGCTGGCCGCCCTGGGTGTCGCGCCGGTGGGGCTGGGGGCGCGGGATACCCTGCGCCTGGAGGCGGGCATGAATCTCTACGGCCAGGACATGGACGAGGACACCAGCCCCCTGGAATCCGGCCTGGCCTGGACCGTGGCCCTGGGCGACGGACGAGACTTCGTCGGCAAGGCGGCGCTGCAGGCCGCCCCGGCGGTGCGCCGGTTGGCGGGCCTGATCCTGCTGGACAAGGGGGTGCTGCGCAGCCACCAGAAGGTGGTCACGCCTGAGGGCCAAGGCGAAATCACCAGCGGCGGGTTTTCCCCCACCCTGGAGCGCTCCATCGCCCTGGCCCGCTTGCCGGCCGCGACCGTTCCGGGTCAGGTGGTCCAGGTTCAGGTGCGCGACAAGCTGCTCAAGGCAAGGATCGTGAAGTATCCCTTCGTCAGAAACGGGGCCCCCTGTTACGACGAGGGCTGAGAACCCGGGAATCGAGTATTTTTGTTTAGGAGCGAGTATGAGCATTCCGAACGACCTGAGATACACCAAGACCCACGAATGGGTCAGGCTTGAGAAGGACGGGTTGGTCTCCGTGGGCATCACCGCCCACGCCCAGGACCTGCTGGGCGACATGGTGTTCGTGGAAAACCCCGCGGTGGGACGCAAGCTGGCCGCCGGCGAGGAATGCGCCGTGGTGGAATCGGTCAAAGCCGCATCGGACGTGTATGCGCCGCTGACCGGAGAAGTGGCGGCCGCCAACACCGAGGTCGAAGAGGCCCCGGAGAAGATCAACCAAGATCCCTACGGGGCTTGGCTGTTCAGGGTCAAGCCCGACAATGCGGGCGACCTGGACGCGTTACTGGACGCCGCGGCCTACCAAGCGTTGGTGGACAGCGAAGAGCACTGAGCAAAACGCTGTGAATCGAGGGGCGCGGCCCGTGCCCCCGGCGCAGAAATATCAGGTGAGACATGCCGTTTATCCCCCATACCGATGCAGACGTGCGGGCCATGCTGGAAAGCATCGGCGCCGCTTCCATAGAGGACCTGTTCGGCGAGATCCCGCCGGAATTGCGCAGCGGGGAGTTGAGCCGGGTGCCCGATGCCATGGGCGAGATGGAGATCGCCCGCCTGATGCAGGAGCGGGCGGAGGCCGACGGGCGCTACCTGAACTTCATCGGCGCCGGCGCCTACGAGCACCACATCCCCGCCGCGGTATGGCAAATCGCCACCCGGGGCGAGTTTTACTCCGCCTATACCCCGTACCAGGCCGAGGCCAGCCAGGGGACCCTGCAGACGATCTACGAGTTCCAGACCATGATCGCCTCCCTCACCGGGATGGATGTCTCCAACGCCAGCCTGTACGACGGGGCCAGCGCCCTGGCCGAGGCGGCCCTGATGGCGGTGCGCGCCCACAAGGGCTCGCGCCGCATCCTGGTGCCGCGGACGGTGCACCCGGTGTATCGCAAGGTGGTTCACACCATGGTCAGGAACCAGGGGATTGAACTGGTGGAGCTGGACTACGACCCGCGGCGCGGCGCCGTCCCCGAGACGTTCGCGGCCGAAGGCGAGTTCGCCGCTCTGGTAATCCCCCAGCCCAACTTCTTCGGCGTCCTGGAGGAGGTGGACCGGCTTACCGACTGGGCCCACGACAGGGGCGCGCTGGCGATCGCCGTGGTCAATCCGGTCGCCCTGGCCCTGCTGACGCCCCCCGGTGAATGGGGCGCCCGGGGGTCGGACATCGCGGTGGGGGAAGGGCAGCCGCTGGGGGCGCCGCTGTCCTCGGGCGGGCCTTATTTCGGCTTCATGGCCTGCAAGCAGGCGCTGGTGCGCCAGATGCCGGGGCGCATCGTGGGCCGCACGGTGGACCTGGAAGGCCGGGAGGGCTTCACCCTGACCTTGCAAGCGCGGGAACAGCACATCCGCCGCTCCAAGGCCACCTCCAATATCTGCACCAACCAGGGCCTGGTGATGACCGCCGCCACCATCCATATGGCGCTGCTGGGGCCGGCGGGCCTGGAGCGGGTGGCGGCGAAATGCCACGCCAACACCCGCGCCCTGATGGAAAGGCTGGGCGCTGTCCCCGGCGCGGAGCCGGTGTTTCCGGGGCCGTCGTTCCACGAGGCGGTGATCCGGGTCGATGCCCCCGCCGCCGACGTGTTGCGCGCGCTGCGGGCGCGCGGCATACTGGGCGGGTTCGATATGACCGCGGATTACCCCGAACTGGGCCAGGCGATCCTGGTGTGCGCGACGGAGACCAAGACGGACGAAGATCTCGGGCGCTACGTCGAGCGGTTGACGAGAATCCTGAGCAGGCGGCGCGAGGCGCCCCCTTGCGCCTACAAGACGTGAGCAACGTGTCCGGGCCGGCATGCGGCCCCCTTCGATAGGAGAAAGCTTATGGCAACGGTGACTTTGGGCGGCGAACCGATGAACGTGGCGGGCACTTTCCCCCGGGTGGGAGACACCGCCCACAGCTTCATGCTGGTGGACAAGGATCTCAATGACGTTTCCCTGAGCCAGTTCAAGGGCAAGCGGAAGATCCTGAGCATCGTGCCCAGCCTGGACACCCCGGTTTGCGCGGAGTCGACCCGCAAGTTCAACCAGGCGGCCGGCATGCTCCCCAACACGGTGGTGCTGGTGATCTCGGCGGATCTGCCTTTCGCCCAGGGGCGCTTCTGCGGGGCGGAGGGGCTGAACAACGTGATCACCCTGTCTACCATGCGCGGACGCGACTTCCACAAGGATTACGGCGTGATGATCACCGACTACCCCCTGTCGGGCCTGACGGCGCGGGCGGTGATCGTGTTGAACGAGAACGACCAGGTGTTGCACGCCGAACTGGTGCCGGAGATCAAGCAGGAACCCAACTACGAGGCCGCCCTGGAAGCGCTGCGCTGACACCCGGAAGGCGGGGGCCCCCGCCCCGCTTCCCGCCACCACAGATTTTCATCCGCTTTTCACCCACGCCGACGACATGCTGATATTCGAACTCTCCCAGACGGGCCGGGAAAATCCCGCCCAGGCCCCGGCCGACATGCCGGAAGGCGAGGACATCCCCCTCCGGTTCCGGCGCAAAAGGCGGCCCCTGCTGCCCGAAGTGTCGGAGATGGACGCGGTGCGGCATTACACCCGGCTGTCCCAGAAAAACTTCTCCATCGACACCCAGTTCTACCCGCTGGGCTCGTGCACCATGAAATACAACCCGCGGGCGTGCAACACCCTGGCCATGCTGCCCCAGTTCCTGGCGCGTCATCCCCTGGCCCCGGAAGACACCGGCCAGGGCTTCCTGGCCTGCCTGTACGAGCTGCAGGAGATGCTGCAGGACCTCACCGGCATGGCCGGGGTGAGCCTGTCGCCCATGGCAGGGGCCCAAGGCGAGTTCGCCGGGGTGGCAATGATCCGCGCCTATCACGAGGCGCGGGGCGACCGCGGGCGCAACGAGATCATCGTGCCGGACGCGGCCCACGGCACCAACCCCGCCACTGCGGTGATGTGCGGCTACAAGGTGCGGGAGGTGCCCACCGACCGCGAGGGGAATGTGGATCTGGCGGCCCTGGAGGCGGCGGTCGGGCCGCAGACCGCCGGCCTGATGCTGACCAACCCCTCCACCCTCGGGGTATTCGAGAAGTCCATCCGGGACATCCGCGACATCGTGCACCGGGCCGGGGGCCTGCTGTACTACGACGGGGCCAACCTGAACGCCATCCTGGGCAAGGTCAAGCCGGGGGACATGGGTTTCGACGTGATCCACATCAACCTGCACAAGACCTTCTCCACCCCCCACGGCGGCGGCGGTCCCGGCGCCGGCCCGGTGGGGGTGGCGCAGCGTCTGCTGCCCTTCCTGCCGGTGCCGCTGGTGGCGGAAGACAAGGGGGCCTACCGCTGGCTCACGGGACGGGACCTGCCCCAGTCCATCGGCCGCCTGTCGGCCCACATGGGCAATGCCGGGGTGCTGCTGCGCGCCTATGTCTACGCGCGCCTGCTGGGGCGGCAGGGCATGGGGCGGGTGGCCGAGTTCGCCACCCTGAACGCCAATTACCTGATGGCGGAGCTGCGCCGCGCCGGTTTCGACCTGGCCTTCCCGACCCGCCGGGCGAGCCACGAATTCGTGGTGACCCTCAAAGGGCTCAAGGAGCGCACCGGGGTGAGCGCCATGGACGTGGCCAAGGGCCTGCTGGACAAGGGTTTCCACGCGCCGACCACCTATTTTCCGCTGCTGGTGCCGGAGTGCCTGCTGATCGAGCCCACCGAGACCGAAAGCAGGCAGACCCTGGACGCCTTCGTGGCCGCGCTGCGGGAGATCCTCGACGAGGCGCAGCGCGACCCGGAACGGCTCAAGGGGGCGCCCTACACCCTGCCGGTGCGCCGACTGGACGACGTCAAGGCGGCCCGGGAGCCGGACCTGGCGTGGCGGCCGGGCGGGGCCAAGGAGCCGTGAACGGCTACCTGCCGGAGCAGCCGGTGAGCCAGGAAAGCCCCCACAAAGGCAAGACCGGGCTGCGCCGGGTATGGAACGCGCTGCACTACTCCATTGCCGGCCTGCGGGCGGCCCTGCGCTACGAGGACGCCTTTCGCCAGGAGACACTGCTGGCGCTGGTGCTGCTCCCGGTGGCGCTGCTCCTCCCCGTCGGCCTGGTAGGCAAGGCCCTGATGATCGGCAGCGTCATGCTGGTGCTGATCGTGGAGCTGCTGAACTCCGCGGTGGAGGCGACGGTGGACCGCATCTCCCTGGAAAACCATCGCCTGGCGAAGCGCGCCAAGGACCTGGGCAGCGCAGCGGTGCTGATCAGCCTGATCAACGCGGTACTGATTTGGCTGCTGGTACTGCTTTCCTAGGAGCCTGTCGGACTTAAAGGAAATCGGCTGCAAATCCGCCTGACCGGTCCATATTTCGCCGCTTTTTTGGTCAATAGAACGACTATTGACCTGCAAAATCGACAAAATCTGTCCTCGACCAGCCGAATTTTGCGAGCAGCCGCTACGCGGCTTGCCTGCCGGACCCGCTTCGCTTCGATTCTTCAAGTCCGACAGGCTCCTAGTCCCGTCCTGTCACAAAAGCATCACCGTTTTTTCATTAAAGCTTCTCCTTGTTGGTGCAAGGTTACGGCATGGATGCTCCTTCTCCAGCCTTGCACGCCACCTCGCCCTCCAGGCAGGCGCTGCGCATTGCCGTGGTGACCGAGACCTATCCCCCGGAAATCAACGGGGTGGCCATGACCATCGGCCGGCTGGTGGGCGCATTGCGCCAGCGGGGCCACCGGGTGCAGCTTGTCCGCCCGCGCCAGGGCCCCGGCGACAGCCCGGAAAACGGTGGGGATTTCGCGGAGGTGCTGCTGCGGGGCATCCCCATTCCGCGCTATGCCGGCTTGAAAATGGGCCTGCCCGCCAAGTCGGCCTTGACCCGGCTGTGGGCCACCGGCCGGCCGGACATCGTGCACATCGTCACCGAGGGACCGCTGGGCTGGTCCGCCCTGGCCGCCGCCCGCAAGCTAGGCATCCCGGCGGTGACCGATTTCCACACCAATTTCCACGCCTATAGCAGGCACTACGGCCTGGGCTGGCTGCGCCGGCCGATCGGCGCCTACCTGCGCGGTTTCCACAACAGGGCGCTGGGCACCATGGTGCCCACCGAGGGCCTGCGCAGGGAACTCGCGTCCCATGGATACCGCAACGTGCTGGTGGTGGCGCGGGGGGTGGACACGGCCTTCTTCAGTCCCCGGCAGCGCAGCGCGGAACTGCGCCGGAGCTGGGGGGCGGGCGCGGACGAGCGGGTGGCGCTTTACGTGGGCAGACTCGCCCCGGAAAAGAACCTGCCGCTGGTGATCGAGGCCTTCGCGGCCATGGGCGCCAGACAGCCCGCCGCCAAGCTGGTGCTGGTGGGGGACGGCCCGCAGCGCGCCAGCCTGGAGGCCAAGTATCCGGAGCACGTGTTCGCGGGCATGCGGACCGGGGAGGACCTGGCGGCCCACTACGCCTCCGCGGATATCTTTCTTTTTCCCAGCGTCACCGAAACCTACGGCAATGTGCTGATGGAGGCCATGGCCAGCGGACTGGCGGTGGTGGCGTACGACTACGCGGCCGCGGCCGGGCATGTCGTGCACGGGCAAAGCGGGCTGCTGGCGGAGTTCGGGAACGCCCGGCAATTCATCGGGCTGGCCGCGGACCTGATGGCGGGGGGGGACATCGCCGCCATGGGGGCGAACGCGCACCGGACCGTCCAGGCGGTGGCCTGGGAAGGCATCTACGACAAGTTTGAGCGGATCCTGCTGGACATGGCAAACCAAGAGGGCCCCCGTAATGCACAAACTGACCTATCGCTTGAACCAAATTAGCCGCTGGGAAGACCCGCTGTGCCAGCGTTTTAACCGGGCCAGCCGGATCAGATGGCTGCTGCGCCTGTTTCGGGTGGTGAGCCGACTCGGGGACGGGGTGTTCTGGTACGGCCTGATGCTCGCCCTGCTGGGCTGGTACGGCAGGGGCGCCCTGCATGCGGTCGCGCACATGGCCCTGGCGGGCCTCATGTGCGCCCTGCTGTACAAGTGGCTCAAGCGCAAAACCTCGCGTCCGCGCCCGTTCCAGGTCAACCAGAGCATCCTGGCGGGGGCGCACCCGCTCGACCAGTTCAGCTTCCCCTCGGGGCATACCCTGCACGCCGTCGCCTTCACCATCGTGGCCCTGGGCTATTTCCCCGCCCTGGCCTGGCTGGTAGTGCCGTTCACCGCGCTGGTAGCCCTTTCCCGCCTGGTGCTGGGGCTGCACTATCCCACCGACGTGCTGGCCGGGGCGCTGATCGGCACCCTGGTGGCGGGCATTTCCTTCCTGCTGGCGTAACGGCCCGGCGCCTACTCCAGGACTTCGCCAGCCTCGGCGAACAAGTCCGCGGTGAACAAGTCCAGCGGCAGCGGCAACTTATGCCTGATCTCGCGCCGGGTGTATCGCTCCATCCGTCTGCGCTTGGTCTCCTCGCAATGCAATTCCGCCGTCCACGCGGGCGCTTCGCCCGCCATGACCCGATTGATTTGCGTAAGCCGCGCGGCGGTCTCCCCCATGTAGTAGTCGAAACGCCGTTCCAGTTGCCCATCCAGCCAGCGGGCGCCGCGGTATAAGCCCTTTGGCAGGCCGCTGCGCCGCAGCACCCGGTCCGCGGTGGCCAGCCGATCCATGGCGCCGGCGGCCTGCTCCCCGGTGCAGCCGAAACGGGCGGCCAGGAAGCGAGGCAGGAATTCCGGGCGCCCCCGCAGCAGTTCGGACGGCGCAGCGAAAAGCTGCGGCGCGACATGGGCATCCATGGCCCATTCGCTGGCGACGTGGGTGACCATGGGCAGGTTGACCCACAGGGTCTCGTGGGCCGGAACGAAGTGATTGTGAGCGATCACGTCCACCAGCAGGTGGCTGGCGAACCCCAGCGCCAGGGCGCGCTCCTGCTCCGTTTCCGCCCCCTGCAGCAGCATGGCCACGGTCTCCCAGTGGTGGGTGAGGCGGAAGGCGTCTGTCCCCACGGCGCCGCCCACCAGGGACAGGTCGGGCAGGCAGGCGCCGGTCATCACCAGGCGGGGGAATTGCTTGACGCAGCGGCGAAGCTGGGGATCGATCAGGGGAACCGCCCACAGCAGCAGTTGGGCGAAATATACGTGGGTGTAAAGGCCCCAGGCCAGCGCATTGCTGCTTTGCAGGCACAGGGGGAAAAGCCACAGGAGCGGCCGCAAGCGTTTCTCCATGGGGCGCAGTATGGGCGGCCGTTGCGAAGCCACGGTGACAGGCCGGTGACCGTTTTGTGGCAGGGCGGACGGGGGCGTTCGGGACGAGGGCCTCTCCACCGCTGCGGTGGACTGCTATAATGCGCCGGATTGCCATCTCCCCGGGGTATCCCATGCACACACTGATTTGCGGCTCCATGGCCTACGATACCATCATGGTGTTCGGCGACCACTTCAAAAACCACATCCTGCCCGAACAAATCCACATCCTGAATGTCGCCTTCCTGGTGCCCGACATGCGGCGCGAGTTCGGCGGATGTTCCGGAAACATCGCCTACAGCCTCGACCTGCTGGGCGGAAAACCGCTGATCATGGCCACCGTGGGGGACGACTTCCAGCCCTACGCCTCCCGTCTGGAAAAGCTGAACCTGCCCGCGTCCCACGTCCGCCACGTGCCCGGCACCTTCACCGCCCAGGCCTTCATCACCACCGATCTGAGCGACAACCAGATCACGGCCTTCCATCCGGGCGCCATGAACCATTCCCACCAGAACCACGTGACGGATGCGCGGGACGTCACCCTGGGCATCGTCGCGCCCGACGGCCGGGAGGGGATGTTGCAGCACGCCAGGGAGTTTCACGAGGCGGGCATCCCCTTCGTGTTCGATCCCGGCCAGGGCCTGCCCATGTTCGACGGGGAGGAACTGCTGCGCTTCGTCCAGTTGGCCCGCTATGTGGCGGTGAACGACTACGAGGCCCAGATGCTGCAGCAGCGCACAGGGAAAACGGTGGAGCAACTGGCGAAACTTGTAGAGGCCCTGATTGTCACAAGAGGGGAGCGCGGCTCCACGATCTATAATCGGGGCAGCGCTGTCGATATCCCGTGCGTTCGGGCGGACCAGGTGGTGGACCCCACCGGTTGCGGCGACGCCTACCGGTCCGGGTTGCTGTACGGCATCGCCCGGGGCATGGACTGGGAGACCACCGGGCGCCTGGCGGCCCTGATGGGGGCGCTCAAGATCGCCCGGCGCGGGGCGCAGAACCATCATGCGACCCGGGACGAGCTGCTGGCGTCGTACAGGGAGCAATTTGGGTATGACATAAGCTAAGGCCGGGCCGGAACAGGGGCATCCCTGCCCGGCCCGGGTGTTCGCAGATAATTCAACATCGAGGAAGGACCGGTATGGGCAAGTTGAAAGTTGTCGGGATAATGTTGCTGGCGGGAGTGGCCCTGGGCGGCTGCGCCTCCAGCCTGTCGGGAAGCGCCTACAGCCGCTCCCAGGCACGCCAGGTGGAAGAAGTGCGCATGGGCACGGTGGAAAGCGTGCGTCAGGTGCAGATCGAAGGGACCAAGACCCCCGTCGGCACCGTGGCCGGGGCCGCGGTGGGCGGCCTTGCCGGCAGTGAACTCGGCCAAGGCAGGGGCAGCACGGTGGGGGCGATCCTGGGCGCCGTGGGCGGCGGTCTGGCCGGTTCCGCCATCGAGGAGGGGGTGACGCGCCAACCCGGTTTGGAGATCACGGTCAAGCTGGATAACGGCAGGATGATCGCCGTCACCCAGGCGGCCGATGAGCCGTTCAAGCCCGGGGAACGGGTGCGTATCCTGACCGGCGGCGGGGTGACCCGGGTCACTCACTAAGGCGTCGAGAAACAATAATTTGGACATTTGCCGCGGCCCGGAGGGTTGCGGCGAATCCGCGCGTCTGCGGCGTTGCGAGCCTTGCCAATGGAATGACCATTGGCCGCGGCTCGCGCCTTGCATCCATCGCGGATTCGC
>JAJZUU010000067.1 GCA_021848325.1 Pseudomonadota bacterium | reverse complement strand
AACTGAAAACACGCATCCTGAAGGGCATCGACGAGATCAACGCTTCACCAGTTGTGTTTCGCTGGAACAAGTTTGACCTCGGAGTAGCTTAATGTGTAATCATTTTATTGGAACGAACTGCTAGGTTGAACCAAGCCTTGGCCATTTCTGCCTCGGGATAGATCGCAGCAGCAGCGCTCAGATAGTCGCAGACAGGCTAGAAATCGACCAGATAGCTGCCTTGACTGCCAAATCGCTCTTCCACTTGCAGCGCAATCCATTCGGCACCATCTCCGACGGCATGAATCCGGCTCCTCTTCCCGAAGCCCGCAGATCGGGCGCAGCCAAAGAGTTGCTTTCCCGCCTCCGCAACATCGCCTTGCAGCGTTCCCCCATAGCGGGGCTTTGCTATCCGCATCATGCGCCAGGCACAGCTTGGCTTCTTTCCACTGCAATTTCTTGCCACGGCGCCGATCTTTATTGCGCGGCATCCGCTTCGACAATCGGCACCATGCCGCCATCCATTTCATGGAACTCTCCTCTCATCAAAGCAGTAGGTAAGGTCGTGAGATTACCCCACACCAGTTTGAATCGCACCCGCTAGCGCATCCCCGGGAACATTCCCTTCATGCCGCGCATCATCTTGGTCATCCCACCCTTGGACAGGGTCTTCATCATTTTCTGGGTCTGCTCGAACTGGTTGAGCAGGCGGTTCACCTCCTGGACCGTGACCCCGGAGCCGGCGGCGATACGCCGCTTGCGCGAGGCCTTGATGAGGGTGAAATTGCGCCGTTCCTTGGGGGTCATGGAATTGATGATGCCCTCGATCCGGTTGATCGCCTTGTTGTCCATCTGCGCGTCCATGGCCGCCTGCCCCAGCTGGAAGGGCAACTTGTCCACCAGGGCCCCCAGTCCACCCATTTTTTTCATCTGCACCAGTTGGGTTTTGAAGTCTTCCAGATCGAAGTCCTTGCCGGACTTGATTTTCTTGCTGAGTTTGAGCGCCTGTTCCTGGTCGACGCCGCGCTGTGCCTCCTCTAGCAGCGACAGCACATCCCCCATGCCCAGAATGCGCGAAGCCATGCGTTCCGGATGGAACGCCTCCAGCCCTCCCAGCTTTTCCCCCACGCCGACGAACTTGATGGGCTTGCCGGTGACATGCCGCACCGACAGCGCCGCGCCGCCCCTGGCGTCGCCGTCCAGTTTGGTCAGGACCACGCCGGTGAGGGGCAACGCCTCGCTGAACGCCTTGGCGGTATTCACTGCGTCCTGGCCCTGCATGGCATCCACCACGAACAGGGTTTCGATCGGCTTCAACGCCCCGTGCAGTTGCCGGATCTCGTCCATCATCGCCTGGTCGATGGCCAGCCGTCCGGCGGTGTCCACGATCAGCACGTCGTGAAAATGCTTGCGCGCGTAGTCCAGCGCCTCGCTGGCAATGCCTACCGGGGCCTGATCCGCAGCGGAAGGAAAGAAATCCACGTTCAACTGGCGCGCCAGGGTCGCGAGCTGCTCGATGGCCGCCGGCCGGTAAACGTCGCAGCTTGTCAGCAGGACCTTTTTCTTGCCCTGCTCCGTGAGCAGCTTGGCCAGCTTGCCGGCGGTGGTGGTCTTGCCGGCGCCCTGCAGCCCCGCCATCAGGATCACCGCCGGCGGGACCGTCGCCAGGTCCAGAGCCGCATTGCGTTCCCCCATCAGGCGCACCAGTTCCTGATGCACGACCCCGATCACGGCCTGCCCGGGGGTCAGGCTGCCGAGGACTTCGTGCCCGAGGGCCCGCTCCCTCACCTGGGCGACGAACGCCTTGACCACGGGCAGGGCGACGTCCGCCTCGAGCAGGGCCATGCGCACTTCCCGCAGCGCGTCCTGAATATTGTCCTCGCTCAAGCGCGCCTGGCCGCGCAGGGTCTTGATTACGCCGGAAAGGCGGCTGGTGAGATTGTCGAACATCTGCGCGTGAATCCTCTGACTGATGCCTTCCCATCCGAGATGGTGTAGACTTAATGCTAAATCCCAATAGTTTACAATATAATGACCGGACTTTTCCCCTTGATCATCGCATCCCTGATGTACGGGGCGCTGGGGTTCCATTTTTGGCGCAGCAGGTGGCGCCGCGCGCCCGCCCAGGGCACGCCCCGGCCCGCCGCCGCGGCACCTTGGGAGAAAGCGGCGATCCTGCCCCCCCTGCTGGTTCACGGCGTGACCCTTTATCACTCGCTGTTCGCGGGCGCGGGCCTCAACCTCGGGGTAGGAAACGCGGTATCCGCCATTGCCTGGCTCACCGTGTTGATCTACTGGCTGTCCAGCTTCTACTACAACCTGGAGGGAATGCAGGCACTGGTGCTGCCCGGAGCGGCGGTGTGCGCGCTGTTCCCGGCGGTATTCCCGGAGGTCGCCCCGGTGGCCTACACGGAATTGCCCGCCTTCAAGTTTCACCTGTCCATCGCCATGCTTGCCTACAGCCTGTTCACCATCGCTGCCGTGCATGCCGTGCTGATGATGCTGGTGGAACGCCATCTGCACAGCGGCACGCTGCCGGCGGCGCTGACCAATCTGCCGCCGCTGATGACCATGGAGAATCTGCTGTTCCGCCTCATTACCGGGGGATTCGTCCTGCTTACCCTGACCCTGGTAAGCGGCGCGTTTTTTTCCGAGCAGATCTTCGGCAAGCCGCTGCCGTTGAACCACAAGACCATTTTCGCCATCCTCTCCTGGGGCGTCTATGGTGCGCTGCTGGGGGGGCGGGCATTCTACGGCTGGCGCGGACGCACCGCGGTGCGCTGGAGCCTGAGCGGCTTCGTCATCCTGCTGCTCGCGTATGTGGGCAGCAAATTTGTGCTCGAGGTGATTCTCCATCGCCCGGGATGACGGTGAAACGCTCCCGGTTGACAAGGGCGGTGCCTGTTCCGAAATTTCCCCGTCTAAGATTTGGCTCCGACAACGGCACGGTTAATCAAGGACTTCTTGCTTGGATGATATCCCCATAGGTGCATTGCTGGGCGCACTTGTCGTTTTATTGCTCTTCTCCGCATTTTTTTCAACCTCCGAAACCAGCATGATGGCCCTCAACCGCTACCGGTTGCGACATTTGCTGCAGAAGGGCCACCGCGGCGCCAAGCTGACCTCCCAACTGCTGACCAAGCCCGACAAGCTGCTGGGCGTGATCCTGCTGGGCAGCAATCTGATCAACGCCGCCGCCGCGGCCCTGGTCACGGCCCTCTCGTTCCGCCTGTTCGGCGCCAACGAGTATGCCCTCACCCTGGCCACGGTATCCGTGACTTTTGCCATCCTGGTGTTCAGCGAGGTTACGCCCAAGGTGCTGGGCGCGGCCTACCCGGAGCGGGTGGCATTGCCCGCGAGCTACGTGCTCACCCCCCTGCTCAGGCTGTTTTATCCGGTAGTGTGGTTCGTCAACCTGTTCGTGCGCGCCCTGTTGTGGCTGCTGCGGCTGAAACCCGGGGATGGCGGCAACGACAACAAGCTGGGTCTGGAGGAATTGCGCACCGTAGTGCTGGAGGCCGGCCACTTCATGCCGAGGAAGCACCAGAGCATCCTGCTCAATCTGTTCGAGCTGCAAAACATCACGGTGGACGATGTCATGACCCCGCGCAACCAGATCGAGGCGATCGACCTCGCGGCCCCGCCCGAGGTCATCTCCGCGCGGATTTCCACCAGCCACCATACCCGCCTGCCGGTGTACAGGGACGAACTGGATGACATCGTCGGCATCCTGCATGTGCGCAAGGTGCTGCACCAGGCCCAGGGCGGGCAGTTGAACGCGGACACGATCGGAGAGATCCTGCGCGAGCCGTACTTTGTGCCGGGCGGCACCCCTCTGTTCACCCAGTTGCAGCAATTCCAGGAGAACCAGCGCAGGGTCGGGCTGGTGGTGGACGAATACGGCGAGTTGATGGGGCTGGTCACGGTGGAGGACATCCTGGAGGAAATCGTCGGCGAGTTCACTACCCATGCGCCTGCCCAGGAAGGGTTCTACCGCAAGCAGGAAGACGGAAGCTGGCTGGTGGAAGGCAGCACCCCGTTGCGGGAGCTAAACCGGAAACTGGGGCTCAAGTTTCCGCTGGACGGGCCGAAAACATTAAACGGGCTGATCCTGGAACATTTGGAGGACATTCCGGAATCGGGGACCAGCCTGCGAATCGACCACCATACCATCGAGATCGTCCAGACCCAGGACCGCGTGGTCAAGGTGGTGCGGGTTTTCCCGCCTGTCCCCGCCGGACAGCCGTGACTTTACAAAGCCCCTTGACAAGTGCATTATTTCCCAATGTGTTACGTTGATTTTCTGGAAACGGGATGGTCGCTGCAGCAACTCACAGCAATCTGAGCGGCTTGGCTTACGCCCTGGTACAGCACGGGCGCCTGCACAATGCCGATGCGGAGGCGGTGCAAAACCAGGCCAACGCCGCCGGGGCGGGCTTTGTCGGGCAACTCATCCAAAGCAAGAAAATGGGCGCGCTGGAGGTTGCGGAATTCGCCTCCCAAACCTTCGGCTATCCCATGCTGGACCTGGAAGCCGTCGACCTGGACGATTTGCCCAAGGACGTCCTGGAACTGAGCCTGGTGCACAAGCGCCGGATACTCGTCCTGAACAAGCGAGGAACCAGGCTGTTCCTCGCCGTTTCCGATCCCACCAATCTGCAAGCCCTGGACGACGTCAAGTTCCAAACCGGCCTCACCGTAGAGCCGGTGATAGTGGAAGACGACAAGCTGGGCAAGGTGATCGACAAGCTCCTGGAGTCCGCCGATACCTCCTTCACAGACCTGGCGGTCGACGATATCGACCTGGAATTCACCAACGACGAGGCCCTCGCCCGGCAGGATGAAGCCGCGGCCCGGGAGGTGGACGATGCGCCGGTAGTGAAATACCTGCAGAAGATCATGCTGGACGCCATCAATTCCGGCGTGTCCGACATCCATTTCGAGCCTTACGAGAAGTTCTACCGCATCCGCTACCGGCTGGACGGCCTGTTGTACGAGGTGGCGCAGCCGCCCCTGGCGATCAAGGAAAAGATCGCCTCCCGCATCAAGGTGATCTCCAAGCTGGACATCTCGGAAAAACGCGTCCCCCAGGACGGCCGCATGAAACTGGTGCTGTCCAAGAACCGCGCCATCGATTTTCGCGTGAGCAGCCTGCCCACCCTGTATGGCGAAAAGATCGTCATGCGGATCCTGGACCCCGCAAGCGCGCAACTGGGGGTCGACGCCCTGGGTTACGACCCGGACCAGAAGGAGCACTTGCTTGCCGCCGTGAAGCGGCCCTACGGTATGGTGCTGGTGACCGGGCCCACCGGCAGCGGCAAGACCGTGTCCCTCTACACCTGCCTCAACATCCTCAACCAGCCCGGGGTCAACATATCCACCGCGGAGGACCCGGCGGAGATCAATCTGCCCGGCGTCAACCAGGTGAACGTGAATGATAAGGCCGGCCTGACCTTTGCTGCAGCGCTCAAATCGTTTCTGCGCCAGGACCCGGATGTCATCATGGTGGGCGAGATCCGCGATCTGGAAACCGCGGATATCGCCATCAAGGCGGCGCAAACCGGCCATATGGTATTGTCCACCCTGCACACCAACGACGCCCCTACCACCCTGACCCGGCTGATGAACATGGGGGTCGCGCCGTTCAACATCGCCTCTTCGGTCATCCTGATCACGGCGCAGCGCCTGGCGCGGCGCCTGTGCAGCTGCAAGCGCCCGATGGATATCCCCAAGGAGGCGTTGATGCGCGCCGGGTTCAAGGAAGAAGACCTGGACGGCAGCTGGCAGCCGTACGGCCATGTGGGATGCGAGCTGTGCAAGGGAACGGGATATAAGGGCCGGGTGGGTATTTATCAGGTCATGCCCATCAGCGAGAAGATGACTCGAATCATCATGAAAAACGGCAACTCAATGGATGTCGCGGAACAGGCAGCGCGGGAAGGGGTCCGGGACCTGCGCCAATCGGGGCTGATCAAGGTCAAGGCGGGAATCACTTCGCTGGAAGAAATCGAAGCCGTTACCAACGACTAAGGATTACGCATGGCGACTCTGGCAAAGAAGGACATCAGGAAGGACATCACCTACGTATGGGAGGGGGTGGACAAGAAGGGCAAGAAGCTGAAAGGGGAGATGCTCGCCGCGGGGGACGCGATCGTCAACGCCACCTTACGGCGCCAGGGCATTACCGTGCTCAAGGTCAAGAAGCAAAGCGGCCTCGGCCGCAGCAAGAAGATCAGCGAGAAAGACATCGCCCTGTTCACCCGGCAGCTCGCCACCATGATGAAGGCGGGCGTCCCCCTGCTGCAGGCCTTCGACATCGTTGCCAAGGGCCACGCCAATCCCTCCGTGCAACGTCTGCTGGCGGAGATCAAGGCAGATATCGAAAGCGGCAGCAGCATGAGCCAGGCCTTCGCCAAGCGTCCGAAGTACTTCGACACCCTCTACTGCAACCTGGTCGAAGCGGGAGAGCAGGCGGGCATCCTGGACTCGGTGCTGGATCGGCTGGCCACCTACAAGGAAAAGATCCTCGGCATCAAGGGCAAGATCAAGTCCGCCCTGTTCTACCCAATTTCCATCGTCGTGGTGGCGTTTGTCATCACGGCCATCATCATGATCTTCGTGATCCCCGCCTTCAAGAGCCTGTTCTCCAGCTTCGGCGCCGACCTGCCGGCCCCCACCCTGTTCGTGATGGCGGTGTCCGACTTCTTCGTCGCCTACTGGTGGGCCATTTTCGGCGGCATCGGCGCCGGGCTGTGGTTCTTCTTCTATAGCTGGAAGCGCTCCCGCAAGATGCAGCGGGTGATGGACCGGCTGTTCCTGCGGCTGCCGATATTCGGCCCGGTGATCGAAAAGGCCACCATCGCCCGCTGGACCCGCACCCTGTCCACCATGTTCGCCGCCGGCGTACCCCTGGTGGATGCGCTGGATTCGGTGGCGGGCGCCGCCGGAAACATCATCTACTACGAAGCCACCAAGAAGATACAAGGCGAGGTCAGTACCGGTACCGCCCTGACGGTGGCCATGCAAAACAGCGGCATTTTCCCCAACATGGTGCTGCAAATGACGTCCATCGGCGAGGAGTCCGGCGCACTGGACTCCATGCTGAGCAAGGTGGCGGACTTCTTCGAGGCGGAAGTGGATGACGCGGTGGACGCCCTCTCGAGCCTGATGGAGCCGATCATCATGGTGGTCCTGGGGACCTTGATCGGGGGGTTGGTCATCGCCATGTACCTGCCCATATTCAAGATGGGGCAGGCCGTATAATCCCCGCCAAGGGGAATTCCGGGAGCCTGTCGCACACCCAAATTAAGTCCGGCAGGCGTGACCCATAAATGATCCGATGACCTTTCTCGATCTCTTGCGAAGCTCGCCCGCCCTGTTCATCGGGCTATCGGTGACAGTGGGCCTCATGGTGGGGAGCTTCCTCAACGTCGTGGTGCACCGCTTGCCCAAGATGCTGGAACGGGAGTGGCGGGCCCAGTGCGCCGCCCTGGCAGGCGAGGACGCGGCGGCGGACACCCCCTACAACCTCGTCGTGCCCCGCTCCGCCTGTCCCGCTTGCGGCCATCCGATCAGCGCCCTGCAAAACATTCCCGTTGCCAGCTATCTATGGTTGCGCGGTCGCTGCGCCCATTGCAAGACGTCCATCGGCGTCCGCTACCCCCTGGTGGAAGCGCTTACCGGATTGCTCAGCGGATTCGTCGCCTGGCACTTCGGGTTCGGCTTAGGGGCGCTCGGCGCCTTGGTGTTCCTGTGGTGCCTGATCGCCCTTACCTTCATCGACCTGGGTACCCAACTGCTACCCGACGGGATTACGCAGCCCCTCATCTGGCTCGGCCTGTTGTTCAACCTGGGCGGCGCTTTCGTGGACATACGCTCCGCGGTGCTGGGCGCGGTGGCCGGCTACCTGGCGCTGTGGCTGGTGTACTGGCTGTTCAGGCTGGCCACCGGCAAGGAGGGCATGGGGTTCGGGGACTTCAAGCTGCTGGCCGCCATCGGCGCCTGGCTGGGCTGGCAAATGCTGCCCCTGGTGATCCTGCTGTCCTCCCTGGTGGGTACGCTGGCGGGCGTCGCCCTGATCGTGCTGGCGAAACACGGGCGCCATATTCCCATTCCATTCGGCCCGTATTTGGCGGGGGGAGGGCTGGTGGCCATGCTCTGGGGTCAGCAGATCACCCAGGCCTATCTCGGCGCCTGGTAGATCATGATTTACGCGGTGGGGCTTACCGGCGGCATCGGTTGCGGCAAGAGCAGCGCCGCGAAGATATTCGCCGAGCACGGTGCGGCGGTGATCGACACGGACGAGATCGCGCACCGGCTGACCGCCCCCGGCGAGCCGGGCCTGCTGGCCGTCAAGCAAGCGTTCGGGGAAGCGTTCCTGCTGCCGGACGGCGGCATCGACCGGGCCAGGATGCGCCGTCTCGTGTTCTCCGACCGCCGGGCGAAGGCGCGGCTCGAGGCCATTCTGCACCCCCTCATCAAGGAACGGGTCAAGGAGGCGCTGGCGGCCTGCCAAGCGCCGTACGCGTTGGTGGTGGTACCCCTGCTGCTGGAGACGGGAAGCTACCGCGAGCTGATCCGGCGAGTCCTGGTGGTGGACTGCGAAGAGGCCCAGCAGATCGAGCGGACGGTAGCGCGCAGCGGCCTCGCCAGGGACGAGGTGCGCGCCATCATGGCCCACCAGATCTCCCGCGGCGAGCGGCTTCGGCAGGCGGACGACGTCCTCTCCAACAGCGGTAAGACGGCGGAACTGCAGCGCCAAGTCGCCTTGCTGCACGACGAGTATCTGCGGCTCGCAGCGCGCCATGGGTAGGGCGACGGCGCATGAAATCGTGGCATTCCACCTCCCGAAGTTCGATTATGTTTGTCAAATCCCGCTGAATCCGTCAGAATTAGGCCTTCAAGGCTCAACGCCGCACGCGACTGCTCACGGGGGCCGCGTTTTCCAATACGTTTTCTGAAGCGGACAGTGATCAGCTACGAGTACCCACTCAACGAGCGAATCCGGACCTTGCTGCGACTGGAAGATCTCTACGACAGGGTCCGGTATTTCTCCGCCAAGACTGATGGCTTGGAGCACCACGTAGCCCTGCTTTCGCTGTTCGAGATCCTGGAGGTGGCCGGGCGCGCCGACCTCAAATCCGACCTCCTGCAGGAACTGGAACGGCAAAAACACGCACTGGAATCCCTGCGCGACAATCCCGCCATCGCCCAGGACGCATTGGCGCAGATCCTGGTGGATATCGACGATACCGCCGTCCGCCTGCTGGAGATGACCGGCAAGATCGGCCAGCACCTTCGGGAAAACGAGTGGCTGATGAGCATCAAGCAGCGCACCAGCATTCCCGGCGGGGTATGCGAGTTCGATCTGCCTTCCTATTACTTCTGGCTGCACCAGGCCATGGAGTCGCGCAGGAAAGACCTGGCCGACTGGCTGGAGCCGATGCTGCCGATATACGACGGACTCAGCATCGTGCTGCGGTTGCTGCGCGACAGCGGAAAATCCGGCCACTATGTGGCGCGTCAGGGCGTTTTCCAACAGATGCTGGCCGGCAAGGTGGCCCAGATGCTGCGCATCAGCCTCAAGGCGGACCTCCCCTGCTTTCCGGAAATCAGCGCCAACAAATACGCCCTCAACATCCGCTTCTCCGCGCTGGGCGGAGCCGAGCGGCCGCGCGTCTGCGAAATCGACGTGGAGTTCGACTTGGTTTTCTGTAACCTTTAGCGGGGCCGTGGCCGTTGCGCCCCTCCTTCGGACAAGGCCGCCACCGGGTGCGGCAGGCGCCGCCGGCTCAATGGGTCTGTTTCAAACAGCTACTTTCCTGATCTCTATGTCGCCACCCAGCAAACCGCGCACCGTCAAATGCCCCCATTGCGGCAAGGACTCCGTCTGGAGCCCGGAAAACAAGTACCGCCCCTTCTGCTCCGAGCGCTGCAAGCTGATCGACCTCGGCCAGTGGGCGGCGGAAGGCTACCGCATCCCGGCCGGCGAAGAAGGCAAGCCGAAACCCGAATCGGGCAATTGAACCGCAAACCCCATTCGCCTTGATTGTCTTTGCGCTGCGCGCAATTGTTTGGGGCGGGGCGGCCCCGCATGCCGGTTGCTTTTCTTATTATCAGAAACCGGGTGTCCCCGATTGTGCAGGCCAGCATCACGTCCACCTTGTGGAACTGGGGGATGAGGGCCATGTCGCCGAATACGTCGGTGTCGCCGGTATGGTAGATGGTGGGGCCGTTCTTGATGGTGATGAGGAAGCCGCCGGGGTTGCCGCCGTAGTGGACCTCCTTGTCCGAAAACCCCAGGGCCAGACCACGGTTTCGGGTGCCGGTTGCTCCGTCATCGTTTAGCAGGTAGTGCGTGTCGTCATGGGATCGGACAGGATAGCTATCGTTCTTGTTCGAACACAACGCCGCTATGCTATTCAAATTCCAGTAAACAACAAATCCAGTGCAGCGATGATTTCGTCGCGCTTGCTTTTCAGGGAAGCCACTTTATCGCCCAGCAAGCGGTTGGCGATACCTGCCAGTTCGGCGGTGGACATGACGACCGCCGTGTCCTTGATCTTGAATTTCGGGTTGAGTTGTTTGGCGGCCGGCCCCATTTCTTCCGCCAGGACGAGCGGCGCGACGACGCGGGTCGCCAGCATATCCAGGAGGTCGGTCTGGACGTCGAGCAGATAGGGGATGGTTTCGCTCGTCTCCGAATTCGGATTGAGGTAAACGTCGAACTGCGCCATTAAAACCTTCGCAAGCCGTCGCTGAAGGCGCCGCGCGTTTCGATACGGCAGTTGTATTCTTCCAGCGCGCCTTGGTTTTCCGCCAGCCACAGACGGCGCTTTTCTTGCCGCACGACCTCGGCCAGGTGCTGCTCCAGCGCTTGCGAGAGGTTGATGCCGAGTTGCTTGGCCTGCCGCAAGAGATCGGCGTTGATGCTGAGATTGGCCGATTTCTTCGGGGCGGCCGGATTGAAAAGGATGTTGCTCATGACCTTGCATGATCGTTTGACATTGCCAATGCGCATAAGCTACGCGCATTGCAAACGTGCGTCAAGGAAGGTATAGGAAACCCATGGCCCCTTTACGTTCTTTACGGTTCTGGAAAACCGTGGTTTGTCCCCGTTTGCCGTGCCATGCGCCACCGTTGCATGATTCCATTTCGTTGCGTAGTATTCATTTCGGGCGTTGATGAAGTATTCAGAACCTCCATCTTGCCAGCAATGGCCGCCCTTCTCTACCCCATTCCGCACCCCTTTCGGCGCTTAATTCCTCTCAGGTCTGGGGTTTTGCAAGAAGCTCCGTAGAAAATAAATCTGCCATTTTTTCGTTCTTTTTAGCATGTTAGGAGATTATTAAGCACGTTAGGAAATCATTATGTATGCACGCTTTGTTCTTTCGCTGATGTCAATAGTGTTAATGCTTCAACTATATGGTTGTTTGGGAACTGCGTACATAGGCATGGCGGCCACACAGAAGGTGAATGAGACGTTTTTTTCTGACCATATAGCATATATCTATGACGCTGTTAAGATTCAGGTTACCGTTCATAAAAATGGGGTAAACACGCAAAGATTATATATCCGAGATCCTGCAAGAATCAGAGAAATATTGGCATTCATTAATGCACACCGAACTGGCTGGATAGAACAGGATCATTTGCGGTATATCAAGTTATTTCAAGGTCCCCTTCCACCAAGCCACATTGATATTTTGTTAGTAGAGAACGAAAGTGGTTGGCCAACAAGAGGAATTGCATTTTGTGTAGAGGAAAAGAGAATGGAGGCTATGAGTATGGCCTACCGAGCGGCCTACCGCGAACTGTCACTCTCAGAAACGAACAACCTTACCGACTTGCTCCTAACACCTGGTAAATAGGCGTCGAGAAATAACTTGGACATTTGTTGCGGCGAATCCGCGATGGATGCAAGGCTCGCAACGCCGCAGACGCGCGGATTCGCCGCAACCCTCCGGGCCGCGGCTGCTTTGCGCACATGCCGGTGTCGCAAGCCGCTTGTTGTGAATGACACAACGGCGCGTCTTGCTTCGTGGCCGGTGCGCAAAGCAGTCACGGCAAATGTCCAAGTTATTGTTTCTCGACGCCTTATATCTACAGGAGGGATGGGGAAAAGGGGACGTGTTTATTTCCTCTCCTGATGTTGACCAGTCAAGAACGCGGGGGTGTATGGAACGTAACCTGGGGCAGGCCACGGTTTTCTATTGTTCCAGAAACAGTTTTCCTGAAAAAGGCGACGCTACCCTTTCCCGTCACTTCAAAAGAAAACCCTGCCGCCAAATATCGCGACGGTTTCCCCCTCTGCACCGCCTCGGTTTAGCGGAAAGATCGGGAGATGTCGGCGAGCACTGTCCGAGCGCGCAGCGCGAGTTGCGCAGCCGTCCGATCTTTCCGGTCAACCGAGGGCAGCCGAAGGCCGGTGCAGTGGGGCGGCCTTCTTTGGGTTACTTTTCTTGACCGAACAAGAAAAGCAACCGGCATGCGGGGCCGCCCCCCGCCTCAAACAATCGCGCGTAGCGCGAACAAGGGAAAGCGCCCTACAACTGCAACGTCTCGTCCACCTTCATCACCTCCAGCTTGCTCTTCGCTCCCTGTTTCCTGAGGGCCTTGGCGAAGGCCTCCGGGGTGCCGGTGAGTACCGGGAAGGTGCCGTAGTGCATGGGGATCACTTCCCTGGGCTTGACCAGCTTGACCGCCTCGGCGGCGCGCTCGGGACCCATGGTGAAATGGTCGCCGATGCAGGCCAGCATCACGTCCACCTTGTGGAACTGGGGGATGAGGGCCATGTCGCCGAATACGTCGGTGTCGCCGGTGTGGTAGATGGTGGGGCCGTTCTTGATGGTGATGAGGAAGCCGCCGGGGTTGCCGCCGTAGTGGACCTCCTTGTCCGCGCTGCCGTCGGGGGCGGCCAGGCCGGAACTGTGCACGGCGGGGATGAAGGCGATCTTGACTTCGCCGTCCAGCAGGGTGAGCTGGCCGCCGAAATTGCCCTGGGTGTCGAATCCCACCTGAGCGGCGGGATAGCCGTCCACCTGCACCAGCGCCTTGCCCAGGTCGAAGGTGGAGACCAGTTTGGCCCCGGTCTTTTTGGCGATCTCCACCGCGTTGCCCACGTGGTCGGAGTGGCCGTGGCTGATGAGGATCAGGTCGACGCGGTCGATCTTGGCCAGGTCTTCCTTGCCGTTCTTGTTGGCCGGATTGGTGATCCAGGGGTCGATCAGCAGCACCTTGCCGCTGGGGGTGGTGATCTTGAACGCGGAGTGGCCGTACCAGGTAAGCTGGGTGCCGCCGGCTAGCGCCACGGCGGGGGCGGCCAGGGCAAGCCCGACCAGCAGGGTCTTGAACCATTGGATCGTTTGCATTCGAATCTCCTTTAAGGTGTGGGACGGACCTGCTAGCGCAGGCGGTCGTAAGTCACAAAATGGTACTCAAGACCGCCCGGCCCGTCCACCTGGTGCCGCACGCGCTCGGTTTCTTGCCATGCGTCCGGGGCGAACTCGGGAAAACAGGCGTCGCCGGGGAATTCCACCTGGATTTCGGTGAGGTAGATGCGGTCGGCCACCGCCAGGGCCTGGGCGTAGAGTTCGGCGCCGCCGACGAAGAAGACCTCGGGGTCGTCCCCGCAGGCCTGCACCGCATCGGCGACGGAATGCGCCACCACGCAACCGGGCACCTCATAATCTCTGCGGCGGCTGACGATCACCGTGGTGCGGCCGGGCAGCGGGCGGCCGATGGAGTCGAAGGTCTTGCGCCCCATGATGATGTGATGCCCCATGGTGAGCGTCTTGAAGTGCCTGAGGTCGGCGGGCAGTTGCCAGGGCAGGCGGTTCTCGATGCCGATTACCCGGTTCTTCGCCATGGCGGCGATCAGGGCGATGCGGGGGGCGCTGGGGGCAGGGGGCATTCGGGGCTTTCGCGGTGGCGGACTAGACCGCCACCGGCGCCTTGATCGCCGGATGAGGGTCGTAGCCTTCCAGGGTGAAGTCCTGGTAGCCGAAGCCGAAGAGGTCCTTCACCGCCGGGTTGATGTTCATGGTCGGCAGGGGGCGCGGCTGGCGGGAAAGCTGCTCCCGGGCCTGCTCCAGGTGGTTGAGGTAGAGGTGTGCGTCGCCCAGGGTGTGCACGAAGTCGCCGGCCTTGAGGCCGCAGGCCTGGGCCACCATCATGGTGAGCAGGGCGTAGGAGGCAATGTTGAACGGCACCCCCAGGAAGATGTCGGCGCTGCGCTGGTAGAGCTGGCAGGACAGCCGCCCGTCCGCCACGTAGAACTGAAAGAAGGCGTGGCACGGGGGCAGCTTCATCTGTTCCAGTTCCCCCACGTTCCAGGCGCTCACCAGCAGGCGGCGCGAGTCCGGGGTGGCCTTGATCTGTTGGATGACCTGGGCGATCTGGTCCACGTGGCGCCCGTCGGCGGTGGGCCAGGAGCGCCACTGGTAGCCGTAGATCGGGCCCAGGTTGCCGTTTTCGTCGGCCCACTCGTCCCAGATGGTGACGCCGTTGTCCCGGAGGTAGCGGATGTTGGTGTCGCCCCGGAGGAACCACAGCAGCTCGTGGATGATGGACTTGAGATGGCATTTCTTGGTGGTCACCAGAGGGAAGCCCGCGGCCAGGTCGAAGCGCATCTGGTAGCCGAACACGGAGAGGGTGCCGGTGCCGGTGCGGTCGCTTTTCTGGTGGCCGCGGGTCAGGACGTGGTGCATCAGATCGAGGTATTGCTGCATGTTTCTTCCCGTAGGTTCGGCGGCACGTCCGCGCGCAAACCCGAATTATGGTGCCACGGCCGGAGGCGGGCAAGGGGTGCCGGCGCTTATTGATACAGCTCAAACTGGGGAATGACCTCGCTCTCCGCCCGGGCTTCCGCCACCCACTGCTGCAGCGCGGGCAGCGCCAGCACTGCGTCGGAGTAGGCTTGGGCAACCGGGCCGAGGGCCACGCCGTAGGTCTGGAAGCGCAGCACCACCGGGGCGTAGAAGGCGTCGGCAACGGTGAACGCGCCGAACAGGAAGTCCCCGCCGGCGCCGAAGCGGCCGCGGCAGTCTTGCCAGATTTGGTCGATGCGGCCGATGTCCCGCGCCACCTCCGGGGTCATGCCCTGGCCGGGGAAGGTCCGGCGCAGGTTCATGGACATCCGGCTGCGCAGCTCCGGGAAGCCGGAGTGCATCTCCGCGCACGCCGAGCGCGCCACGGCCCGCGCTTCCCTTTGGGCGGGCCACAGCCCGGTGTCGGGAAAGCGCTCCGCCAGATATTCGCAAATGGCCAGGGAGTCCCACACCACCAGGTCCCCGTCGCGCAGTGCCGGCACCTTGCCGGAGGGCGACCAGGCCAGGATCTGCTGCTTGGATTCCGGGGTGTACAGCGCAATCCTTACCTCCGCGAAGGGAATGCCCGCCTGCTTCAGGGCAAGCCACGGCCGCAGCGACCAAGAGGAATAGTTTTTGTTGCCGATGACCAGGGTGAGGGGGTTCATGCCGTCTCCTTCGGGGGCGTCAGGTTTGGGCCGGCAGCGGCTGCCAGCGGCCGTTGATCAGCCCTTCCAGGGGCTGGAAATTGACCTTGTAGGCCATTTTTCGGCTCTGGGCGATCCAGTATCCCAGGTACAGGTGGGGCAGCCCAAGTTCCCGGCACAACTGCGCCTGCCACAGGATGTTGTAGGTGCCGAAGCTG
>JAJZUU010000066.1 GCA_021848325.1 Pseudomonadota bacterium | reverse complement strand
CCGCGATGGATGCAAGGCGCGAGCCGCGGCCAATGGTCATTCCATTGGCAAGGCTCGCAACGCCGCAGACGCGCGGATTCGCCGCAACAAATGTCCAACTTATTATTTCTCGACGCCTAAAGCGCGCTCCGGGTTGAAACTTTTGCACAACTTCGGTAGTCTGAAGAGCTAGAGGCAATTTGGACACCCTTAAGGAGTTAAATACATGCAACCGCAAATCCAACTGACATCCCCGGCCCGGCCCTTAGCCGAAGGCGCACAGAAGGTATTGCGCAATACCTATATGCTGCTCGGCCTCACCATGATTCCCACCGTCATCGGCGCGGTGATCGGCACCAATACCAGCTTCGTCTTCATGGCGCAACATCCCTTGATGTTCTCCCTCGGGATGCTCGCCGCGATGGTGGGCCTGGTGTTCGGCATCGGCGCCAACCGCAACAGCGGAGTGGGCGTGGCCTTGCTGCTGGGGTTGACCTTCATACTCGGCTGGTGGCTCGGCCCCATGCTGCAGGTGGCGCTGCACATGAAAAACGGCGCCCAGTTGATCGGTCTGGCGGCCGGAGGCACCGGCGCGATCTTCTTCGGCCTGGCGGGGATCGCCACCGTCACCCGCAAGGACTTCGGGTTTCTCGGCAAGTTCCTGTTCATCGGCCTGATCCTGTTGATCCTCGCCTCCCTGGCCAATCTGTTCTTCCAGGTTCCGGTGGCGGCCCTGACGCTTTCCACGGTGGCGGTCCTGATTTTTTCCGGCTACATCCTGTACGACGTGAGCCGCATCATCCACGGCGGCGAGACCAACTATGTGATGGCCACCCTGGCCCTGTATCTGGACATCTACAACATCTTCGTCAACCTGCTGTCCATCTTGATGGCGCTGTCGGGCGAACGCAGATAGCCGATATCCGGACCAAGCGAGGGGCGAACCGCGGTTCGCCCTTTTTGTTTGGTCCGCCGCCCGGGTACGTTCACTGGTCGAACACTGCGATGGACTCCACGTGGGCGGTGTGGGGGAACATATTGACCACCCCTGCCGCCTTCAAACCGTAACCCTTGGTATGTACCAGGACCGCCGCGTCCCGGGCCAGGGTGGCCGGATTGCACGATACGTAGACGATGCGCCGCGGCGGGGAATCCCCCAAGGACTTGACCAGTTCGACCGCCCCGTCCCGGGGGGGGTCGATCAGCATTTTGTCGAAATGCCCCAGCCGGGCGAGGCTGTGGGAGGTAATCTCGAACAGGTTGGCCTCGGTGAAGGAGGCATCGGGGATGCCGTTGTGCGCTGCATTGGCCTGGGCGCGCCGCACCAGTTGCGGGCTGCCCTCCACCCCCAGGACCTGGGCGCCGCGCCTGGCGATAGGCAAACTGAAGTTGCCCAGCCCGCAGAACATGTCCGCGATGCGCTCGCCCGGGCCGGGGTCCAGCCACTGCACGGCGCGCCGCACCAGGATGCGGTTGACGGCGGCGTTCACCTGGGTGAACTCGGTGGGGCGGAAGGGCATGGTGACCTTGAATTCCGGCAAGGAATAGCATGGCTCCGCCGCATCCAACGGATGGAAAAGGTAGGCCGAATCCGGGCCCTTGGGCTGCAGCCAGAGTTGCACCCGGTGATCGTCGGCAAAGGCCCTGAGCAGGGCTTCGTCTTCCCCGGGCAACGGCTCCAGGACGCGCAGCACCAGGACATCCGCCGCATCGCCGAGCGCCACTTCCACCTGGGGCAGGCGCTCGCGGATGGACAGCCGGCCGATCAGTTCCCGCAGCGGCCGAATCAGGGCAGAGATGCGGGGGGGCAGTATCTCGCAGGCCTCGATGTCGGCAACGAAGCTGCTGCGCTTCTCGTGGAAGCCCACCAGCACCCCGCCCTTCTTCCGGACATAGCGCACCGACAACCGTGCCCGCTGGCGGTAACCCCAGGCCGGGCCGTAGATCGGGCGCAGCATCGTAGCGGCCCGCACCTTGCCGATGCGCTTCAGGTTTTCTTCCAGGACGCGCTGTTTGGCGGCCACCTGCGCGCCGGTCTCCAGGTGCTGCATGCTGCACCCGCCGCACACGCCGAAATACCTGCAACGGGGCGCCACCCGCATAAAGCTGGGCCGATGGATGCGGGTCGCGTTGGCCAGTTCGAAATTTTCTTTTTTCTTGAAGGACGCGTATTCGACCCGCTCCCCCGGCAGCGCCCCCTCGATAAACACGGCCTTGCCCTGGACGTGGGCGATGCCGCGCCCTTCCTGGTCAAGGGATTCGACAAAAACGGTCATGGCAGGACAGTCAAGATCAAGATGAGGGCCGAGGAAGCGATCCGATGCCTTCACTGCCAGCGGTCGAGAAATTCGCGCCAGTGGGGCTCATCGGAATTCCGCAGAAAGCCGCGCACCCATTCGCATTCGTCCCGGTACTGCTCCTGGGTGAGGGCGCCGCGCATGAGCTGGAAGCGCAGATAGACCAGATAGGTGTTGGCCGCATCGGTCTCGCAATAGTTGCGGATGGCCGCGATCTCGCCGCGCTGGAACGCTTCCCACACCCGGGAGCCGTCCATGCCCATCTTTCCGGGGAAGCCGATCAGTTTCGCGATCTCGTCCAGCCCCACGCCGGCGCGGGGCTGGTACAGGGCGAGCAGGTCCATCAAGTCCAGATGCCGGGTGTGATAGCGGCTGATGTAGTTGTTCCACTTGAACTCCCGGTCATCCTCTCCCAGGTCCCAGTAGCGAGGTGCCCGGACGCCGTGAATCATGGCGCGGTAGTGCAGCACCGGCAGGTCGAATCCGCCCCCGTTCCACGACACCAGTTGCGGCGTATATTTCTCGATGCCGTCGAAGAAACGCCGGATCAACTCGGGCTCGGGGTCGCCGGGATTGCCGAGGGACCATATCCTGATGCCGTCCCGGTCCCGCAGGACGCAGGAGACGGCCGCCACCCGCTGCACGTGCAACTGCAGGAAGTCGCTGCCGGTGGCCTGCCGGCGCCGCTGGAAGGCCACTTCCGCCACCTCGGCAGGCGTCACCTCGGCGCCGATATCGTACAGCCTGCGCAGGCCCTCGGTATCGGGGACGGTCTCGATGTCGAATACAAGGACGGGGATCATGCGTCACAACCAGTCAGCGTGCCCGAAGCGGGCGTCCGGCGGGGCGCTCCCGCCGCCCGGAAGCATCCAGGATAGCATAAACATCGCCGGCGCCCGTAGGGTCCGCGGCGCACCGGCCGCGCCTGGCGCCATGGGGCGGACTGGTCTACACTGCAGAATGGGTTTTTCTCCATCACCGGAGACCGGCGTATGGCGTCTTATCTGGAGCAAAGATTTCCCCATGTCGTTTCCCGACTTACCAGCCTCTGGAGCGATCCGCCGCAGGCCGCGGGCTATCTCGACGGCCTGCTGTTCAAGGAACGGGAGCGCGTCGAACGGCGCGGATTCGACCTCGATGCGTGGCGGGAACTGGTGTTCCTGGATCGGCTGCTGTCCATAGAGAAGCCCGCCGACGAGTGGCAGGACGCCTGAAAAACTGCTACGGGCCCGCCCGGGTTGCGCCCTCCGGCCTATTTCCTGGCCCAGTTCCCGTTGGCGCCCTGATACCACCAGCCGGGGGCGGCCTTGTCGATCCAGCGCTGGGCGAAGGTGGCGCGCACCTCCGCCTCCCACTCCGGGTGGCCGTTGGCGCGGGCGATCTCCCGATACAGGGCGGCCCGGTCCTGGTTCTCCTGCGCCACCAGGGCGCTCACCCGCTGGCGCTGGGCCAGGGGCACGGCGCCAGCGTCCCGCAGCGCGACCATGCCGTCGCGGGTGAGCCCTACGGCGCCGTTGCCGTAGTAGGGGGCCAACTGGCCGTAGCGTTGCTGCATGCTTTGTTTCAGCGCGGAAATCGCCGGGGTGTTGATTTCCAGATCGGCAGCCCGCGCCGCCCCCGGCATCCACCACAGGGACAACAGCGCGGCCAAGAACAAGGCCGGGTAGTTCGGGCGCAGGGTATTCACGGCTTCCTCCTCATTTCTGCGGTTGCGCCGGGGGCGCGGAATCGGGCGCACCCTTTTGCGGGGGCTGTCCCTGACCTTGCGGCTTCTTGAGCTGCCAGACCTCCTCGATGATCTTGTCGGCGGCCTTTTCGGCGGCGGCAGCGGGAAAATAGATGTTGATGGTCACGCAGGCGGACACGATCCCCGCCAGCGCCAGCAAGAGCGTCGTCCGCAACACGGTAGTTCCCATGGCTGTTCCTCGGCGATTTCAGTGGACGACCGGCTGGACGTTGCCCTGGGTGATGCGCTTCAGGCGCTCCAGCAATTCGTCCCAATCCACGTATCGATTGTAGCCGATTACGGTGATGGCCGGAATCCCGCCGCCTTTGACGATCACGTAGCCTTGGGGCGCCCGCTCCACGCCGCCCATCAGGCACACCCCGTTGCGCAGCACGCAGCTCAGTCCGAGCTTGGCATATCTGAACTCGTGGAAGAACCTGAGGAAGCTGCGCTGGATGGCCGCCGCCGCGCCGGCCCCGCCCAGGGCAGAGATATTCTCCACCGCCTTCTGGCTGATTTTCCTGGGGTAATCTCCGGCGCTGCTGGCCACCCTGGCATCGAACCGGACCGGCTGCCAGGCGGAAAGCGCCAGGTCATTCACCTGCGCGTCCACCCGCCCCTCGATGTTGCCAAAGGAGAAGGTGCGCGTCAGCAGGCCGAGGTCCAGGTCGCGCATATCCAGGTTTGCATTGAGGCGGGGTGCCCGCCCCAGCGGGTCGTAGATGACCAGGTCCTTGACTACCGCGGTGCCGTCGAACACCTTGAACAGCAGCGCCCCGTCCACGGTCACGGTGCGATCCCGGTAGTCCACCCCGGGGATCACCCCGGACAGGGTGCCGTGCATCACCGGCAGGTCCAGGGCCCGGGTGAAGTCCTCCATGGACACCGGGGTGAGCCCGCCGCTGAAGTGCCATTGCCAGGAACCATTCAGCAAGGAGGCGCGGAAATCCTCCAGGGTAAGCCTGCCGCCCAGCACCGGCAGCTCCAACCGCCCCAGGGCGAAGCTGGACCCGTTCATCTCCACCGGCACCCTCACCGCCCCGAGCGGGATATGCAGCAACTGCGCCCCGCCGATGGCGAGTTCCGCCCGGGCGGGCCCCCGGGCCGTCCAGGGCACCGATGCGTTCAGACCGTGCAAGGCGAAACGGCCCCGGCCGTCCTCGATATCCGCCTGGGCCAGCCGCAGGTCGAGCTTCCGTGTGGCGCCGTCCCGGTATTGCCACTCCAGGTCGGCGGCGCCCCGCACCCGCAGATCGGCGAGCGCCGTCTGCTGCAGGAAGGGCTGCAGCAATACCCGGTACAAGCCGCCCAGATCCAGGCCGCCGGCGCTCAGGGTCAAATCGGCGAGGCGGCCGCCCGCCCGGTCCCAGCTCCCCGCCAGATCGGCGGAGCCGACGCCGTCCAGGGCCAGCGTGCCGCGCTCCAGGGTAACGCTACGCGCGTCCAGACTGCCCCGGGCGGTCAGGTGCCGCCCACCCTCGGCAAAGTACAGGGGCTGCCAGAACACCTCCCCTTTGCGCCAGTCCAGGTCCGCCCGCCAGTCCCAGCGCCCACCGCGCCGTTGGGCCCGCAGCCGCAACGCACCGCCCACCTTGTCTCCGGCATGGAGACCGCTGGCATTGCTGAATGCCAGCCCCGCCACGCTGACAGCGGCATCCACCGCCGCGAGGCCGCCGGCCGCCCCTCGCAGCTTGACGACCCCCTCCAGCCGGCCTTGCCCGATCCTGGGCCATTGAGCGTGCAGCCAGGGGGCAAGACGGGAAACGCGGCCGCCGTTTATCGTTACCGTAGCCTGCCAGGAACCGTCGGCCAGGCGCGCCGCCACCACCCGCCATTGCTCCGCCGGGGCGGGGGTAACGCTGAATTCGAGCTTTTTAGCGGCGGCCAGATAGGCGAAACTGACCGGCACGGACTTCCCGTGGACCACCAGCCGCCCCCGGCCGCAACGAATGGCCGACGGCTCGATCCGGGTATCGGCGCAGGCCAGGGAGAGATCGCGCCAGGCCCGCCCGGCCAAGGCCAGCCGTCCAAGGTGCAGTTCCAGCCTGGAAAGGCCGGGGCCCGAAAGCCTGGCCGATACGGACTCGGCGCTGAAACCGGGGCCGCCGATGTCGGCGATGGTGAGATGGATTTCTTGGGAGGCGGGCGCGGGCAGAGAAATAATCGGGGCGGCGAACAGGAGCGCCCCCAGCAACCCTTGGCGTGGCAGTCGCCCCACGGCGCGCCCGCCCCGGCCGGTCACTCCGCCCCGGACCGGGCGTCCGCGAGCCGCCCGTGATGGAACAGCAGGCTGGCCATCCGGTGCTCCCCCCGGCCCTCGACGACAATGCGGGTCAGGCCGGCACTGGCCACCTGGATGCGGTAGACGTTGTCGAGCGGTATGCCCAGCACCCCGGCCAGCACCATGCGGATCACCCCGGCGTGGCATACGACCAGGACGTGCTGGCCGCCGTATTCCGCCAGCAGGTCGTCCCAGGCCGCGCACACCCGGGCATGGAACGCCTCCAGCGGCTCGGCGCCGCGGGGCCGCTTGCCCACCGGGTCGCGCCTGAATTCGTCGACGATGTGCGGCTCCGCCTGCGCGAGTTCCTCGGCCGTCCTGCCTTCCCACTCGCCGAAGCCCACTTCCTTGAGACGCGGGTCCCGCTTGAGGGGTATGCCCCATTTCTCGTGCAGCGCCTGGGCGAAGGCGGAACAGCGGGACAAGGGGGAGGCCACCACCTGGTGCCAGCCGGAGAATTCACCCACGGTATCCCACATCTGGCGCCAGCCCTTCTCGCTCAGGGGGTCGTCCCGCTGGCCGCGGTACTTCTTGCCGCCCACAGGCTCCCCGTGGCGAATCAGGTCGATGGTGGTGGATGTCATGGCTCGGCTCCGCAAAAAACAAGGGGCGCCGCCAACCGGCAAGGGCCTACGGCCCGGCGCCCCGCTTACCCATGGCCGTCAGGGCCGCGCGCACCAGCAGCACGACCGCCAGGGCGGACAGGTATCCGGCCAGCACGTCGGCGGGGAAATGGGCCCCCAGGCTCACCCTGGACAAGCCCACCCACAGCACGAATGCCGCGGCCGTGCCGCGCCCGCCCGGGCCGAGCAGCGGCCAGACGCCGGCCGCCAGCACCATGGCGAAGGAGGCGTGCCCGCTGGGCAGGCTATGATGGTACTCGGGGACGCCCACCACGTGCAAGGCCCCGGCCGGCAAGGCCAGGAGCGGCCTGGGGAAATCGAACAGGGGCTTGAGCCAGCCGATCAGCCAGCCGTCCAGCACATAGGCCGCGCCGAACACCGCCACCGCCGTCAGCCAGGCCGTGGCCCGCAACCGGTAGCGGCCAGGCTCCTCCGGCGGCGTGCGGCCCAGCGCCCACACCCCGGCCACCGCCAGCAGCGCCAGGTAGAGGGGGAAGTTGCCGTGGTCGCCCAGCCGCGTGCCCAGCAGCATGATCCGGTCCAGGTATGAGCCCCGCAGATTGTTGACCAGATGGAACAGCCAGACGTTGGCCCCGCCCCAATCGTAGAGTATCGCTTTCACTTGGGGCTACGCGACAAGGCTCGCCCCCCACAGCGCGATGCCGCCCGCGGCGGCCAGCGCCGCCACCGAGAACAGCCACTTCTTGCGGGTCAGGGCGGTGATGGAGGCCAGGGAGATGGCGATCTGGATCAGGGTCATGGCCTGGGCCTGCTTGTGGTGCGGATGCAAGAGTCGCTCACTCTCGGCGTTGGCCTTGCTGGACTCGGCCTCCAGTTCCTCGGCCTTGAGCCGGATCTCTTTCTTTTCCTTATCGTATTTCTCGACCTGCTTCTGATAGTAGGCCTTCTTTTCCGGCGCCGCCAGGTCGGCCGCCAGTTCCATCAGGTGACCCTTGCTGCTCTTGGCCTGGTAGAAGTTCCACTGGTCCGAGGCCTGGGTCTTCTTCAACACCGCCTCGTTCTTGAACAGCATCGCCTCGTTCTGGCTGGCGCTGCCCTGATAGCTGACGATCGCCCCCAGGGTAGAGAGGATGGCGGTGAAAATGGCGACATACTGCGCCAGGCCCGGCCCCTGCTGCGCGTGGTGCTCCAGCTCGTGCTCGTGGGCGCCGTGCGCATGAAACTCGTGTTCCGACATGGTGGCTTCCTCTTGGGATGGGGTAGGCCGGCGCCGCGCACCCTCGAACAGGCCAGCGCCGGCCCGGCGCTTCCTTAACGCGCCGGGCCGGCGGCGGGTTGACCGGAGGCCGACGGGGGAAGCCGGGTTAGAGAACCGCCGCTTTTTGACGTATGCTGAAGCGGTGCCCTAGAAAACGGGGCAGCCGCTCCCCGCCAACCGTTGCCGACCGCCATGAATGACACCGCCCTCCAGGCCTTGCTGGCCGCCCTGCTCCAGCCTTCCGCCTACGACCACCCGGTGGGACCGATCGATGTCATGGAAACCCACATTTCCTACGTGCTGCTTACCGGCGATTACGCCTACAAGATCAAGAAACCCCTGGATCTGGGATTTCTCGACTTCAGTACCCTGGAAAAACGGCGTTTCTTCTGTGCCGAAGAGGTGCGCCTGAACCGCCGCCTGGCGCCGGAAATCTACCTGGACGTGGTGGCCATCAGCGGCAGCCCCGAACACCCGGCGGTCAACGGAACCGGGCCGGTACTGGAGTACGCCGTCAAGATGCGGCAGTTCCCGCAGGACGCCCTGCTCGACCGCGTGCTGGCGCGGGGGGGGCTCAGCCCGGCCCATGTCGACCTGCTGGCGGACGAGATCGCCGCCTTTCACGAAAAAGTCCCGCACGCTCCTCAGGACAGCCCGTTCGGCACGCCCGAAAACGTCTACCAACCGGCCCGGCAGAACTTCCAGCAAATCCGGCCGCTGCTGGAAGACGAGGCAGACGCGCGCCGCCTTCAGGCCATCGACCATTGGACCGAAAAGGAATACGAGGCGGGCGAGGCGGCCTTTGCCGCACGCAAGCGGGAAGGGTTCGTGCGCGAGTGCCACGGCGACCTGCACCTGGGCAACATGGCCCTGCTGGACGGGCGGATCACCCTGTTCGACTGCATCGAGTTCAATCCCAATCTGCGCTGGATAGACGTCATGAGCGAGGCAGCCTTCTTGGTGATGGACCTGCACGCGCGGGCTAGGGAGGACTACGCCCGCCGCTTCCTCAACGCCTATTTGCAGCGAACCGGCGATTACGCCGGGCTGGGCGTGTTCCGCTTCTACCTGGCGTATCGCGCCATGGTGCGTGCCAAGGTCACCTGCATCCGCGCCGCCCAGCCGGGCCCGGACGCCGGGCAAAAGAACCGCGCCCTCGGCCAGTACCGGGACTACGCCGCCCTGGCCGAGCAATTCACCGCCGCCCGCAAGTGCGCGCTCATCCTGACCCACGGCCTGTCAGGCTCCGGCAAGACCACCCTGACCCAGCCGCTGCTGGAGGCCATCGGCGCGGTGCGGCTGCGCTCCGACGTGGAGCGCAAGCGGCTGTTCAACCTCCCCCCGCTGGCCAGAAGCGCCTCCGGGGTCGGCACCGGCCTCTACACCGAGGACGCAGGCGCGCGCACCTATGAGCGGCTGGCCGAACTCGCCCGGACCGTGCTCCGGGCCGGCTACCCGGCGATCGTGGACGCCACCTTCCTGCAACGCGCCCGGCGGAACGCCTTCCGCCGCCTGGCCGGGCAACTGGGGGTGCCGTTCGCCATCCTCGACTTCCGCACAAGCGAGGACGAACTGCGCCGCAGAATTGCCGAGCGGCAGCGGCAGACGCAAGACGCCTCGGAGGCGGACCTGGCGGTGTTGCGGCACCAAATCGACACCCGGCAGCCACTCGCCCCGGAGGAACTGGACGCGGTGATCGCCGTCGACACGGAACGCCCCGGCGGGATGGAACGGGCGCAAACGGCAGTGGGCGGACTGCTTGCCCCTTGTTAGGGCTCGGCCGAGAGTTCCCGCGGGACCCCGCCCCTTGCCGGAACGCGTGCACGGCGTTACTATTCCGCTGGGGTGGTGCAGACTGCCAACCGCGCGACGGGCAAGTGTTTTCAGCCGCACCCGCCGCCAAGCGGCGCTCCCGCGCCGCCACACTCGTAAGGAGAAAAATCAGGTGATCGAGGTCCGTATTCATGGGCGCGGCGGCCAGGGCAACGTGGTGGCCGCATACCTCCTGGCCACGACGGCGATCGGCGAGGGGGAATACGCCCAGGCGTTTCCGTCGTTCGGCGCGGAACGGCGCGGCGCCCCGGTCACCGCCTTCGTGCGGGTCGCGCCCGAACCGTTCAGGCGCCGCTGCCAAGTGCTGCATCCGGCCTTTCTCATCATCCAGGACGAGGCGCTGCTGCAGGTTCCCGGGGTCACCGACGGGCTGCTGCCGGGGGGCGGCATCCTGGTCAACTCCAAACGGGGAGACGACGAACTGAGCGCCATGCTGGGCCGCGACACGGCGGCCCTGCCGGCCAGCGCCCTGGCCGCCGAGTTCCTCGGCCGTCCGGTGCCGAACACGGCCTTGCTGGCGGCCTTCCTCACCCTTACCCAGATGCTGCCGGTGGCCTCGCTGACCAAGGCCCTCGGCCACCGCTTCAAGGGCGAGCTGCTGGAACGCAACGCCCGCCTGATCGAACAGGTCGCCCAGCGGGTCAGCCCGGGCCTATGGAAGGAGCAGGCCGATGCCGCAAGCGCTTGAAGGCTCCCAGGCCATCGCCCAGGCGGTGGCGCTGTGCCGCCCGGAGGTGGTGGCGGCCTATCCCATCACGCCCCAGACCCACATCGTGGAGAATATCGCCAAGCTGGTGGCCGACGGCAAGCTCAACTGCGAAATGGTGAGCGTGGAAAGCGAATTCTCCGCCGCCTCGGTGGTGCTGGGGGCAGTGGCCGCGGGCTCCCGCGCCTACACCGCCAGCGCCTCCCAGGGTATCCTGCTGATGGCGGAGGTGCTGTACAACATCGCCGGCCTGCGCATACCCGCGGTCATGACCTGCGCCAACCGGGCGGTGGCCGCGCCGCTTTCCATCTGGAACGACCAGCAGGACTCGATGGCGGTGCGCGACGCCGGCTGGATCCAGCTCTACTGCGCCGACAACCAGGAGGCGGTGGACACCACCATCCAGGCCTTCCGCATCGCCGAGCGGTGCGAGCTTCCGGTCATGGTGTGCATGGACGGCTTCACCCTCACCCATACCCTGGAACCGCTGGAAGTGCCCTCCCAGGAGCAGGTGGACGGCTTCCTTCCGCCGTTCAGCTTCGCCCGCACCCTGGACCCGCGCAGCCCGATCAGCGTGGGGACCCTGGTGGACCCGAACTACTATTCCGAGGCCCGCCACTCCCATCACCATGCGCTGCTGCGGGCGCAGGAAGAGATCATCGCCGCCGCGGACGACTGGGGGCAGCTCAGCGGGCGCCACTATGGCGGCCTGCTCCAGGTGGACGGGCCGGAGGACGCGCGCCTCGGAATACTGACCCTGGGCTCCGTGCTGGGCACCCTGGCGGACGCCCGGGAAGAGTATCCGGAAGCCCCCGCGGCCAAGCTCATCAAGTTGCGCTCATTTCGGCCGTTCCCGGTGGAAGCGCTGCAACAGGCGTGTGCCGGGCTTTCCGACCTGATCGTGCTGGAACGGGCCTTGTCGCCGGGCGGCGGCGGGATCGTCGGAGCGGAGGTGCGCGCCGCCCTGTCGGAACTGCCCGACGCCCCCCGGGTGCACAACTTCGCCGTGGGCCTGGGGGGAAGGGACGTCCCCCTGGATATCTACCCGCGCCTGCTGGCGGCAGCCCAGTCCTCCGGGCCCACCCGTTTCGCCATCTTCGATGCGGAGCTGGACCGGCTGCCCGAGGGCGACCGCTAGCCGCAAGCCCTAACTCAAAGCCCTTCGACTTACAAGGACATGCGATGAGCACCGTCAGCGAAACCACCATCCCCATCGCCGAACTGCGCCGCAGCCAGCTCCGCTTCCGCGGTCTGGAGGCCGGCCACCGCGCCTGCCAGGGCTGCGGCCAGGCATTGGCCGCCCGTCTGGTGACCGAGGCCGCCGGCCCCGACGTGATGATCGCCAACGCCACCGGCTGCCTGGAGATCTTCACCACCCCCTGGCCGCAGTCCGCCTGGCGCCTGCCCTGGATGCACTCCCTGTTCGAGAACACCGGGGCCCTCGCCTCCGGCATGGAGGCCGCCCTCAAGGCCCAGGGCAAGTCCACCAAGGTGCTGGCCTTCGGCGGTGACGGCGGCACCTTCGACATCGGCTTCCAGGCCCTGTCCGGGATGCTGGAGCGGGGGCACAACGTGCTCTACGTGTGCTACGACAACGAGGCCTACATGAACACGGGGATCCAGCGTTCCAGCTCCACCCCCCACGCCGCGGTCACCACCACCTCCCCCTCGGGCAAGGCGCGCATGGGCAAGCGCCACCTCAAGAAGGACATCATCTCCATCATCGCGGCGCACCACATCCCCTACGCCGCCACCGCCTCGGCGGCCTACCCCTCGGACATCCGCAAGAAGGTGCGGCGGGCGCTGGCGATCGAAGGCCCCACCTTCCTGCTGATCCATTCGCCGTGCCCCCTGGGCTGGGGCCATGACGGTTCCCAGACCGTGGAGGTGGCGCGCCTTGCCGTGCAGTGCGGGCTGTTCCCGCTGATCGAGCTGGAACGGGGCGAGCTCACCAGCGTCATGCCGCTGCGCAGCGCGCGCCCGGTCAAGGACTACCTCAAGCCGCAGCAGCGCTTCCGCCACCTGTTCCAGGACGACACGCGCGCCGCCCAGGAACTCGAACATCTGCAGGCGCTGGCCGACCACAACATCGAGGTATACGGCCTGCGGGGGACGAACGCCGACCCCTTGGACAGCGACGGCGCCGATACCGTGCGCCGCGGCGGCATGCGCTGGGCTTAGGAGGAGGCATATGACCATCTACACCCGCGGCGGGTTCGCCCTTCCCGGCACCTCGGTGGAATTCAAGACCGGCTCGTGGCGCCTGCAGCGCCCATTGCACTGGCACCGCGACGCCCCCTGCCACACCGCCTGCCCGGCCGGGGAAGACGCCCAGGCCTATCTCGCCCGCTTCGCGGAAGGGCGCCTGCAGGAGGCATGGGAGACCATCGCCGGCGCCAACCCCCTGCCGGCCATCACCGGACGGGTATGCGACCACCCCTGCGAGTCCGGCTGCAACCGGGGCATGTACGACGACCCCATCGCCATCCACAACGTGGAGCGCTTCCTGGGCGATATGGCGCTGAGCGAAGGGTGGGCCTATCCCGTCACCGCTCCCGCCCGGGGGGCCGTCCGGGTGGCGGTGGTGGGGGCCGGCCCCGGGGGGCTGTCCGCGGCCTACCACCTGTTCCGCCGCGGCTACCGGGTGACCCTGCTGGATGCCCTGCCCGAAGCGGGCGGCACCCTGCGCACCGCGTTGCCCGCCTACCGCCTGCCGCGGGACATACTGGAGCGGGAGATCGAGCGCCTGCTCGCCATCGGCATCACCTTTCTGCCCCAGCACATGCTGGGGCGGGATGTCTCGCTGGAGGAACTGCGGGCCGACCACGAAGCGGTATTTCTCGCCCCCGGGCGCCAGCAGAGCCGGGAATGGAGCGTCCAGGGCAGCGTCCCCCGGGACCTCCATACCGGCATCGAGGTATTGCAGGACTGGATCTCCATGGGCTCGGTGCCCCAGGTCTCCTCCGCGGCCATCGTGGGAGGCGGCAATACCGCCGTCGACCTGGCGCGCATCCTGCGGCGCGCCGGGGCCGAGGCCCACGTCATCACCCACAACGCGCTGCCGGGGCCGGACGCCCAGCCGGACGACATGATGGCGGCGCTGCCGCGGGAAGTGGCCCAGGCCATGGAGGAAGGGGTCGTGTTCCACGAGCACCGGGGCATCCGCCGCCTGATCCTGCGGGGGGAAAAGGTGGTCGGTGTTGAAATGGTGCGCATGAAGAAGCTGCGCCGGCCCGACGGCACCCTGGACCGGGTCGGCTTCGAAGGGACCGAAACCGTGCTGCACGTGGATCAGGTGATCCCCGCCATCGGCCAGGATGTCGCACCCGACGGCATGGAGGGCCCGCTGGGCCGCAAGCCCTTCTTCGAAACCGACGCCTGGGGACGGGTCGCCGGTCATGACGGCATATTCGCCGGCGGCGACGCGCGCTTTCACAGCCGCGGCACCGTGAGCGGCGCTGTCGGCGACGGCCGCCGCGCGGCCGAGGCCATCGACCGTCTGCTGCGCGGTTTAGCGCTGCCCGAGGAGGGCACCGCCGAGGCCATTGCCTTTGAAAAGATCAATCTCCATTACTACGAACACGCCCCCAGGGCGCGGGAGCCGGTGCTGCCGGTGGAGCAGCGCACCGGTTGCCAGGAGATCGAGCGCGGCTTGAACTCCGAGCAGGTGGCGGCGGAGGCGGCTCGCTGCTTCTCCTGCGGCACCTGTTTCGCCTGCGACAACTGCTGGACCCTATGCCCCGACGAGGCGGTGCTGAAGACCAAGGAACTGGCCAGCGACGGCTCCCATTACGTGTTCGACTACGACTACTGCAAGGGCTGCGGACTGTGCGTCCACGAATGCCCGTGCGGCTTCATCGCCATGGAGGATGAGATCTAAGGCGTCGAAAAAGGGCCTTGTCCCGCGGGCTTGCAGGCATTCAGATTCCCGTTTGGAGGAAAACCCATGTCTCGCCAAGACACAGTTTATCAAGTGAGAATCACCCTCGAGAACAGCGAACCTCCAATTTGGCGGCGGGTGCAGGTGAAGGGCGACACCAGCCTCGCCGACTTGCACCGGATCATCCAGATCGCCATGGGCTGGGAAGACTACCACCTCTATGAGTTCACCGTCGGCAAAGTCGTCTATATGCCGTCGTCCCCGGGTGACGACTTCTTCATGTTCGACGAAAAGCCACAAAGCGTCAGCCGGAATACCCTGGAAAGCGTGACGGACGGCCGCCGCATCAAGTTCCAATACGTCTACGACATGGGCGACGACTGGACCCACGCCGTCAAGGTGGAAAAAACCCTGGCGCCCGAGGAAGGCATGGCCTATCCCCGCTGCCTGGCGGGAGAACGCGCCTGCCCGCCGGAAGACTGCGGCGGCGTCTGGGGCTACGAGGAACTCCTGGAAATCCTGTCCGAGCCGGAACACGAGGCATACGGGGAGACCCTGGAATGGCTCGGCGAAGGCTTCGACCCGGAAAACTTCGACTTGGACGCCGTCAACAAGGAACTGGCGAGGCGTTTCAAGCGGAGGTCTGCGAAGAAGGGATAGTGCGTGATCCGGGGGGGCTTTAACTCGTTCTGCGCCTGCGGTCCGAGTTTAGTCCAGGTTGGGGCCTTTCCTTCCTCTTACCAACAACTCGCCGAGCCGAAGTCCTTGCGCAAGGCGGATTTCGGCTATTTTTTTGAGGGGGAATGTACCCATGTAATATGGCATTTTCAGCTTGCTTTTTGCGGGCGGCTGTGGCAAGCATGACTGCCATGTATATCGAGGCGGTTCGCAATCGCAATTCCCCTGCTGCCATCCTGTTGCGCGAGTCCTATCGCGATGATGGCAAGGTCAAGAAGCGCACATTGGCCAATATTTCCTGCTTGCCCGCTGGAGTGATAGAGGGTCTCGAGGTATTGCTCAAAGGCGGGGTTGCCGTACCCCGTGCAGATGCGGTCTTCACCGTCGGGCGCAGCCTTCCACACGGCCACGTTGCAGCAGTACTCGGCAGTGCGCTGGCGTGTGGAGCCGAGGAATG
>JAJZUU010000065.1 GCA_021848325.1 Pseudomonadota bacterium | reverse complement strand
AGGTGTCGGCCAGGGGCACGTCCAGCCGGCCGTAGCACTGGCCGGAGGCCGCCACCCGGGTGTGACGGATCAGGTAGAGGTCCATAGACCCAGGGCGGCGAGGTAGAACAACGCCTCGCTCAACTGCTGGGCCGCCCCCAGGCAGTCTCCCGTGTAGCCGCCGATGCGGCGGCGCAGCAGGGCGGCGAGCCAGACGCGCAGCGCCGCCACCGGCACCAGCCCCGGTAGCAGGACGGGGGGCAGCAGCAACAGGGGCGCCAGCCCGAAGGCGCCCGCCACCGCCAATTGGGCGGCGCCGATGCCGGGGGCAAAGGCCGCCGCCTTGGCGTCCGCTTCCTCACGGGCATAGGGGTGGGTGTAGAGGAAGGTGACTGCGGTGAAGCGGCTCAGGCTGTGGCCGGCGATCAGGACCAGGGGCAGCAGTTTGAACGGCAGATAGGACAGGGCGGCGAATTTCAGGGCCAGCACCGCCCCCAGCCCCAGCACGCCGTAGCTGCCCACCCGGGAGTCCTTCATGATGCGCAGCACCGCCGCCCGGTCGGCGCCGCCGCCGAAGCCGTCGCAGAAGTCCGCCAGGCCGTCCTCGTGGAAGGCGCCGGTGGCCGCCACGCCGGCGATCATGGCCAGCAGCAGGCTCACCGGCGCCGGCAGGAAGGTCTGGCACAACCACCACACCCCGGCGCTGCCACCCCCCACCAGGATGCCCACCAGTGGAAAGTAGCGGGCGGAGAGCCGGGTCTGGTCGGCGGAATGGCCGACCCAAGTCGGCACCGGGACCCGGGTGAAGTACCTGACCGCGGCCAGCAGCAGCCGCGCCTCCTGCGTCAGGACGGCGATCATCCGGTTTCCCGGTCGCCGCCGCGGCTCACCCCGGCCGACTCGAAGGAGGCCATTTCGTTCAGGAAGCTCACCGCCGACACCAGCAGGGGATAGGCCACCGCCGCGCCGCTGCCTTCCCCCAGGCGCATGCCCAGGTCCAGCAGCGGCTCCGCGCCCAGGTGGGCCAGCATGGCGGCGTGGCCCGGCTCCGCGGAGCGGTGGCAGAACACCGCGTAGTCGGTGATGGCGGGGTGCATTGCGGCGGCGGTCAGAAGCGCCGAGCCGGCGATGAAGCCGTCCACCAGGACGATCATGCCCAGGGCGGCGGCCTGGAGCATGGCCCCTGCCATCATGGCGATCTCGAAGCCACCGAAGGTGGCCAGCACCGCCAGGGGATCGGCGGCGCTCACCGGGTGGCGGGCCAGGGCCGCGGCCAGCAGCGCCCGCTTGTTCTCCAGCCCCCGGTCGTCCAGGCCGGTGCCCCGCCCGACGCAGCGCTCGATGGAGGTGCCGGTGAACAGGCTGGTGAGGAGGGCGGCGGAAGAGGTATTGCCGATCCCCATCTCGCCGCAGCCGATCACGTTGCAACCCTCCCGCTGGATGGAATCGACGATGGCGGCGCCGCGCTCCAGGGCCAGTTCGCAATGGGCGGCGCTCATCGCCGGTTCCTTGAGGAAGCTGCGGGTGCCGCGTCCGATCTTGGCGTCCAGCAGGCCGGGCATGGGGCCGAAATCGTGATTCACCCCGGCGTCCACCACCGTCAGCGAGATCCCCTGCTGGCGGGCGAACACGTTAATGGCGGCGCCGCCCGCGAGGAAGTTCAGCACCATCTGGGCGGTGACCGCCTGGGGATAGGCGCTCACCCCGTCCAGGGCGATGCCGTGATCCCCCGCGAACACCACGATGGCGGGCCGGGCCAGGTGCGGGCTCAGGCTATCCTGGGCCAGGGCAATCTTGAGAGCCAGTCCTTCGAGCCGGCCCAGGGACCCCGGGGGCTTGGTCTTGTTGTTGATTTTGTGAAGCAGGTGTTCCTTCAGGCGTGAAGACACCGGTCGAATCTGGAAACTGCGCATAGTTTTTCCGCAAAGGGTGGATGGCCTCCGGGCCAGGGGGTGAAGCCGGGTATTGTATGCCCGCCGCGTTCGGGCGAGAAGGCCCGGCGCCTCTTCCGGGCGCTGTGTAGGGATTTTCCTACAGCCTGGTTCGAGCTTCTTACATTAAAAATCAGTAACCACTGATGGTACCGGGACGGGTTTTGGTTCATTCTGGCTGCATCTGGGAAATCATCCGGTTTCCGGGGGCGGAAGCGCAGGATGAACAAACCCCTGTCAATCCACCGGACGCCGAAGAATTTCTTGCTCCGCCATTATTTACCCGGTTTTACCGGGTACCTGCCTTCGCAGGAGCTACGGTATTATCCAGCCGGGTTGATAAAGTTATACTTAAGGATAATCCAACAGGCTCGTGAGCGGCCCTGCTGGCAGTTGGGAGAAAGTTTGCGTGGAACCAAAGACTTCGAGCGAAGTGTCCCGATCGGCGCGGGTTGGGAGGGGGCGTCCGTTGCGCGTGCTGAGCGTGGAGGACAACGAAGACGATACGCTGCTTATCATGCGCGAACTGCGGCACGGGGGATATGCTTGCAACTACGCCCGGGTGGATGACGCCGCGTCCATGGCGGCGGCGCTGGAGAGCCAGGAGTGGGACGTGGTCATCTCGGACCACATCATGCCCCGCTTCAACTCCCTGTCGGCCCTGGCGCTGCTGCGCAGCAAGGGGCTCGACCTGCCTTTCATCGTGGTTTCCGGGAAAATCTCCGAGGAGGTCCTGATCGAGGTCATGAAGGCCGGCGCCCGCGATTACCTGATGAAGGGCAATCTGGCGCGGCTGGTGCCCGCCGTGGAACGTGAGATGCAGGAGACGGAGGTGCGGCGGGAGCGCACCCGGGCAAAGGCGGCGTCGCAGTCCAGTGAACAGCGCTTCCGCCTGCTGGCGGAAAACAGCCTCGACCTGATCTGCCTGCACGGTTCGGAAGGAAATTACGACTACGTCAGCCCCTCGGTAACCCGTCTGCTCGGCTTCTCGCCGGAGGATCTGATCGGCCGGCACCCCTACGATTTCATTCATCCCGACGACCAGGACGCAGCCTGCTTCGAACCCGGTCGTCTGGCGGAAGGCGTCACCGGTTCGCCTTCGCAGACGTTCCGCATGCGCAACATGGAGGGCGCCTACCGCTGGTTCGAGTCCCTGGGGCAATCCATACTGGACAGCGACGGCAAGGCGACCGGCCTACTCACCACCGCCCGGGACATCACCGAGCGCAGGGAATTCGAGGAATCCGTAAGGCAAAGCGAGCGGCGGTTCCGGGTCCTGTTCGAGCAGGCCCCTATCGGCATCGGCATCTCCCTCAAGGGAATAATGGTGGATGGTAATCCCGCCTATATGAAGATGTTCGGCTATAGCAGTGTCGACGAGTTGCGCGGTGTCCCCGCCCTCAACCATTACGACCTCCCGTACCGCTCCCAGGTGAGCGAACGGCTGCGCCGCTGGGAGGAGGGCGAAACGGAGTCGTATGTTTACGAGTCGGTGGGGCTGCGCAAGGATGGCTCGCGCTTCCCCTACGTGATTCACGCCGCCCCCATGGAACTGCCGGAGGGGCTTGCCCGGGTGGGATTCAACCTGGATACGACCGAGCGCAAACGGACGGAGCAGGCGCTGCGGGAGAGCGAGGAGAGATACCGCAGCACCATGGAGGCCGCCCTGACCGGCATCTATGTGATCCAGGACTTCAAGTTCAAGTATGTCAACCCGGCCATGGCCCAATACTTCGGATACGAGCCCGAAGAGCTTGTCGGCGCCTCCCCCCTCGGCCTTATCGCCCCCGAAGACCGGGGAATGGTGAGGCAAAAGCTCATCGACCGCGCCAGGGGTGAGCCGGGCACCCCCTACGAGATCAGATGTGTGCGCAAGGATGGCTCGCCGTTCGACGCCATGGTCTGGGGCAAGGCCATATCCTATGAGGGGGAACCCGCTTCCGTGGGGACCTTGATCGATATCACCGACCGGAACCTTGCCCGTGCGGAACTGATCAAGACCAAGGAAGAGGCCGAACGGGCGAGCGCGGCCAAGAGCGAATTTCTCGCGCGCATGAGCCACGAACTGCGCACGCCCCTCAACGCCATTCTCGGTTTTGCCCAGTTGCTGGAAGACGACGCGGACCATCCCCTCAGCGAGTCACAGGTCAAGAGCGTGCAGTACATCTTGAAATCCGGCTGGCACCTGCTGGACCTGATCGACGAGGTGCTCGACCTGGCCAACATCGAGCACAGCGGCATTCAGATATTTCCCGAGGACATGGACCTGGACGGGGTGCTGGACGATTGCCTGGGCATCATCCAGCCGCTTGCCGACCAGCGCTCCATCCGGATTGTCGAGCAGCGCGGACCGCGCGACGCGAAACGCTTTGTCCGGGCGGACCGGGTGCGGGTGAGGCAGGTACTGCTCAACCTGCTGTCCAACGCCATCAAGTACAATCGCGAGATGGGGGTGGTCACAGTCGGCTGTACGGCAACACGGGAAGGTCTGTTGCGGGTGAGCGTGGCGGATACGGGGCGCGGGATCACCGCGGAACAGCAGCGTCAGTTGTTCAAACCGTTCAGTCGCCTCGACGCCAACAAGCTGGAAATCCCCGGCCTCGGGGTGGGGCTTGCCCTGGCCAAGAAACTGGTGGAAGTGATGGAAGGCAAGATCGGCTTGGACAGCGTGCCGGGCGAGGGCAGCACATTCTGGTTCGAACTGCCGCAGGGGACAGGGGGCGGGGAAGCGGAAAGCCGGGACGAGGACGCGCCGCCGGCCGCCGCGACGCCCGCGAGGCGGTTTACGCTGTTATATGTCGAGGACAACCCGGTCAACCTGGATCTGGTGCACCACATATTGGCGAAGCGCCGCCCCGAAATCAGCCTGCTCGCCGCCCATACGGCCGAACTGGGGCTGGACATGGCGCGCCGTCATCGGCCGGACATCATCCTGCTGGACATCAACCTGCCGGGGATGAACGGCTTCGAGGCCTTGAAGGCGTTGCGCAGTTCCGTCGCGACTCGTGCCATCCCGGCCCTGGCCATCAGCGCGGATGCTTTGCCGTGGGACGTGGAACAAGGACTCGCCGCGGGTTTTACGGCCTACCTTACCAAACCTGTGCGGATTGCCGAACTCGTCGCTGCGGTTGACGCGGCGCTGGCGTCGGATAAGAATCCCGGAATCAGGGGCGACCCCGATTCCCCGTCTATCTGAGACCCCTCCATGGATGCTCGAACTCTTTCCAGGCCGAGCGGGCGAGGCCCTGGCATAACCGGGAGCGCCCGGTGAAACCGGATTCCCCCTCTCATATCCCGTCTGATCCCGGGGATTGGATTCCACCGATGCCGGCGGGGTGCGATCCCCCTCTGTGCGCCATCCTCGGCTCCCTGATCGACGCGGTGGTCATCATCGGCCAGAACGGCGTGATCGAGTCGTTCAGCCGGGGTGCGGAACGACTCTTTGGCTACCGCGCCGAGGAGGCGGTGGGCGCAAACATTAGCATACTGATGCCCGAACCCTTTCGCAGCGAGCACGACGACTACCTGCGCCGCTACAGAGAGACCGGCCGGGCCAGGGTGATCGGGCGGCGGCGGGAAGTCGAGGGGGTACGCAAGGATGGGTCCGTTTTCCCCGCGGACCTCGCGGTGAGCGAGATACGGCTGCACGACCGGCGCCTGTTCGTGGGGGTGGCCCGCGACATCTCCGAACGCAAGCGTGCGGAGGAACGCCTCAGGCAGAACGCTCAGGAGATCCGCGACCTTTACGACAACGCCCCTTGCGGCTACCACTCCCTGGATAAGAACGGCATCTTTGTCCGGATCAACGATACCGAGCTTTCCTGGCTCGGTTATTCCCGTGACGAAGTGGTCGGAAAAATGCGCTTTACCGACGTGATCACGGAACAAGGCGCCAACAACTTTCTGGAGCGCTTTCCTCAGTTCGTGAAGCAGGGTTACGTTCATCACCTCGCGTTCGACATGGTGCGCAAGGACGGAACCACCTTTCCCGTGTTGCTGAGCGCTACCGCCCTCAAGGACGAGCAGGGAAATTTCCTGATGAGCCGCTCCACCGTGTTCGACGTGACCGAGCAGGAGCGGGCGGTACGGGAGAGCGAGGAGCGCTACCGCCTGTTGGCGGAGTATTCCAGCGACATGATCTCCAGGCTTTCCCCCGAAGGGGCGTTCATTTACGTGTCTCCAGCCAGCGCCAACCTGTTCGGCTACGAACCGTCGGACCTGCAGGGCCGCTCTTCGTTCGAACGGGTCCATCCCGGGGATGTGGAAAGCGTGCGCCAGGCTTTTTTCGGGGTGCTCACCCATTACACCCTCGAGACCGTCACCTACCGGGTCAAGGTCCGGGAAGGTCACTACATCTGGATCGAAACCTCGTTGCGCGGGGTGCGCCGGAGCGATTCCCCCCGGGCCCTGGAAATCGTGGGAGTGTTCCGGGATGTGACGGACAGGGTGCGCGCAGCCGAGGCGCTCAACCACTTCAAGCACATCCTCGACGACACGCTGGACATGCTGTTCCTGTTCGAGCCGGATACCCTGCGTTTTGTCTATGCGAACAGGGGGGCTATGGAGAGCCTCGGCTATACCGGGGAAGAACTCCTGCAGATGACGCCCTACCAGATCAAGCCCCTGTTGTCCGAGGCGCACTTCCGCAAGCTGATTGCCCCGCTGCTTTCCGGCGAAAAGCCGTCTTTCGGTTTCGAAACCCTGTGCCGCCGCAAGGACGGAACCGACTTCCCGGTGGAGATCTCGCTCCAGTTGGTGAAGGAAAAGGACGAAAAAGGCCTGTTCATCGCCCTGGTGCGGGACATCAGCGAGCGCAAGCGGACCGAGGAAATCATCCGCGGACTCAATCGGCACTTGCGGCACCGCAATGTGGAACTGGGGGCGATCAATCAGGAACTGGAGACCTTCAGCTATTCCGTCTCCCATGATCTGCGCGCCCCCCTGCGCAGCATCGACGGCTTCAGCAAGGCGCTGCTGGAGGACTACGCGGGCCGCCTGGATGAAACGGGCAAGGACTACCTGCGCCGGGTGCGTGGGGCGACCCAGCGTATGGGCACGTTGATCGACGACCTGCTTAACCTGTCCCGGGTGACGCGGCACAAGATGGGCTGCGAGCAGGTGAACCTGAGCCGATTGGCAGAACAGTTGGCGGCCGAGTTCGAGGGGCGGGAACCCGAGCGCAACGTGAAATTCGTGATCGCCCCCGCTGTGACGGTGGAGGGCGATCCGGGCCTGATCGGAATCGTGATGGAAAACCTCCTGGGCAACGCCTGGAAATACACCTCGAAACATCCCGCCGCCAGGATCGAATTCGGCTTCACCGATGAGGAAGGGGAGCGGGTGTATTTCGTGCGGGACGACGGCGCCGGTTTCGATATGGCATACGCCGGCAAGTTGTTCGGGGCATTCCAACGGCTGCACGGGGCGGACGAATTTCCTGGAAGCGGCATCGGGCTGGCCACGGCGCAGCGAATCGTTCACCGCCATGGAGGGCGGATATGGGCCGAAGGCGAGGTGGAAAAGGGGGCGACCTTCTATTTCACCCTCCAGCCCTGCGCCGCAAGCGAAGAAACTGCATGAACCCCGTTGCCTTTTCCACGGCTCCACAGCTTTTTGCAGGGTTCATGGTCCGCCGGTCAGCGGCGCGCAGGTCGCGGCTGGACACCCCCTCTTTCCTCTGCTCTAATTGGAGGGATTCGCTTTCGTACCGGGCAAACTTACCGCCAGTTCTCCGCCATGCGCACCGCTCCCGCCGTCTCCCAGATCCTGCAACTGGCGTTGAGCCATCACAGCGAAGGGAGGCTGCGCGAGGCGGAAGATCTGTATCGCCGGGTTCTCCAGACGGATCCGGACAATGCGGCGGCCTGGCATTTCCTCGGCGTGCTTGCCTATCAGCGCGGCGATCACCCGTCCGCGCTCGAGCACATACAGCGGGCGATCCGGCTCAACAAAAAAGAGCCCGCTTTCCACGGTAATCTGGGCCTGGTGTTACATGCCATGGGGCAACGGGAGAAGGCGGTGCAGAGCTACCGGCGTGCACTCGCCTTGAAACCGGGCTACCCCGAGGCCCACTACAATCTGGGCAACAGCCTCAAGGAGGAGGGCAGGCTCCAACAGGCGACTGTGGCCTACCGCCGGGCCATCGCCCTCAAACCGGACTACGCCGAGGCCTGCAACAATCTCGGGCTCGCGCTGCAACGGCAGCGCAAGCTCGGCGAGGCCACGGCCGCCTACCAGCAGGCCCTCGCCTTAAGACCCGACGATGCGGCCGCCCATTACAACTATGCCACGGCGCTGCTGCTGCTGGGAGATCTTGCCCGCGGCTGGCGGGAATACGAATGGCGCCTGAACGAGGGCCCCGGATTCGCATCCCTGCACAGCACCTTTGCCGGGCCCAGGTGGGAAGGGGACGAACTCGGCGGGCGTACGGTCCTGCTGCACGCGGAACAGGGCCTGGGCGACACCCTCCAGTTCATCCGCTACGCGCCGTTGGTGGCCCGGCGCGGCGGGCGAGTGGTGGTGCAATGCCAGCCGGAACTCAAGCGCCTGCTTGACGGCGCCGCCGGCATAGAGCGCGTACTGGCGCGGGGCGAGCCGCTCCCCCCGTTCGACCTGCACTGCCCATTGTTGAGCCTGCCCTTGGCGTTCGGCACCGCCCTGGACAGCATCCCCGCGGAGGTTCCTTATGTTTGGCCTGAACAACGGCTTGTAACGCACTGGCAAAACAACGTAAATAACGCTTGCTCAAGGCGCATAGGGTTGGTGTGGGGGAGCAATCCCCTGGGCCGGGAAGCGGGCTTCGATGCCTACAAGGAGCGCAACAGTTGCCCCCTGTCGAGCTTCGCGCCCTTGGCCGGCGTCGCGGGGGTACGCTACTACAGCCTGCAGAAAGGCGAAGCCGCGCGCCAGGCGCAGCACCCTCCCGAGGGCATGGAACTGGTCGACCTCACTGGCGAACTGCGCGATTTCGCCGACACCGCCGGGCTGCTGGCCAACCTGGACCTGGTAATCAGCATCGACACCGCCGTCGCCCACCTCGCCGGGGCCATGGGAAAGCCGGTCTGGCTGCTGCTCCGTTTCGACGGGGAATGGCGCTGGCTCACGGAGCGCCGGGACAGCCCGTGGTATCCCGCCATGCGAATTTTTCGCCAGGAGCGGCCGGGGGATTGGGACGGAGTGCTGCGGCAGGTGGCTAAGGCGCTGGGGGAGGGCGCCTCAACCGGTGTTGAGCCCCGACTGGCGAGATAAGTCGATAAACAAGGTTAAGTAGTGTTTGTATTGAATTTAACTTAAATAATATTAATAATTTCAGTGAAAGGCTATCCCATGTCCAGCACCGCCATGGTCACCCTGGATGGCAACGAGGCCGCCGCCTATATCGCCCATCTGACCAACGAGATTATCGCCATCTATCCCATTACCCCGTCTTCCCCCATGGGCGAGCACGCGGACAACTGGTCGGCCCACGGCATAGAGAATCTGTGGGGCAGCGTGCCCCGGGTGATCGAGATGCAAAGCGAGGCGGGGGCGGCCGGCACGGTGCATGGCGCCTTGCAGAGCGGGGCGCTGGCGACGACCTTCACCTCGTCCCAGGGACTGCTGCTGATGATTCCCAACATGTACAAGATCGCCGGCGAGCTTACCCCCGTGGTGTTTCATGTGGCGGCGCGGACGCTTGCGACCCATGCCCTGTCCATCTTCGGCGACCACAGCGACGTGATGGCCGCGCGCTCCACCGGGTTCGCCATGCTGTGTTCCAACTCGGTGCAGGAGGCCATGGACATGGCCTTGATCGCCCAGGCGGCAACCCTCGAATCGCGCCTGCCCATCATGCATTTTTTCGACGGCTTTCGCACTTCCCACGAGGTGGCGAAGGTCGAGCAGGTCGGTCGTGAATCGGCGCGGTCCATGATCAGCGACCAGGCGGTGCAGGCCCACCGGGCACGGGCGCTGCGGCCCGATGCCCCGGTGCTGCGCGGCAGCTCGCAAAACCCGGACGTCTATTTTCAGGCCCGGGAGGCGGTCAATCCCTACTACCGGCGTATGCCCGGCATCGTCCAGGCGGTCATGGACCGGTTCGCCGGCTTGACCGGACGCCAGTATCGGCTAGCGGACTACGCGGGGGCCCCGGATGCCGAGGGGGTGATCGTGCTCATGGGTTCTGGGGCGGAAACGGTGCAGGAAACGGTGGCGCACCTGAATGCCCACGGCGAGAATGTCGGGGTGGTGAAGCTCCGGCTGTTCAGGCCTTTTCCGGCAGCCGAACTGATCGGGGCGTTGCCCGCCACGGTGCGGCGCATCGCCGTGCTGGACCGAACCAAGGAACCAGGGGCGGCGGGCGAGCCCCTCTACCAGGACGTGGTTACTGCGATCACCGAGCATTTCGTCAGCGGCGGTGGTCGTTTCCCACTGTTGCCGCGGGTGATTGGGGGGCGCTATGGCTTGTCCTCGAAGGAGTTCACCCCGGCCATGGCGAAGAGCGTGTTCGACGAGCTGACCCGGGACAACCCGCGCAACCATTTCACTGTGGGCATCGTGGACGACGTCAGCCACACCAGCCTGGCGTGGGACCCCGCCTTCCGCACCGACGCCGGGCGGGAGGTGATGCGCGCGGTGTTCTACGGACTGGGCAGCGACGGCACGGTGAGCGCTAACAAAAACACCATCAAGATCATCGGCGAGCAGACCGACCGGTACGCCCAGGGCTACTTCGTCTACGACTCCAAGAAGGCGGGTGCGGCCACCATCTCGCACTTGCGCTTCGGTCCCCAGCCGATCCGTTCCGCCTATCTCATCGGTGCCGACGAGGCCCACTTCGTCGGCTGCCATCAGCCGGTGTTCCTGGAACGCTACGACGTGCTGGAAACAGCGGCGGACGGGGCAGTGTTCCTGCTCAATTCGCCGCTCCCCCCGGAGCGGGTATGGGACACCCTGCCGCGCCCCATGCAGCGGCAGATCATCGACAAGGGCCTGGAGTGCTATGTGATCGACGCCTACGGCGTGGCCAAGGAGAGCGGCATGGGCAACCGCATCAATACCATCATGCAGACCTGCTTCTTCGCCATCTCCGGCATCCTGCCGCCCGAGGCGGCGATCCAGTCCATCAAGGCGGCGGTGGCGAAGAGCTACGGCAAGCGGGGGAAGGACATTGTCGAACGCAACTACCGGGCGATCGACCGGACCCTCGCCAATCTCCGCCGGCTCGCCGTGCCGGCCCTGGCCACGGCGACCGCCGAACCGCCCCAGGCGGTGCCGCCGTCCGCCCCCGACTTCGTGCGGCGGGTGACGGCGGAGATCATGGCGGGCCGGGGCGACCTGCTGCCGGTGAGCGCGTTCCCCCCCGACGGCACCTGGCCCACCGGCACCTCCGTCTGGGACAAGCGCAATCTGGCCCGCGACATCCCGATATGGGACGAGGCGCTGTGCATCTACTGCGGCAAGTGCCCCTTCGTCTGCCCCCATAGCGCCATCCGCAGCAAGGTGTTCGCCACGGACCTGCTGCGGGATGCACCCCCCGCCTTCAAGCACACCGAGGTCAAGGGCAAGGAGTTCGAGCCCGGGCTGCACATCAGCTACCAGGTGGCCCCCGAGGACTGCACCGGCTGCGGGCTGTGCGTGGACGCATGCCCCGCGGCGAGCAAGACCGATCCCTCCCGCAAGGCGCTGGAGATGCGGCCCCAGGCGCCGCTGCGCGCCCAGGAAAAGGAGAACTGGGAGTTCTTCCTCCAGTTGCCGGAGTTCGACCGCAGCAAATTGCGGGCGGCCACCATCAAGGGGGCGATGGTATTCCAGCCCCTATTCGAGTTTCCCACCGCCTGTTCCGGCTGCGGCGAGACGCCCTATATCCGCCTGGCGACCCAGTTGTTCGGGGATCGCATGGTGATCGCCAACGCCACCGGCTGTTCCTCCATCTACGGCGGCAACCTGCCCACCACTCCCTATTGCCGCAACGGTGAGGGGCAGGGACCGGCCTGGGCCAATTCGCTGTTCGAGGACAATGCGGAGTTCGGCCTCGGCTTCCGGCTGGCCATCGACCAGCAGGCCAGCCATGCCCGCCGATTGCTGCGGCAGATGCAGGCGGAGATCGGCCCGGGTTTGGCGCAGGCCTTGCTGGAGGCCGATCAGTCGAGCGAGCAGGGGATTCTGGAACAGCGCAAGCGGGTGGAGGCATTGCGCGGGGTCCTGGCCGGCATCGGCTCAGCCGCGGCGCGCAGCCTGGAAAGCGTGGCGCGAGCCCTGGTCCGGCACAGCGTGTGGATCATCGGCGGCGACGGATGGGCCTACGATATCGGCTTCGGCGGCCTCGACCACGTTCTCGCCTCGGGCCAGGACGTCAACCTCCTGGTGCTCGATACGGAGGTCTACTCCAACACCGGCGGCCAGGCCTCCAAGGCCACGCCGCGCGGCGCCATGGCCAAGTTTGCCAGCAACGGCAAGGCCAGCGGCAAAAAGGACCTGGCCCAGATCGCCATGAGCTACGGCAACGTGTACGTGGCTCAGGTGGCCTACGGCGCGAAGGATCTGCATACCCTAAAAAGCTTCCTGGAGGCCGAGTCCTATGAAGGACCGTCCCTGATCATCGCCTATAGTCCGTGCATCGAACACGGGTTCGACCTGGGCCTGCAGCACCGCCAACAGGAGCTTGCGGTAAGCAGCGGCCACTGGCCCCTGTTCCGGCACGACCCGCGCCGCTTGGTAGAAGGGAAAAACCCGCTGATGCTGGATTCCAAGGAACCTTCTACGCCATACCGCGAGTTTATCCGGAACGAGGCACGCTTCCGCGGTTTGCTGAAAGCGATCGAAGAGGGCGGTGAAGAAGTGCTGGCCCCCTACCAGGAAGAAATCCGGAGGCGTTTCCGGCTCTACCAGTACCTGGCGCAGAACGGCATCGATGCCACGCCTGTCTGACCGGCGCTCGCTCCCCGGGAGCCATTAGCCGCTCCGCCTTGCCCCCCGGGCTCAGCCCAATGCCCGTCGGCGCCGATGTTTAGGCGAGCTTCGTCAATCTGGGTTCATCGGACGCCGGGTTTCGTGTATGATGTGCGTCGCGCCAAGGTCATTGAATATTACGTGATCGGGATAAAGCGTGGGCGATTGAAGCCGAGTTGCACCTTTTTCCGACCCAAGTTCTCCGAAGGAATTTAGTCGCCATGACAAACGCTACGACGGTAACCATTCTCGTCGCTATAGACGGATCACGAAATTCCATGCTGGCCGCGGGTTACGCCGCCCGCTTGGCGAAAATGCTGGATGCGCACCTGGGTATGATCCATGTCCTCGATGTTCCCGCCCTGAGTTTCTGGGCTGGCGTGGAGGAGCGGATGAAGGGCGATATTCGCGCCCAGGCAGAGAAGACACTGACCGAGATTGCCGCCAAGATCAGCGATATCTGCGCAATCGTGCCTGAATTCTACATTGTCGACGGCGTGCCGGAGGAGGAGATTCTCAAAGCGGTCAACGAGGATCCGCACATCATGATGGTGGTGACCGGCCGCGAGGGAATCGCCACCGAAAAACGCTCCCTTCCCCGCTTGCGTCGTGTCAGCGGCCGCTTCAGCAGCAGGCTGGCCGAGCATCTTCCGGTGCCTTTGCTGGTGGTGCCGCCGGACTTGTCGGCGACCCAGATCTGTCCTGCGCTAACCGATTTCAGAGCGGAGATTTTCCGCGCAGCCCCATGAATTTTATAAAAAAACATATTTAAGGTTCTAACATTTCACCATGGAAGTTTTTCTGCCTATCGCCCACATGGACGTCGACCTGCTGCTGATTCTGTTTTTCGGCGGTATAGTGGGTTTTCTTTCCGGCCTGGTCGGTGTTGGCGGCGGTTTTCTTATCACGCCGCTGCTGATATTCATCGGTGTTCCGCCCATCGTCGCCGTGGCCACCGGATCGGCCCAGATCGCCGGCACTTCCGCCGGTGGCAGCTACGCCCACTGGCGTCTCGGTAATATCGACTTCAAGATCGGCATAGTACTGTTGGTAGGTAGTTGGCTGGGCGGCGGCGGCGGCGTCTATGTCGCCGAGCTGTTGCAGCACGGGGGACAGTTCGGCAATATCGTTACTTTTCTGTACGTCGTGCTGCTGGGTCTTATCGGCACCAGCATGCTGATTGAGTCGATCAGAGCGATCCGCAACACCGGTAAAGCGTCACGCGCCACCAAGGAAAGCAAGGCGGAGGGCGACGGCCTGGGCGCCCGTCTCGGCGCCCTGGTCGCGCGTTTGCCGGGGCAAATGGATTTTCCCGTCTCGGGTCTGCGTACCTCGGCGATTATGCTTCTCGCCCTGGGCGCCGCGGTCGGCGTGCTGACCTCGCTGATGGGCGTGGGTGGCGGTTTCATCATGGTCCCGGTGATGATCTATTTTCTGAAAATGCCGACCAAGATCGTGGTGGGCACATCCCTGTTCCAGTTGCTGTTCACCACCGCCGCAGTGAGCATAATGCAGGCTGGCGTCAATCACGCCGTGGATCCTTTTTTGGCGCTGATCCTGATTTTCGGTTCGGCTTTCGGCACCCAGTGGGGCACACGCATGAGCATGCGCCTGCCGGCCGAAAAGCTGCGCTTGATCCTGGCGCTGGTGGTAGTGGCCGTTGCCGTCAAGATGCTGGTTGGGTTGCTGGTGACTCCGCACGAAGTCTATGAAATGACGAGGGTGTCGGTATGAAGTGGCTGGCGGGTTGCGCGCTGGCGCTTTGCTGTTTTCTGTTGTCCGCGGCGGCGCATCCCGACGCCTCCCTGGTGGCGCAGCTGGCGAAGGATCACGTGGACATCACAACGCACTTCACCGGCGAGGATATCCTTATTTTCGGCGCCCTGCCGCGCGCCGGCGACGTCGTGATTAAGGTGGTCTCCCCTTCCCAGGACGTTGCCATCAGCCGCAAGGTAAAAATGGGACCGGTTTGGCTCGACAGCGGCAAAGTGGTGCTGAAAGATACGCCGGGCCTTATGTATCTGCTTTCCGCCCGCCCCATTGAACAGCTCTTGCCGCCTCAAGAGATCGAGCGCCACGGCCTGGATCTGAAAGAAGGCTTGTCGCGCGGGGTGCTGGCGGGCACCGGCGAGAGTGTGCCGGGGTGGCAGGATGCCTTTCTGCGGCTGAAGGCAGAAAAGGGATACTACCAGCGGCTGAGCGACGCCGTTACGATTGTCAACAATCGCCTTTTTTTCACCCGTCTGACGTTGCCGGCGAAACTGCCCATCGGCCAATACAAATTGGATATCTACCTGATCGAAGATGGCCACGTCGTTAGCAAACAGTCCAGCCAACTGGACGTGCGCCAGGTTCGGCTGGAGTACTGGGCATCGAACATCGCCCATAAATTTCCATGGATTTATGGCGTTGCATTCACCCTTGTCGTCATGCTCATCGGCCTCGCCCTGGGAATTGTCCTGCGACGCAACCAGGACGATTAAAGGGTGGCGGCGTCGCCCCGGAAGGGGCTGGCGCATGGAAAGCTAAACGCCATAAAATGCTGGAACCCGCCCTCGTTCTTCGGATGTTTTGACAAAAGATCCGGATCTTCGCGCAATTTTCGCAATATTTCCGCAGAAATCTAGAATATTAGAAAGTTGTAATTTCTATGTAAGCAATTCTCGGTAGAATCGATGGAAAGGACACTGAGCTACCACCTGATCAAGATGTATTAATGGATGTTTCCTTCCCATGGCAGTGGGGCGACTACGCATGGGCTCTTTGGTGTCAGTTTTGTGCCGCTGGTCGGATTGCTCGGCCTCGTGATTGGTCTAACCTTGAGGCGCTCACTTCTTGACGAACAACGCGCCGGCGGGCCGTGTCCGCCTTCCTGGTCGGGGGGGCGTCGTCATCGGTGCCCGTATTCTTGCAGGAGGATGTGCGATGCATTTCATGATCTTATTGGCGGACGTGTTCCTGGTTGGTTATATCATCAACGACCTGCTCATGTAATTCAGCGCGGCTATTTCCGGGTGTTGAAGTGCAACTTAAAACGTGCGCAGCGATGATCCTAGAAACGGCAGTTGACCGGGTTGGAGTGTGCGGTTTGCAGGGTGCAGGGCGAGGCGCGACGAGAGCGTGGCTGTTGCCGCTTCAGCGGCTTTACAGCCACGGCCTACCCCTTGCGGGTGCGCG